>NZ_JBGUAU010000012.1:0-177002 GCF_041820985.1 Evansella sp. AB-rgal1
CTTCTATATCTTTAACATATTTTAGCCAAAGACTATTCCAATTAATAAAAATATCATTTTTGTTCATATCATAATTTAGCCTATAACTATAGCTATTACTTGAATACTGACCATATAATATTTTATTAATCTCGAACATTGCATATGTGGTTAGAACTCTATCCTTAGCTGAAAGAGAATATAATTTTCTAACTTTTTCCTTATCTTCTTTTCTTAGATATTCAAACATTTCAGCTTCTGGGTATACCCCCTGTTTTATAGAAATAAAGCATTTCAATAATTCTTCTTCATTTAAACAGCCCAACTCATCGTAAATAAAATTAAGTGGAACTTCATCATTCTGAGTAAGATATTTCTTTTCTGAATTTATTACCCATTGGAAAAAAACTCTTTCTTCACAATTCTCCTCAACCGACAAATCTGAATCTTTTAAAAGTTCAAGGACATTATTTATATTATTATCTCTACAATACGAACAGTTTAAGTTGTATTTTTCTTCCAAATACTTTATGCTCGGAGGATATAAATTACCTAGTATATCTAATTTTTTTTCAGTTACTTCTTCATTGTATATTTTGGAATCACTTGAAAAATATTTAGTTAATAAGTCCTTGCCTAACTGGGGATTCTCTGGGTTACTAATTCTTATTAAAGTACCAGTAATCACCGTTCGGTCAAATTCACTTAAGTTTGGGATTCCTTTAGAAAAAATGTAATCATAAATTTCACACTTTGACAGAGAAGAAATTATGTCATCAAGTTCAAGATTCCTATTCGTAAATCCTACAATATCATCATATTCTTTCACTTCAGACAGATTATTAATTTCTAGTATTTCATATAATTCATGTACATTAACTTCCTTAATTGCAAATATTGCCTCTACCTGTTTTTGTAAAAATTCGTCAGATAAATGTGTTATTTTCTCCAATTCATTAATGTCTTGTATAACATAAGAATATGCATTACTTTTCAAATGAAAAGATAGAGGGATTTTAACCCCCAAACCAATTGAGTTACTTTTTGCCTTACCATTTTTAGGATATTTATCTAAAGTTATTGGACTATCTTCTTTGCCTATACATTTAAAATCTATTTTTTTTATTAACCCTTCTATAAGCAAAAAGCCAACATATTTATTAACTTCTTCATTAAGAAATATCCAAATATGAATCCCTCTGTTCCCGGAAAACTCTAATATATAATCTATATTTAATTCCTTTAATACCACTATAGCTTCTTTTACTTCCTCTTCTAGTAATTTCCTATAACTATTATCATTAAAATAATCAAAATCATCATTTATATAGTTTTTTCTAATGTCAAAATCTAAACAAATCCATCTTAATTTTTCAAACTTTTGTTGATATGTCATTAACCCTTGTTTATTTCTAATCATATATCGAATTGTCGTAGCATCAATCTTTTTATAAACGGTATTATATACAACGTTATCTTCTTCATCTACAAGTTGTTTAGCATAGACATCTAAATTGTAATAAAATCTCAGTAAACTTTTGGATATAAGTGTTTCCAACTCTTTGTTTTCTATTTTTGTTGGATAAGCCTGTACTGACATATTACTCATCCTTTCAATAATATTAGTTTATTTTTATTTGAACAACATGGAATCAAACCCAATATTTACTATTATATCGAAAATTCGCACATTTTGTAATACACAAAACCTTTTATTCAAATATTATAGAAAAAAACTGTTATTCGCCTCCAAAGAATGATGGAGGTTTTCTTCCTCCAAGCAATTTTTCAGGGAGTTACACTGTACTATATTACTTTTTCGAGATATGTTGTGTTATCTATCTCAAATATCTTTTCAATGATTTCATCAAGATAATGGGATGTTATCTTGATGAATATTAAGAACTTTAATACCTCAAAGAAAGCTACCAGTGTATATGGTAGCTTTCTTTATAAATTCGGATTATTCTTTAACAGGTCCCTGTGATTCTCTTCAACCCCCTTCCAAAACTCCTTGGTCAAGTAATACCTCATTACATCTATCCTCGAATGGCTAATGCTAACGCTTACTAGTAAGGAAACTAATTCTTTCTTTGTAAATTCCCTTTTAGCTGCATTTTTAGGATTCTTGAATTTATCCCTAATATTCTTGAGAACATTATTGAATTTACTTTTCAGTTTGGGGTCTTGTCCGGCAATCTTATCTAGCTCTTTCTCCAATTCTTTTTTTGTTTTATGTAATAAGTGAAATGCTTCCTCTTGGGCGAAACCTTTACGCGCGCTGTGGCTAGTCACTGGATTATCAAGCTTACCTTCTTCTATTAATGTATCTGAGGCTGTTTTAATTAACTCCGAAATATGGACCCTCATCTTTTCAATTGATTTATCTTGTCCTGCCTTAGTTCCAAGTTGATACTGAATGGTCAATATTGGCGAACCGTCCCTTTTCCCCTCACATAACTTCGAATAATGTTCAATAGCTTCTGAACGCAAGAATCCAAAGTTATCTTTCCCACCATTATCTCCACAAGAAGTCAAAGAACCTTCCTCTTCATTAAAATTTCCTACTTTATGTCGCAACTGAGCATTTATTCTTCTCCCAGTTAAGAACTCCCCCCATAGAGCATCCGCTGCCACAGAGCCAGCTTGTGTTTTCATCTCTCTAAGGTAGGTACAAACAGCTACAACATCTTTTCTACTCGCCGCCATAACAGAAGAATCTTTCGCTTTTCTATATACATTCATCTCATCCATCAAATGTGATAGTTTCTCTTTTTTAGGGAATTTAAGTTTATATTGAAATTCCCCAGCATTTACACAATAATGATTAAAAGCAGCCATAGCATCGTCTAATCCTCTTAAATGATAAGCTACGCTAGTATTACCTTCATGGTATTCTTTAATTCTTTCATCATAATACCTAAAGTAATCCTTTTGTTTTAACTTTGCAAAATCGGTTACACCCCAATGATTTTCCATATAGTTATACATTGTATGAAGCTCATATTTGTACTTACTATTCGTTCCATTTGAAAATCCAGAACCATTATCTTTTTTCTTTTTAGACATACCTGTTACTTTGTTCGCTTTCATCCATTTAAAAACATTATCTAATTTTGTAAAATCCAAAATTACCACCTCCCTAAAAACATCTGGAATATTATAGTTCATATATCAGAAAGATGGTAAATTAATTAAGAATAGTCGGTTTAGGTATACTCGACGAGAGGAAATATCTACGGGTAATGACTTATACTTATTTTTTTATAGCATTGTATCTAAGAATATTTAGCAATACCATACTAATGCATAAAATTATCCATAAAGAAACAGTCCATCTAAGCGGGTGCAAAGCAAAAAAAACTCCAATACCGAACGGTAAATTCACTAAAAAATCTTCTACTAAATATTTAATTCCCCTATAACCTAGTAAAACTGTTAGAATAGATGTCATTATTAGAATATATGTTTCTGATTGCTTTATCGCAAACTCCCTCGTACTATTTACATCCTCGCGTGCGTTAACAAACAATTTTTCTACTTTTTCTACAATTTTTTCTGTACCAGATTTATCTAATAATTTCCCATAAAGGTTCATAGGGCTACCATACGATTTAAAAAGAAGTTGCTGGTCATAATTTATTTTTAGGGAAGTAAATTCATTTCTGGTAGAATTATAATCTTTTAATGATTTTATTGATTTCTTCGATAGTTTATTAAGTAGCCTAAGTGCATAAAATCTCTTTATGAAGGTAAGTTCATAGAATCTTAGAAATTCAAACATTGTAAATAAACATTCCTCTTTATAAATCTCACCTATCACATCGTCATAAAGACCTTCTTTTTTTAATTCCTTTTCTATTTCTGTTAATCTACTTGTAGCATCTCCATGAAATGCAGAGTACGAAAAACTCAGTAAAGAAATAACTTCAGAACAATAAAAATGCATACTCTTATATTTTTCAATAATAGTATTTTTAAGGTATTCATCGATGCTATCATTAGTCATTCTGTCGACATTTTGTTTTTTACCGTTAATAAGATAAGAAACGTATAAACTTTTATTTTTATCTACAAAATCTATGTGATTAGGTCTCTTGTTACGCTCGAAATCACCGAAAACCCAAGCTATTTGTTTTTGGGAATGTATTTTTAATTCTTGTTTCCGACAGATATATTCTAATTGTTTAGTGTAGTAATCAAGGATTTGGTACACCGATACATTCTGTTTCTTATCTCTAATCCAGAAATCCCTTGATGAATAGGAATCCTTTAATGTATAAAATTCAACATCTTCCAGTTTTACTGAATTAGGGGAATCAAAAGGTAACTCTGGTTTATTTTTTGTGAATCCAATTGAAACTTGAACAGTAATTATTCCAGCACTATAAACGTTAGCTATAACAATGGGTTTAACGAAATTCCCTTCATATTTCCCTAAGAAGGGGAGTAATATAAATCTTTGATAATTACTAAATAAGAAGTCATCATTGAGATATTGCCTATTAAGGTTTTCAAAATTATTATCCAAATCTATTGCTGTATTAAAAACACTATATTCAATTGGTTTAACAATATGAGTAGCTATGTAGGAATTGGCATCTTTAAACTGAATATCGTAATCATATTCGAAATCATCTTTTAATCCATGATTCTCCATAAAATGAAAAATCTGTTCCTGACTTATATCGCTTGGCATTATAGTTGAGTAAATTGTTTTGATGTTTGGGTCCTGATTCTTCTTTGGAGCATTTACCGTATATGCTGTTTGCTTTAGAACCACATAATTTTCATACCTTTTATTAATTGTTCCTGTATCATTTTTTGAATCAATATATGATACATATGCTCTAGAGTCTTTAATTAATTTTATAATATTAGAGTAATTAGAAGGTTCGAATGTTATAATTCCAAATAAATTTATGTTCTCATAAAACATTTATTTTCCCACCTTGAAAATCAGATTTTATAGATTAAGTCTATAAACCAAACATCGCTCAATCTGTGCTACTTAAAATTGTGTTTTGTTTTAATAAAATACATTTCTTTATTTATAAAAGTGATAATCCCCTAAATTTTACAATATTTATAACTATTTTAACATGTACAAACCTTAACAATTCTAAATAGCTTTTATGTAACTTCAACACTAGAGGATAAGCTCTAGTAACATAAATTATTTTAAAGCTTAAAACACATTCAAAGCAATGAGAGTAGATTTTGCTCCAAAATCGCGTGGCAAAAACTACCTTGTCGAAGAATGGTTCAGTCAGACTACAGGGTTCCATAAACTTTTCGGAGAACCTTCGGTTTCCTCAAAAGGTTTATTCCACCCTTCCGACTGACAAAACCTTCTTCTCCCAAGTTCAAGAGATCACATCTTCTTCAGGAAGATGTGAAAAGCTGCCCCCTTTTATCCTACCCACTCTCAAGATGTATCGAAATGTAGTTCCGCGTTCTATTACTTGTCCAATAGAACCATCACCATTGCCAGTAGTGTACCTAATCGTTCATACATTGTTCCTACATAGAAACATTTCTACGTACGAAGACTGTATGAATTCCAAGTGAAATACCCTACTGTTGCGATAGCCAATTTTTACTTAAAATGCACATTGACTGAGCCTATAGGTGCACTACGCCTATAACCCTCCCCTACCCTATGCACAGGTTTTCGCGGGGTAAAACGTCTGATTTATTTTTAGAAACCAGCAAAAACTATGAAAATTTTCGAAATGCATCTTTTTATACCGCATCGTATTTTATCGTCTGGACCGACACAGACACTCTAGATAACATTCCGATACATCAAGGTATTGAATTTTTGTTACTCTAATTATCTTCCAAATCTTATATTGCTCTTCCTCACTCTATTGTTCCGAATCTACGTGTGTTCTACAGTTCGATTCCCTTATTAATTTGGTTGAACAACAAAATGACTTAATTGCTACACTCCTATTCTAAAAATCATTTTTTACAAAAATTACTTTAGTTCAGTCGACTAACCTACACCCTCACTCCAGTTTACATGTTTTATGTTTTTGCTAGAGACTGTTTGTTATTGGGGACTAATATCTGAACTATCTTCTCCTAACAGAAATAGTTAATGTTATGTTTATTACATTCTGATAAGGTACTACGCTATTAAAAGAACTTGTGATGCACACAATTGAGCGTCTCTCAATGATGATTCTAATGTCACATTTTTAAGATGTAACAATGTATGAAACTTCTAATCACTTAGGACAGCTAATTTATTAATCGTCTTGACATTTGTCTGCTTCCTCCAATTAAGATGCAATTATGTGGTTTCAATGAAATATCCTCCATTCTATATTGTCGGTTATTTAGTAAGTAAAACTGAAAAAATATAATCGACTAGGTAAAGTCGAGAAAAGAACGGTATGTTCTTATTAATATAATTCATATAAATTGTATGATGAATTACTAAAAAGTGTAAAAAACCACCAAAAGTTGGTGGTTAATTTAATTTCTTATACTCTTCAAGTACTTTGCCAGGTATATTCTCTAGTTCATCCAAAGTTATGGAATATTTGGTAAAGAAACGCATTTTGTTTATACTAGCTGGGGTGAGGTATATCTTCCACTCTGCTTTATTATTACTAGTATCATCTATAAAAAATCCATCAGTAAAGATTATCTTTAATTCTCCTGGAACTTGTTTATCTTTTGGTTCTCGAAAAGGCATTAAAAATCTTAATTGCTTCTCTGCCTCACTTTTAAGATATAGGAAAAGTTTGTTTCCATTCGTCCCCTGTCCTCTCAAATCCTCAGTAACTTCTAATCTCAATTCAGTCTCATCACCTCGTATCAAATCGCTTTTGGTAATAATTAAATTACCATTAATGTGCCTTAGCATTTTCTTTATATGCTCAATTAAAAAATCGTACTCTTCGATTGTAATATGCGATAGACAAACTTTAACTCCCAAACGTTCCTTGATTTTATTTACTATCTTATTGAAGTAAATAAAGAAATTATCGTAATTTTCTATAGTTGGATAACTTTCAGTCTCCTTCCAAAGCTTACGTGATTCCAAATACCAGTCGTAAAGATTATCGGTGAATTCTTCATCCAACTGACGAACTTTCCTTTCCAACTCCCTAATCATCCCTTCCCTTTCATCCAGGATATCCCATCGCGCATCGTCTTTTGTAGTGTTTTTTGGAAGAGGAATGTAATAAACATCTGGACCCTCGCCTTCTTTATTTAATCGTTTACTTTGATGTACTAAGTTGTAGTCATAAATAAACTCTTTCTTATCGATATTCTTAAAATCAGGTTTTAAATTCTCATAGACTACATCATTAAATTTTCTATCCACATTCTTTATCATTGTCTCTATTTTAAAATAGCCAAATGGTTTAGCGACTTTTTCTGTTACTACTTGTAAAAATACATCTTTTGATGGCAGCTTTTTTACTCCAAAATATCTCTTCTTATATCTGTCTCGCTCCATTTCATTATAATAAAAATATTTATATTTACAGTTATGCTGACTACTAAAATCAAAACAATCGGTAATTAGTTCATCATCAATTTTTAAATCCGATTTCGAAATAATTTCATCTGAGACCTTAACAAACTCAATCTCAAATTTTTTCATCGCCCTAATAGAATCAATTGAATAATTAATTAATTCATCGTCAGTCATCTCCTGCATCTGAGAAACACTAACTAATTTAAACTGGTTATTGCTCAAGTTATTCACCTCCAAAAATTTAACATATTATAATACAGAATCTCATTAACAGTTAGAATAATTCCAAAAAAACTCCAATACCCCCTCCAGACTTGTTCCGATTGGAAAGACCATACCGTGAATGAATATATGCTTAATTCCCTCCCATAATTTTGTGCTTTATAATGAAGTAAAGTGGTTATTTCGGTACTATATCTTTCATATATAAGAATCTTTAAGGGAGGATTTAAAATGGGATTTTACATTGAAGCTAAGACGAAGGACGGTCATACATTCGCAAGTAAATCATTTCGTGTTATGGACCCAAACGTAAAACACTTCTATTCTGCATTCGGTTTAGAAGAACCAGGTCCTGATGATTGGAGTGGAGATGGAAGGAAATTAAAGCTGAGCGTAAATCAACTGAAACAAGCACGAGTATATCTTTCAAAAACTGAATTTTACAATAAAGTGGATAATACTAGATTACATCCTCTCGTATCCTTATTCTCTTCTCTGGATTCGTCAGAAATTGATGGTGAAAAGGATAAGGAATTTAGACTTAAATTTCTAGACGAATGTATTTAAATTGCTACCACTGATGGAACTGTTACCTTAATGTTTGGTTAGGAAGGTAAATATATTATGAGTATAAATAAAAATCTGGATTAATACCTTTCTTTAAATTATTTGGACATTATCGAAGAAAAAGATGGATATTGGTACGGAAGAATATTTGAATTAGATGGTTGTCAAACTACTTTCGATACAAAAGAAGATTGTTTGAAGGAACTAGAACAAGTGAAACGGGATTACTTAGAACTAAAGTTGAAACATGGAGACCCAAACCTATTTTCAAAAACGATAATTATGAAAAAGTTGCTAACTTAATAATTTAATAGGATAAATGAAACAAATGGAGAAGAATACCCAAATCTGTTGCATCATTGACTTGATATTGACCATGAATAGCTTGTTTATTAGGATTCTACCCCACATGGACCACAACCACGTTGTCCTATTTTTGGTTCTCCCTGCCAAAAGGATTATATCTACTTTCGTTATATTTTTTAATCTCTTCTCCTTTTCACACCAAATTTTTTTACAATAACTCTTTTTCCCTTTCGTGTTCTAGCAGTTTTCCATCACTACTAAATACCAACTTCCTTCCTTTATTATCGGATCAAACTGCGTTATTTTCATGTGGGTCACTTCGGCAATTTCTTCTAGTTCCCTTTGGTCTGGAAGGGGATGCAGATTAGAGTGGGCATGAAAAAAGCTGTTAAATGCAGAAGAGAATTCTTTTCCGTATTCAGAATTCTTTACAGGAGAAATAAGGACGATTTTCCCTTTATGATGAATCCACCTGGAAATTCTCGATAAAATATCAATCCTTTTCTCAGGTTTTACATAGTGTAGGAGATTATTTAGCATCACAACGTCATTATTTTTCATCGGTGGATTCCAATGATGTACATCCGCATGAATAATTTCAACATTTGCAGCCGATTCACAAGCCACTTTTGCCTTTTCTGCAACACGAGGATGATTATCAATTCCTGTCATTACTAATTCTGGGTGATCATTTGCCAATTTATGAAGATAGCCTCCAGAACCACATCCAACATCAATTACTGCTGTTGCGTTACTTTCTCTAATTACTTTTTTAAGGCTTGGATACGCAACTGGTTCTATTAATCTAGAAGCTTGCGCAACGGTTCCACCATGTTTTTCATGGTTGAAAACAAGCTTGGAGTCTTCTTTCATTAGCTCTGGATAATCAAGTAAGGATGGGATATGTAGTTCCATCATTTCCTTCATAAGTGCCCCTGAATGAGAGCCTTTTTTAGGAAATAACTTCAATCTTTTCACTTGATATGTTCCAGACTTGTTTTGTTTTAAGTGTTTTAGGACCACACCAACCTCCACCCAAGTTTTCAATAAGTTCCTTGAAACGGCAGCCCTATTCGCAGCTTCCTCAACGGACAAAGGTTTCTTAAATATATCAAAAAGGTTCAATTCAGCACCTACATAAGCATGCCAAGAATAAAGAAATGGAACATTCTTTTTTATCCATTTTCGAGCTTTGATCATTTCCAGCCATTCTGAAAACATCTAATTGCCTCCTCTCGATTACAACTTCCATAATCTATTCGTATAACAAAGGTACTTCACGATTTTACATGTAAATTTTGACCAACAATCCCATCAACACTGATAGAAATATCCATTTTTATAGAGAGTTCACTTTATATGCAAAAGTTACCCTTTTAAAAGGACAATAAAACTTTTATAGCACGTGTGTGCAAACCTCTTTTGGTTTGTAATTACATGAATTCTATGGTAAATAATAATGAATAGTTATTATTAATAAATTTTTCACTGGAGGATGATAAAAAAGAATGAAACGAGTACAGACATTCACTTTTGAAAGGAGATATATTTTTAATGAAGAAGAAATACCTTTATTTATTTTCACTTATCATAATAACAGCTCTTACATTAATTGCTTGTACTAATGCACCTAATTCCGATAATGCAAATGATGCCTCTGAAACACCTCCACAAGGGAAATTAGAGATGATTGGAGATTACGGTGATTTTGTTCCAGGACAAATAGACGACCCAACACATGATCCTGCCTTGTTTAACGATGGAGATACATATTACGTTGTTTCAACAGGAATTCTTAATTCCGAAACTCCAGGTGGTATTTACCTCCGCCAATCTAATGGTACTCTTGAAGGCCCTTGGGAGGCAATTGGCGAAATCCCTGTTCCAGAGTGGACTCACGAATATAATCACGAACACCTTTGGGCACCTCAAGTTGCTAGAAATGGAAATACATTTTATATGTATTATGCTGTTTCTTCGTTTGGTTCCAATAATTCGGCCATTGGTGTGATGTCAACAGAAACTCCTGGAGATCTTGACAGTTGGGAAGATCTTGGCCCTGTTATCACTTCTCAATCGGGAATGGACTTCAATGCCATTGATCCCTCTGTTATGGAGGATGAAGGTGAATGGTGGATAACTTTTGGTTCCTATTGGACAGGCATAAAACTTCAAAGGTTAGATGATAGTATGACGGAGCCAATAGGCGAAGTCTACGATCTCGCTTCACGACCAAATGTACTGCATAATCCTATTGAAGCACCTACCATCTTTAAAAAAGATGATTATTACTATCTCATTACTTCATGGGATCGTTGCTGCGCAGGTCTCGATAGTACGTATAAAATTACCATAGGTCGTTCGGAATCTATTACAGGACCTTATTATGATAAGGATGGTGTACCACTTATGGAAGGTGGCGGCACCATCATTCTTGATAGTCATGAAAATGAAACTGGACCTGGTGGCCAGGACTATTTCCATGAATCTGGCATAGATTATATAATTTACCACTACTATGATGGCGATGCCAATGGTGTTATTCGAATGCAGATTCGCAGCATGGAGTGGGAAGATGGTTGGCCTTATTTTACAGAATAGAAGTTTAACCATAATAGCATTAAAGTATTATAACCTTAGTGGACACCCGTACTTGGTGTCCACTTTTTTAGCTTATAACAACCACGTAATTTGCTCTCTTCTCAAGAAATTAAATAAGTATTCAATATATGTTAGAATTTCAATCACCTTATACTAAAACAGCGAGAAATGTAAGTAACTATCTAATTCCATAAACTGAAACCGTGATATGTTCTTTATTTTTAAAACATGATAAAATATTTGTTACGTACCACGAACTGTTTTAATGACAGTAAAATTGAAAACAAAATACAGAAGTATAGGAGATCTATAATATGATTGAGATAAAAACTTCCCCCATTAGCGATGGAGAATTCAAAAGGGGGGTATTTGCAACATGTAATATAGCAAAAGGAGAATTAATACATGAAGCTCCCGTTGTTCCTTACCCGAATGTGGAGCATCAATTAATTGAACATACAGTACTTGCAGATTACGTATATGAATACGGGAAAAACCATGGAGCAATAGTCTTAGGATATGGAATGCTTTTTAATCATTCGTATGAACCTAATGCTACGTATGATATAAATTTTGATAAACATACATTTGACTACTATGCTTATACAGACATCAAAGCAGGAGATGAGATCTTCATCAACTACAATGGGGACGTTGATGACAAGGAACCCCTTTGGTTTCATAAGAAGTAAAATCGGGGTAGGTGAAGTTAATGGGTAAGTTTATACCTTTAATTCCTTATCTAAACAACCTCAAAGCAGTAACAAAAAATGACTATATAAATAAGTATAGTCATTTTTTAACTGGATATTTAACAGAAGTATTACCACTTGGGCCAACTGGATTTCTAAATCAAATGTAAAGTTACATACTATAATCAGTCTGTACCCTCAGGAACTTTATAGCCAATTCCCCAAACCGTCTCTATAATAGTATTTTCGTATCCTACACCTTTTAATTTTTCACGAATATTCTTAACATGTGTGTCTACAGTTCGAGTATCTCCTTCATACTCAATTCCCCATTCTAGTTCCAACAAATGATCCCGACTATAAACCCTCCCCTTGTTAGAAACTAGACGGTAAAATATTTGAAACTCTTTCTTTGTTAATGGTATTGCTTTGTTATTATACGAGACTATATAGTTCTTTGGTTGAAATGAGAGACTCTTAACAACGAAAGATTCTAGTTTTGATTTTGAATGCTTCGCCCGCCGCAATACCGACTCCACTCGAGCAACTAGTTCCTTAGGCTCAAAAGGCTTCACAATATAATCATCCGCACCTATCTTTAATCCCTCAATTATTCGCTCTGTATCTCCTAATGCAGTCAATAAAATTACAGGAATTTGATTATCAAGGTGTTCTCTTAACGTTTTTAACACTTCAAAACCATCTAATTCTGGCATCATAATATCTAATAGAATGAGGTCATAGGACTCAGTAATTATCTTATCTAATACTTCCTCCCCATTTGATGCTTCATCTATTACAAAAGAATAAGGGCTCAGACAAACTCGCAATAACTTTCTCATTTCCTGTTCATCGTCCACAAGTAATATGCGATTACTCATATAAATCCTCTCCATCTCCGTGTCATTCCCTTGAATAAAATATTTTAGTATTGATATAGTTCCACACTGACTTCCTCTTCATTTATAAATGGACGAAATACTAATTTAAAATTAGAATTATCATTAATTAATAAAGGACTCTTATTTATTGTTTTATCAAAAATACCAATGAATTTAGGGTGGTGTGAATCTTCATTAACTAATACCCATTTAACAGCCTCCACCTCAAATCCGTCATTATTCTGTAAAACAATTCTTTCTTTAAAAGGAAGGCTCATCAAATCTCCATAATGTGTTGTCATATCAATGAGAAATGAAAAAGTATCAAATATAGTTACATTTCCTAGTTCTCTGAGTAATTCCTGATTTTTAGTGGAATAAGGGGATAATAATTGAACCTTAATCTCCACACCCTCGGCAAAACTTTCTCCTTTGTATAAGAATTCATCCTTATCAGCGTTTTGGTCCTTATCATTTTCACCCATCCCAGTATTAGCCAACATCCCTTTTAGCGTTAATTCATGTGGTTCCATCCCTAGATCCATTTCGTCTATAACAGAATAATCCGTTGCGCTAATAACAACCAGGTTATTTGATTCTCTATGTGTGACAAAGGCTAAATCACCATTGGGTGAAAAAGAAATATGATTTGCATAGGATCCAGTTTTTATTGTTTCTACTACAGTGAGAGTTTCCACATCAATGACTGTAACATCATTTGATTGATTATTTGCTGTCCACACCTGTTTCCCATCTGGTGTTACAGTCACTCCATGAACTCCTGCTCCCACTTCAATTTCTTTTACAACTTTGTAAGTCTCCATATCTATTACACTAATTGAATTTGATCTTACATTCGCTGAATAAGCATAATCTAGTAACGGACTAACCGCTACTTCATTGGGAACTTCACCAACAGGAATAGTTGCTAACACTTGAAAGGTATAAGCATCAACAACACTGATTGTATTTGCATTCACATTTGCAACCCAAATTTGATAGCCATCGTTGGTTATACTAACATGTGCTGGTCCATCATCTGTTGTAATTCTAGCTATTTCTTCAAAGTTTTTTGTATTAATAACTGCTAATACTCCCCCTTCTTGCCCCAATCCTGCCATTAGAGAGACATATAAATATTCTCCTGAAGGGTGTATATCAATACCATGAACGCCCTGGTCAAATGTGATTTCAAATATTGTTTTTTCTGTATTTACATCTAGAGCTCTTACACTTTTCCCCTGAAAACCAGTTCCATAATAAACAATTTTTTCATCAGGCATTATGGCAATACCGTGTGAAAGCTGAGTTGTGTTTAATGGAATGGATACTACAGGTTCAGGTTTCTCTAGATCCACTTTAGAAATAGTTCCGTCTCCTGCATTTGCTACATAAAAAACAGGGGCACCTAATACTAAATTCCGGTCTTGTTGGATATAAATAACCGTTCCCCCGATTACTAACATGGTAATTAGTAAAAATAGTATAAACTTATTTTTCATTTTTCTATTCCTCCTGTTAATAGCTATTAAATTTGCTTTCATTATCATTTTCGTAGTTAACCATACTAGAAAAATGTGTAAAAACCTTGAAGATAATAAAAAAACAGGTACCTTTTCCGTTCAGGCACCTAATTTTTATGACTTATTATTATTCATTATATTTCTTTAAAGTCTGTAATTGTTTCTGTAATTCTTGATTTTGATCGAGTGCTTTATTCATTCTTTGAGTTAGAATTTCACTTTGTTCTTTTGATAATCTAGTATTTTTTTGTTTACTAGATACAGATATAGCTTTCCAGCAGAAAAATAAACATACTCCTTTTAAAGCAATGATTGCTAACAACAAATAATTATCCAAATCCTCACCCCAAAAGCAAATTTTTTACGTTAATCTCACTTTACTTCATTGATTTTCTTTTTTAGAGTTTCATTTTCCTTCTCTAATTGATCCAACTTAGAAATCAAACCATCTGTACTTGTCTTAGATGTTTCTTTAGGCGCACAACACCCACTATTTTTACCTTTCATACTTTTTCCACACGTAAACATCATAATGACCAACACTATCAATAGAACGATGGTTAATAAAGATGGTTCCATTTACATTAACCCCTTCCATATAAAAGATCATTCTAGTTATCTAAAATATTTGGCTATCGGTATCGCTTCATTGATTCAATTTCTTTTGAAAGTTTTTCATTTTGTTCCATTAACTTCGACATATTTTTTTGTAAGTCAGCAGTATCTGTGGGATGTTCAGAATGACTCTTGTTACTATGCATTCCTTTCATAATGAAAAACATTATAATGAACATTAACGGACATAAAAGTAACGCAAGAAATGATAAATCCATATCTAATCCTCCTTTATTATTTATTAAAACTATTCCATTCCATAAGTGGCCTAATTACATTGTAAAAGGTAAATGTGTTAAAACTGTGAATTTGTCTTTTAATTTTATAGATCATAGTTAAACCACCACATATTATTAAATCTAATGATTGAGATGATATATACAACCTTAACTAGAAATTTTGAAAAAACTGTGGAGAACAAGCTACAGTAATATTACAAACTCATTTCTAATGTTGGACACATTGTTAACTAATACAAAACGGTACGGAACAAAGTTTATGCAAATGCACTTTCTTTCTATATTTGGAATGCTATATTATGGGCAAGATAAGAATGGAGGGGTTTATACTATGATTGTTTATTTTGGAGTCATGAAAAAATTTGAATATGATAAGAAAGAATCAATAGTTCAAAATGTTAATAATGATATTGGTACAATTGGGTTTTGGTTTTCATCTGACTTACACTCAGCTATGTCTTATGCAGTTGGAACGGAGACCGTTTTCGAAAAATCGAAAACGGATTTTTGGGAAGATGGTGAACCTAAGGTAATTCAGATGGACAAGCAAATACTCGGCTTTGTCTACAAAGTCTTTATTCATGAACCAAACCTTAAGATTTATGAATCTGATTCAGATGATTCGTATGATTTGTTTATGAATGATCGCGACAAGTATTGTGAATATTTCCGTGCAAAAAAAGGAAGTCTCACCTGGAAAGATAAGGCTGTTCTTTTAAATACGGAAGAAGCGAATACAAAATTCCGCAACACTCTTATTCGCCAAGGGTACGAAGGATTTTTAATTAGAAACTGTAAGCTAGCGAACGGGCTCACAGACTTATCTTGCTTATTTACTATAGATTCCTTACAGATTTCAGAGATTATCCCAGTAAAAACTAACCAGTAATTCATATAACTACAATGTGGGTTGTTTTTTTCAGGTGACATATATCACCACATTTTCTACTAATACGTGGTATATTAGAAGTATGAAATGAGGTTATGATTTTTCTAAGATTAGAAACAATCCATAACTGGATAGGAGTGTAGAAAAATATGAATAAAGTGGATGTTCCTACTTCATGGCAGTCTAGTGGGCTTCATGCGAAATCTGCGTCAAACACGGTTCTCTTTCTTGGTGATATAGCCAAACTTGTAAAAGCTCCTGTCCTAATTGCGAATGTCCTTCCTGTCTTTGTGGGATTTTGGCTAGCATTATACATGACAAATACTTCTTTCCTTGAACACACTGCTACATTATTACTATTGTTAACAGGAAGCACTTCTGTCATGGCAGGTGCCCTCGTCATAAATAATTGGTTTGATGCTGACATTGATAAAGTGATGGCACGTACCCAAAAGCGCCCAACAGTTACTGGAAATATATCTCTAAAAGCAACTCTTTATATAGGAATCATTTTATCTGTATTAGGGTTTCTGCTTCTTTTATTTACTACCTTAGAAGCAACCCTATACGCCTTTATCGGTTGGTTTACCTATGTCATTCTCTATACCATGTGGTCTAAACGAAAATATACGTTAAATACTGTAGTTGGTAGTGTTTCTGGAGCTGTAACACCACTAATAGGATGGGCTACCATAGAGTCTACATCTCATATAGTTCCGATTATTCTATTCTGTATTCTTTTTATATGGCAAATGCCACATACTTTTGCCATTGCAATAAGAAAATATAACGAGTATCAGGCTGCAAAAGTAGCTATGCTTCCAGTAGTCTATGGAATAAACATTACGAAGCGACAAATCTTCATCTATGTAGCTTGCTTATTACCACTACCCTTTTATTTAAGCGATCTTGGAACAAGTTTCATAGTATTTTCTACAATACTAAACGTAGCTTGGCTAGGTTTATGTATATACGGATTTTTCACAAAAAATATAGCAAAGTGGGCAAAAATACAATTCTTATATTCTGTAAATTATATAATGTTTGTTTTTCTTATTATGATAATCGTTACTTTGCCTACTTGGAATTAACAATACAGGGAATCAGTATTATAGCCCATGAATGAAGATATAGAGCACTGAAAAAAGTTTCGTTCCTCACTTTTTTCAGTGCTCTTTTAGATTCTCCTCTTGAATCTGTCTCTTTTCTCTATATAACATCACACCAATGAAACCGATAACGGAGAAAACAACAGGTGTGAAAAAACCATAGTAAAATCCTTGAATCACACTACCAGAAACAACCTGAACATAATCTAACACTCTTCCAAAAATACTTGGGAGTAATACAGCACTTAGAAATCCACCTGTATTTGCAAACCCTGAAACAATGCCAGATTCACTAATAGGAAACGACTGACGCACTGCAGCGAACGTTAAGGCATTTGCCCCGTATGCAAGACCAATGATAAAGAAAAGGATCGTTACCATGTAATAAGGCGGGTTTCCTTCAAAAACTAAAAAAATAGACCACGTGAATAATAAAATTAGATGAACAACTATATATGGACGTTTTATCATGTCCAAACGACTAGCTACCCAACTAGCTAACGGAGCACCAATTAATGCACCTATGAGACCGAGCATGATAAGCTGACTTGCGGCTGTGCGTGTCATTCCGTAAACATTCATCCCATAAGGTACTCCCCACGAACTAATAAAGCCGATGTACGTTCCCACAATCCCAAAGTGGCATAAAAATAAAGCCCATGCCTGCCGACTTGAAAATACTCTTCGAAGTATCACCGTCATTTTTTCCCGTTGTATTTTCTTTTTTACAAATATAGGTTGTTTTGGTTTTTTTACAAGCACATAGATAAGAAGAATCCCACATAAACATAACAGTAGTCCGGCGGAAAAAAATGCTGGTCTCCAACCAAGGAAATCAATCCAGAAGGCGAAAGGAACAGTAGCCAAAAGGAAACCGAGACTTCCCGTCATTGCCGTAATACCTATTAATTTTGTGAACTCCCTCGCACTAAACCATTGACTCAGAATCAACACCATATTGACCCAAATGGTCGCATCTCCCGTGCCCGTCAGTATTCTTGCAAAAAACAGGATATATTCATGTGTAGCTAAACTATAAATGATGGTTCCAAGACCTGTAAGAACGGCACCTATAATTAGAAAGAAATTGGGTCCAAACCGATCAGCCAAAATCCCCATGGGAATTTGTAATATCGTATACACTAAAAATTGAATACTTGCAAGTAACCCAATAGTAGTTGCTGTTACTTGAAAATCCAACATGATTTGATCCGTAATTAATCCTGGAGCTGTTCGCTGACTCGACATAAATAAATAAGTAAAGAGTACAGAAGCAAACACAAACCACCTAAAACGACTATTATGTCTGTCCACAGATATCTACTCCTGATAGGCTTTTTACTCTCTGTATATGTTCATTCATTTATGTTAGGAACTAGTTTTTCTTAAGTTTTACAAAAGAGTTTTATCTTATATCAATGAATGCTATCATACCAACTTACATCTATGTACCATAACGTGGTTTTTGTTATTATTAATTGTAATGGGCTCTATAAGTCGAATTATTGTGGGAGCACATTTCCCTAAAAAACCTTCCATATATTAATTTGGCAGGTTTTTCCATTTACACCTTACCTCGATTTAAGCAATGAAGTTGAAATAGCGTTATGAGCTTTTCGACATGATTGGTTCCGTCAAGGTCGGTTCAATTCTATACCATATGTTCAAGTCATTGATAATACTTGCTAAAAAGACAATCTTACTATTATGTTGTACCATCGCTTCTACATCATTCTCTGTTAATAACATGTCTGTCTTACGATGCAGTGAATTCTCTAACTCTTTTATTCTATCCGGAATCTTCGCCCGCTCTTTTTCCCAGATAGACAAGATTTCCGATTGTTCTTCCGTTGTATAACCTACCCATTCTTTTTCTAATTTCGGTAAAGAAATTCCTAGACGATCATCTTTGTGGAACAACCCTTTCATGTTGATCTCTCCTTCTCACTATTTTTCCATTTAGATGCTAACCTAAATGATTTATTTTAAAGTGATTCATTTCGTTCCTTAAAAAGAAATTTGAAAAGGGAATTTATCCTAATTCAATACTACAATTTTACCACTCCTTCCCTTTTTTATGTAGATTCGTTCCTCTTACGTTTTATCTTTTTTCTTATGAATTCTCCTGTTAATTTCAATTATTCTTTCTTGACAATTTTATTGAATACTTCAGGGAAAGTTTCTAAAATAAATTTCTTATTGGTGATACACCTCACCTCCTCGAATGATTTTTTCCCTTACTATAAAACTAAGAAAACACAAGGAGGTTGACTCTCAATGGAAAAGCTTAAACCTACAGAAGAGGAAAGAACGGTGGAAAAGTACGGGGCATCCATCGGCACGTGGTTCTCATTAGGAATTGTCCTCGCAGTAATTGTAGCTACAAATCTATTATTCTTTTGGATATATCTAGATAGAGTTTAGGAGGGAAAAAAAGATGAAATTTCACTTAGATGAAAAAATATGGCTCATTGCTAGCTTTGGTGTCATTATCGGTATGATGCTTTTTACAGGATATCAAACATTTGTACTAGGAATGGGACCACCGAGTCACATGGAAACAATTGACCCACAGAAGGTCGATGAGCAAGCACCTTTTGATAATCCAGGCATTTTTGAAATTGGAGAAAACGAATACGAAGTTGTCATGACATTGCAATTATTTAGTTTTACACCAAATAATATTGAAATCCCAGCAGGATCCACTGTGCATTTTATTATGACTTCAAAAGATGTAACTCATGGTTTTCAAGTGGCAGGAACAAATTTGAATGCGATGGTTATGCCGGGACACATTCAAAGAATAACGCAAACATTTCATGATCCTGGTGAGTATTTAGTGTTATGTAATGAATATTGTGGTACCGGTCATCAACATATGGCAACTACCATTACGGTGAAATAAGGGGGGAACAGAATGGATACAGCGTTGAAATCATCATGGAAAGAAAATATAAATAAATCTCTGGGAATAAACCCCGAAGATGCAAAACTATCAAAAACGTATTTATTTGTCTCATTTACTACACTGCTACTCGGAGGAATTTTAGGTTTGCTGCAAGGGTTAAATCGAGCAGGTCTTTTAGAGCTTCCTAGATGGCTGAATTATTACCAAGTACTAACAGCACACGGAATATTGTTAATTCTTGTTTTTACTTCCTTTTTTACAATCGGATACTTTTATGCCGTACATTCTCACACGTTAGGTGGACTTTTGCCTCACGTACGAAAAATGGCATGGGTTGGATTTAGTTTGAAAATACTTGGATTGGTATTAGCGGTCATTCCAATCCTAATGAATGAAGCTTCCGTTATGTTTACCTTTTATCCACCATTAGCTGCTCATCCAGTCTTCTATTTTGGGTTAGTATTCTATGTCGTGGGAATATGGGTATGTGCATTCGGGTCGTTTATTCAAGTAGCTACTTGGAGAAAGAAAAACAAAGGTCAGCATGTCCCAATCTTGTCCTACTTTGGAACTGGTGTATTTGTATTATTATTTTTCAGTAGTATCCCAGTAGCAATTGAAGTATTTATGATTATCCCATGGGTACTCGGTTGGGTTGAGACAATTAATGTTATGCTTTCTAGAACACTATTCTGGGCTTTCGGACATACATTAGTTAACATCTGGTATTTAACAGCTGTATCTGCATGGTACGTTGTTGTACCAAAAGTCATCGGTGGGCGACGCTTTAGTGATACACTCACTCGTGTAGTAATTATCATGCTTGTTATTTTAAACATTCCCGGGGGCTTCCATCATCAAATCATTGACCCAGGAATAACGGAGTCTGTGAAGTTTTTACATGTTTTCATGAGTTTAGCAATCGGATTCCCATCATTAATGACTGCCTATGCTATGTTCGCAGTATTTGAAAGAACTTCACGGAAAAAAGGTGGAAAAGGATTATTCCGTTGGTTTAGTAAATTACCATGGGGAGATGTACGTTTCCTTGCACCAATGGTAGCTATGATTGCCTTCATTCCAGGTGGAGCAGGAGGAATTGCGCAAAGTACAAATCAATTAAACCAAGTAGCTCACAATACGTTATGGGTTGTAGGTCATTTCCACTTAACTCTTGGAACAACAGCAGCCCTAACTTTCTTCGGTGTTAGCTATTGGTTAGTACCTTATTTATCGAAACGAGTTTTAACACCAGCAATAAATAAACTCGGTGTCATTCAAGTTATTTTCTGGTCAGTAGGAATGATCTTTATGGCAGGAGCGATGCATTGGGTTGGGATATTAGGTTCTCCACGTCGGACTTCCTATACTACCTATTTTGAAAACGCAACAGCACTTAGCTGGGATCCATATTTACTGTTCTTAGCTGTGGGAGGAACGTTCCTCATGATAGGTGTGTTAATCCAAGTGTATGCAGTCATGCATCTTATGTTCTTTGCACCAAAAGGAGAAACAGAGTTCCCTATTGCAGAAGTAGAGGATAACGCTACACCTACTCCGTATTGGACGGAACGTTGGGGAATGATTATCGTTATTATGCTACTTGTTGTAGCCATGGGTTACGTCATACCAGTAGTGGATATGATTATCAACGCACCACCTGGATCACCACCTTATAGTCCTTGGTAAGCAACGTTTGGTCGAGAGATAGCTTCTAATTTCTAGCTATCTCTTTTCTATTCATTTTTATATTAGGAAGTGATATTCATGAAGAAAAATAGGCAGACGTTATGGACTGGTGTGGTAGTTATCATCTTTGGATTCGTCTTGTTCTATGTAGGAACGGATGGATTTCGAGCTTATACGGCAGAGACAGCAAGAATGTATAAGCTGGTGGAACAAAAACCGGCTCTTCCTAATGTCACACTTGAAGACAGTAATGGTCGCATCTACCCTATATCTGAATTTGAGGATAAATATTTATTTATTACTTTTATGTATACAACTTGCGGTACAGTTTGCCCCATCTTAGAAATGAATATGGGGCAAGTATATGAGAAGATTCCGCAAAAATATATTGGTGAAGATGTTGTATTCCTAAGTATAAGTTTTGATATAGAGCATGATGATCCTGAAGCATTAGCACAATATCAAGAACACTTTTATCAGGCAGATGGAGAAACATGGAGAATGGCAAGAATAGTAGAGGAACAGGAGATGGAGCAATTACTAGAGACTTTAGGAGTCATCGTTATCCCTGATGGCAAAGGTGACTTTGCTCATAATTCTGCATTCTATTTTGTTGATCGCGATGGAAATCTTATGGATATCATGGACTATACAAAAATAAACGAAGCAGCTGATAGGGTTGTTAATGTATTGAATTTAGAGAAGGAGGAATAAAGAGATGAACCAATTTATATACGGCCTTCTTCTATTCATCGTGCTAGCTCTTCCTCCTGTTTCCAATTTACTAGAATCAATCATGATTGTTCATATGCATATGCAAATGCCATTGTTGATTATAGCTGGATTTATGATGGGAAAATATTTAATTTTACGTTCTCCTCGTTTTTTCGATAAATATAATAACAATGGTGTACCGGGGATTTTGTTATTTTCTATTATCATGATCTATTGGATGATCCCGAGAACAATGGACGAGGCACTGACGATGCAAAGTGTTCAACTGTTTAAATTTATTAGTCTCCCCTTCTTAGCAGGCGTTCCATTGCGAGATAGCTGGATAAAACTAACTTCTGTCAGCAAAAACATTGTCATTACTATCTTTACCGTTATGTTTTTTGCAATGGGATTGTTATATACTTTGTCTCCTGAGCAACTATGCAATAATTATTTAATCGTAGAACAAATCACTCTTGGCTGGGGCTTTATAACAATGGCAATATGTATGGTTATTTATCTTGTATATAAAGCCTTTGTTAATCAAGAGGATTATGAATAAAAGAGTAACAAAAAGAAATAGACGGATTTGAACAAAGAAAATAGACTGATGTCCTTAGTGACACAGTCTATTTTTATAAAACTCAACTCATAGGTGGATAATAGCAACCAAATACTATATATTCAGATTTACGTGACTCCCACCTTTTACTTCCACTATCGCTCCATCAACACTAAGCCAAACAGATTGAAACGATGGGTTATATACAAAATCGCTAGATGCTGAGAATCTCAAGTTTCGAAATGCTCGAAGGTAATCAACGATTTCAATATTCGTAGCATACCAAATATCTTCTCGGTTCCCTATATATTCACAGAAATCTTCGATAAGATTCCAGTTTTGGTCATTATCAAACTCATAACTATGTCCCCATACATACATCATGTACAAATATTGTGACTTATGTAATTCTGTAAAGTCCTTGGCTAGTTTCATTACGTCTCTTTTATGATGACAAGTAGGATTCCATTCGAATAAGTCGTCTGGCATCGCAAAGGTACCTGTACTGTGAACAGTTCTTGCATATTCAAAACCTAGGTGTGGAAGCATATCTTTAATATTCGTAGAAAAAGAACCATTTGGATATGATAATCCACGAACTGTATATTGTACGATGTTCTCCAGCTGCTTACGATCTTCTATAAATTCTTCAATCAATTGTTCCTTAGGAGATCTAGCAATTGTTGGATGCGTCAGTGTATGCGCTGACACTTCGTGACCATCATACAAAGAAGCTATCTCCTCCTTCCCCAATCGTCCTGGGGTATCAAATAGTCCACCATTAATATGAAACGTTCCTTTAATTCCATGTTGATTAAAGATTTCTACTAATCTACGGTCTGCTTCTTTCCCATCATCATAACTCATTGTAAGTACCTTAAATTTTCCTTCTGGAAAGGTTACAACTACTCTTGGCACAAAAATTCCTCCTCTTACTATATATATGTAGTTTTGTACTAATGCTTAATTCCCTCATGAAAAAAAGGGTGTTTTATCTGCTTGGAATAAAAGTCCTGAACTTCTTGAATGTTACTTTCTTGTCGAATATAACAGATCGTGTATGTAAACATGGTGACACTTTTCTTTAACAGTCTATCCATCATGGATATCGTAAAATTTCTTCGTCCAATTTTTGTTCCTTCTTCATATAACTTTCCATATCTTGCTTATACATTTTTAGAGCTTGTTCATAGTTGTCACTTTTTATCTTTTTTGCTTCATTTTTCATGAACTCTTCATTTTGCATTAATTCTGTGAAAAATACTTGTTGATCTCGTTTTAATTCTTTCCAAAGATCTGCTTCTTGCATATTTTTCTTCCATTCTTTTAATACACCCGCGTTGTCTGCAAGTCCTTTTAAAATGAATTCTTGTGTTGTCTGTAATTTTGCTGCAGTATAAATGGCAAGCTTAAGTTCTTCGTCCGTAATAGGAAGATTATCTTCACTTCTTTTCTGAATATGTTGCCAAAAATCCTCATACGTTTTTCGATATGTAAGCTGGTAACCCAAGAAATTTTTTATAAAAGCATAAGCTTCCTCCCATTTTGGACTAGGTTGCTCGTCCATTTTTGCCAAGGGGGCTCTAAATAAATCCAAATTCACTTGTGCTCTCAATTTTCCCTCTTCCTGGATTTTTTCGGATAATCGATAAAATTGGTATAACTTTTGATGTGCTCTTTTCGCATCTTTTTCCACTTCTTCTCCATCAGTACTAATGATGGCAGAGCCTATAGGTTTATGTAATTTAACGTAATCTACTAAATAGTAATGTAGACCAGCTATTACATAAGGATAGGGATATACTGATATCTTTTCTAACCATCGTTTATATCGCCTAGCCTTTCTTTTTACTAAAAATGACGGACTCCTCAACATATAATCACATCCTACCTAGGTTGTTTCTTTTCTAATAGTCTAACATATCTACCAACGAAAATTTGTGTGTTTACTCTGCTTACTACTACTGAGAAAGATTATTATCCATTTTCACTCTTCACTTCAAAAATATGAAACTTGAGACCATATGGATCGGCTAGCATTAGACTTTTATCATTATATTCTTTCGTTATTTTACACCCCTTTTTTAATAACACCTCTTTCATTGCAACTATGTCATCAACAGCAAATTCAAAGAAAGTAGATTTTTGAGGATTGTTTTCCACAAAAAAATAAGTACCGTTTATGAAAAATTTCGTTTCGTTATCATATGAAGTTTTTAATTCGAACCCTAAAGTTTCCTCGTAAAAAGTAATTGCTTTTTCATAATCATGTACTTGCACCGCAATATTATTTGTTAATTGAAATGGGGATTTTTTGTTGATCTTTTTGAGTGGTCGATATTCTTCGTAACCTGAAGGTAATAAGTCGAACAAAGACCAAACATTACAGAATTGATCACCTGGACCAAAATGTGCTTTCGTATGATGACGGATCACTCCGTTTTTTTCTTTTTTAAAAACAGAGACTCCAGGATAGACGAGACCATTCTTCTTAAACCCCATATCTTCTTTGAACGAGTTGTTTATTGTTGATATCAACGGAAAAGCCCATCTTCTCTCTGCCGCAAAGTCTTCTTGAACACTTGGATGATCAGGTGATGTTACGACAAATGCAGCTTTTTCGATAATATGATGATACACACTATTAAATCCATCTGCCCACATTGTGCAATACGAACAGCTTTTTCCCATGTTATGTATGAGTATGAGCTCATTTTTTTCACCAAACAAGTCAAGCAAACTCACTTCTACTTCATTAGAAGTTAAGAATACATAATTCTCTACTTCACTACCTTGTAATTTACTTCTAAGTTTTCTTAAGTAGTCTTTCTTATCCACTATTTCTTTTTCTACTCTTTCTATTTCTTCTAGAAGTTGTTTTTGGTCCATATACATCCCCCTCCTGTAATGATTATAACCCTAATTATATATGTGTTTAAATTAATAATGAAAATGAATGTAGATAAATATTTGCTATACAAAAGGATATTCTTGTATACTGTTAGTAAGAATCTCATACAATAAAAATAACCGAACGCAGGAACGTCCGGTTAATGCAACTACAACCGCTATATGCGGCGACAAAATTTGAGTAGTTTATGAAATAGCCACCTTACTTGCCGGCAGGGTGGCTATTTCTTTTTATTGAAAAAGACAATAACGGATACTACGAACACCAGTAGCGCTATAAAAACTTGTCCAAAAAGCGCTATGAGACTAAGAGATTCATATACCGTCAAAAGCAACACCCCCTTTCAAAAGGGAGATGTGCCGCCACCTTGCATTATGTAGTTGCTTTTACATTATACCAAACATACGTTCTTATTTCTATTAAAAAACAAATGTAAGGTTTGTTTTTTCTTTTGTACAACCATTAATGGGAATCCTAATAGTAAATGCAGTCCTGTCCCTATTTAACTATCGATGAGGTTCTAATCCTAGATTGAAACACGTTTCATCCTCACTATAAGATAAGAATAAATCATGAAATTAGCCACCCCTAAAGCGTTATCATTGTTAAATTTATGATCGTGAAACATTTACTACGAAGCTCTTTATTTGTTCTGTTAATTCTTCTTTTTTCAGGATGTGAAATTGACATAAAAGTCGGTGGACTAGATCAGAATGATAACGAAAATAATGTTGAGAATAATACCAACAGTTTTCCAGACAATCAAAATAATAATGAGAAGACTGACAACATGAATGTACCTGCAAATGAGGAAGATGATTCGAATCTTAGTGAAGATGTTCCAATGAATGATGAAAACGTGAAAGAAACCGAGGATAGCACAAATACAACAACAGAAGGAATGGACCAAACAGATAATGTATCTGTGCGTGACTACTTACCAATGGAAGTTGGCTACGTCCATCGTGTTGGTGGAGATGTACCTGATGGATTCGGTGAGTATGTACACGTTTTTGCTGAAAAAGATAACTATTACTTGGCGGCAGGTGGTTCTACTTCCATGGGCTTTTATCGTCTTTATAAAGTGAGTGATCAAGAGGCTGCTCTTGTATTTGAAACAAATGAAGAACAACAAGAATATTACGATATTGATAGCTTTGTAACCGACCATGAGTATGATCAGGCTATTTCTTATGCAATAGACCATATCAACATGAACTATATCCTCCTGAAAGCTCCTTTAGTAGAAGATACGAGTTGGGAGAATGGGGTTATATTAAATACACATGTTAATGCCCTACAGTCAGATGATTCTATTGTTTTGCATTATTGGTTGATTATGAAGAGTCTGAGGAATTACGATATTTCAAAGAAAGGTGTGGGATTAGTTGGGATAGTTCATTACTCTGCAGATATACAAGACTTATTTGGTGAAGCAGTTTATGCGAAAAATATTGTTCAATAATTAAGAATAGCACAGGCCTACCTCTCATCACCTAAGCGATTAGAAAGATTATTATTACTACTCTATTAACAAGAGGGTCATTTTAGTTCACCCTCTAGTCAGAAAATAGCTTACTGGTATTAACCTCATACTCATAAAAAATGGATGTAGTTAATTCCTTGAACATTTCTTTTGCTTCAAGACAATTGTCTAATAAAGGCTTCCTTTCACATAATGGCGTTTTTTTATATAGTTTTCGAATGCGAATAGGGATTCCAGCTCCCTTTTTATTTTTTTCGATTTTAATCTTATGAGGAGAATCAACTAACAGAGAGATAATATCCTGAGCTTTCTTTGAATGAGATTTCTTTAACATTACAAGGATATCAGAATCTGTTTTCCGAACAATGCTATGTATTCTTTCATCTATTATTCCATCAAAATGACTTACAATAGCTTCAGTTAGTAATCTATCCACCGCAACCAGAAAGGGAGATAAAAATAACAAATGATCGGAAATAATTAATTTTACGAGAAAGATACCTGTATCCTTATCAGTTTCAATACCTTCTGTTGTACATGTAAGCTTGTGTAAAAGATCTTTTGGAAGAATGTTTCCGCTCCCAGACATATACGTATCTCTAAAAAAGCTGTCAAGATGATCCAACCCTAAAATATTGCCCACTCCAGTTAAAGGAGTTGGCCTATTTAATAGGTTGACGATCCTTGTGGGATCCATCTTTGCTTTCTTCAGAATAGAGGATATTTCATTTTCCAGGATGTATTGCTCTGTTAGATGATGGTGATTAAATCCTAATGATTTCTCTACTGCGTGGGAAAAAGGTAGGTGTCCTACGTCATGAAGAATTGCTGCTGTTCGTAGCTCTTTGTTTTCCGGGAAAAAATAAGCTGTTAGTTTCCACACACCGATTGTATGCTCGTATCGTGAATGCACGACAGAAGACACGAGTGATCCTGCACCAAAATGTGCTAACTGCTTCAATCGTCTCACGATATGACTTTGAAATAACTCCACTTCCCACGGGTGTGGTTCTATGTATGGGTATAATGGTTCGTGAAATAATATATTTTCTATTTGCAAAAATAACTCCTCCAAGATGTTGGGAAACTATATTTTAGATCCAGTAAAATGTATATTTTTCTTTGTAATTTCTAACGCCTCAATAGAAAAACAAGCAATTTTATCTGGTAGCTTTTCTAAAGAAAACCACCTTAGATCCCCAATTTTATCTTGTTCCATATTTTCAGGAACTCCATTAACATTTTTCATTTTATATATTAAAGATATATAATGCTCTTTTGTTTTATCATCAACTGTTTCCGCGGTACAAACTAACTCATCTACTTCAACATCGAGGTTTACTTCTTCCTTCACTTCCCTCACTACGCAATCTGTTAAATGCTCATATAACTCCACTTTCCCACCAGGTATGCTCCATTTATTTGCCTCTGGTTCTTTAAGACGATAAACTAACAAAACTTGGTTGAAGTCATTAAGTATAATTGCCCCTGTTGCTATAGTTATGTTCATATTATTAATTTCCCCCTCTATTTTTCGCTTAGATAAGTGTCGTGAACGATTTACTCAACACTTCATTATCTTCTATTTTCGTTTGTGAATTCAACAATTTCGATTTGGTTTCCACTTGGATCTTCTATGATGAAAAAAAATCCTGGTGGACAAGGTTTTGGTTCATCAAAAAGGATAGGTACACCTTGGCTTTTCAATCGTTCAAAGTCCTCCTTGATATTAGTCGATTGAATTCCTAATAATACATGGTTTGTACCTTTATCAAACGTATTTTCTTCCTCAAGCACAATAGGTATGTGATTATGTACTAAGCTTACAATTTTTTCACCATACATTTTTGAAACTTGAAAGTCTAATATTTTTGTATAAAACTCAATGGATTTCTTCATATTGCATACCTTCATTGTTAGTACGCATACTTTATTTAACATAGTTAGCCTCATTTTATCATCTTGATTCATACAACCTTAGTAATTTTATTAACCCTATATATTCGGTATCAAATGGAATAATCCTCCAAAAAATTATAAGTGGATCATTTATATACATATTCCCATCGCTTCCTCTTCTTTTTGGTGTTCTACACATATTGACAACTGAATCATGGAAAAGTTACAAATGATCTAGTTTTTTTTTCTTAGAAGATTCAAGTACGATACGTGAAATATTGTTCTTTCAAGCTTCTTACTAATGTAATGAAAGACATTTATACACTAAAAAACGAGCTGTGAAGGCTCGCTAGTTAGTGTCGTTCACTGAACAATTTTATTAGATGTTTTATAAATTCAATGTATATCTTAAATATGTGTTATCGTTTACGAAATTATTTTTTTCATATAACCTTTGCGCTTGTACGTTGGAAGGTGCTGTTTCTAACGATATTGATTTCGCACCTGTCTTCTCTGCAAAAGTAATACTAGCTTCTAGCAATTTTTGGCCTACTCCTAAATTTCGAGCTCCTTCATCAACGTATAAATCATTTAAAATCCATGTTCTTCTCATTGAGACAGAGGAGAGCATTGGATATAGTTGAACAAAACCTACAGACTTTTCTTCGCTTTTTGCAAGAAAAATTACCGAATCCTTATTTTCAAATCTATCTAAAATAAATTGTTTTGCGCCTTCTAGATCTGACCTTTGTTTATAAAACATTCTATATAAATTAAATAGTTCAGCAACACCGTCTATATCCGCCTTAGATGCCCGGAGTATTTTCATGATTTTTCCTCCTTTATTTGTTTGAAATTGCTTTTATAATGAGAAAATGGGGATTTGTCTGTAAATAATGATAAGCTTCTTCCTTTATTTCTTTCATTTTTTCGTGTGGCTGAGGTTCTAGCATTTTATCTAGCTGAAAAAATGTAGTCGTTTCGTTGATAATATTTTGCATAGATCTTCTAAAAAAGCGAACTTCAATGGAAATCCTCGGTTTCTTCCATGTTTCCTTTAACAGTTTTGTTTCAAAATAGTCGTTACAAGGAAATCTAGTGAAATCCATGAAAGGATGATGAACAGAATATATAAATATTCCTCCTGGCTTAAGAATACGCTGAAATTCCCGGAACGTTTTTGTCCAACTTTCTATGTAGTGAAGTGTTAAGGAACTTACGATGATATCAAAGGTATTATCTGGAAAGGGCAAGGACTCCCCTAAATCATGACAATGGAAGGTCGCTTTATCCCCTACTCGTTCTCGAGCTACTTGGATCATATCAGTGCTAACATCTATCCCCGTTAGATCTGCTCCTTTGTTCGCTAACTGTTCTGTATACCACCCTGCTGCACAACCGGCATCAAGAATCTTCATTTTGTGTAAATCCTCTGGCAAAGCAGACATCATCGCTGGTCGCTCATAATATGCATTATATGGACTTTCCTCATCTACATCGTATTTATATGTATTTGCCAACTGGTTGAAAATATGTTGAGTATCATTCTTTTTCATAAAGACCTCCTTGGATGTATTTTAGAGCTTCCTTCACTTCGCAACCAAGCTATTTTATATTAGCATTGTTTTACAACAGAAAGAATACAGTGAAAAACAATACTAGTGTCCACATGTACGATATAACGAGTGTTTTTTCCGTTTTTTGTTCGAACCTTTTTCTCTTGTGTTCGAAAGAAAACATAAATAAAAATAGTAAAAAAAGAAAATAAACAAGAAAAACATAAATAAGAGAACGCCATTGTTCTACCCAAATCATGATAGGTCCCATTGTTCCACCTAATAAAAATAAGATTATGGATAAAACACCAACAATCCCACACAATTTAGGAATAATATTCCAAACGCTGTGTTCAAAAAAGCTGTTTCTTTTTTTAGACTCAAAAATAAAAATGAGAAAGAAACAAGTTATAACCAATACAATGATGAAAAAAGTGGTGTTTGATGAATTTGTAGCAGTCCATTCTCCAGTTGAAGGTAGATGATTTCTAGTTTTACTTAAGTATTCTATGGACCACATATTTATAAAGATAAGGCTAGCTGTTATTAACTGTAATATAGTCCATTTCACGATATATCACTTCCTTTATACATATACGCAGGAGAATTTTATAAGTTTCGCTTCTAATTTAAGTAGTCTTATATGCGGAGTTTTGCTGTGATCATCATTCTACCATACATTTCTACTATCCTACATTCCATAGGCACTCCTTAACGATTTCCTCTTGATCGTTAAGTTCACAAGAGGAACATGGCTCAACTCATGATTCGTCCTGTGGTATTTCCTTGTAAAACAAAAAAACATGAGCTTATGAATAAAACTCATGGCATATATATAAGAAAGACGTCTTCATTTCGATACTCGTCCAATAGAGCCCTCACAATAATAATAAACACCCTTAAGTCACTTCGTCATAAAAAGCACTTCTCAGAAAGAATCAAAATCACTATTTAATTCTAGCATCCTCTCAATCTATCTTCTTTCTCAGTAACAACCGAGATAATACATAACCATATAGAACATGCCCCAATAGCCAACAAATCCAAGCCTCTACTTGAGTAATAGGTGGTGTTCTTGTAGAGAGAGCGGTGGTTGGAAAAAGAATAAGTCCGATCAAAAAACAAAGAAAAACAATAAAGTTTATATAAGCCTTATACGACATCTCTTTTCGAAATAGAACCGCACGAATCATGCAACTTAATAAGACTGAAACGATCATATGAAAACTAAATTCTATCACTTCGGGAAAAGGAATGTCCTTAATAATAGGAAAATAATCGATGTTGAGAAGAAGTGTGTACACCTTTATGCTCCACACCTCTTCCATGACCTTAAATAATAACCCAAGAATAATGCCAGCAATAACTCCTGCTATGATTGCTTGCCTATGAAAGAATCTTAACAATCTCACTCCCCCTTACAAGAATATATTACGCAAAATTACGCCCTTTCCCCGAATCAGTTATCTCAATCAACTGCTCTGGATAAGGCATAAAGTATGTTTGTGAAGCTAAATAAGAATTGCTAAAGCGAGCATTCCAAGCCTTTAGTACTCCAAGGGGACTACTAAGTGGTACAACATTTTCTCGATATTGCTCCAACAAAGAAAGAAAAAATCTCTTCTCATCAGAGCTAATATTGTTTGAAAAATACCCAAATATATGCTGAAGTACGTTTATATGCGATTGAAAACTAGGTTCTTTACTTAATAGTTCATAAAGTACTTTTTCATACGAAGTATATAACTCTTCTACGGGTTTCTTCTCTACATTCGCAACGATTCGACCTAATTCCTTTTGCTTCATTTGATGATATGCCATCAATAAATACTTATTTTCCGTTTGAAATGCCAACAAATCATTATATACATAGTTCTTTTTTATTTCTGAAAAACGAGCAATAGTAAATAGTTTTGTTAAGAAGTGTTCTCTTATCGTGAAATTTTTTAATCGTCCTTCGTCCTCGATTGCTAAGTGTGAAAACTTCTGTAGCACAGCATCACCAAAAAAACCTGCAGACTTCCCTATTGTTGGCGCCTTTTCTAATCCACTCATTATTTTCGCATCAGAAATAGCGCAACTCGGAGACCGATTCTTTAAAATAAATCCATGTACTTCCTCTAAAGATTTTATAAAGTTACTTGAAAAATCCAACATGTCCTTAGTCACATCAAGATTGGTAGCTGGTTGGATTAGTTTATACTCGTCTCCATCTGAAACAATTCGTATCGGCTTCCGTGGAGTTCCTAAACCAATTTCTACTTCCGGACAAACAGTAATAAAAGTTACGTATTTTGATAATTTTTCGATAAAGGAATCATGAATTTTATCACCATTAAATCGACAAGCATCAAATCCTAAGCACTTACTGATTACAACAATAGGTTTATTCCATTTCTTCATGTTCAATCTCCTTTACCTCTACAAAATCATATATTTCCCTTATTATTACATTATCCTTTACCAACCATACTCAAAATTTGCTCTTTTTGTTTGGAAGTGACAAATGCTCTTTTTCCGAAAACATCGTACTTGTTTTCGCGAATAGAAGTTAATATACCTCTGTAATAGTAACCTGCTAATCTAACAGGCAATCTTGAGGATTGAGGATACAGCTCCATATTAACTAAACCTTTATTGTAGTATTCCTCCGCTAACTCCGTTAACTCTTCACACATACCAACAAATGCAGCATTTACTTCTTTATTCGATAACATCTCATCCGTATAACCATATTTCTCTCGTAATTCTTTCGGAATATAAATACGATCTCGTTGTAAATCCTCCCCAATATCTCGAATAATATTGGTTATTTGCATGCCTAACCCTAAACTTATGGCACTAGAACGAAGTTTCTCTTTGTTTTCTGGGGATAGAATCGGCAATAACATCAAACCAACGGTACTTGCAACATAATAGGCATATTGCTCCATTTCTGCAATAGTACTGTACCTTGACTTATATAAGTCCATTTCTTGGCCTTTCACCATATCAAGGAAAGGTTGAATCTCAAAATCAAATTTCGTAAAAGTATCCTGTAATGCGACCCAAAGAAACGAGTTTTCATCAACAACTCCATTCCTGAATAATTCAAAATCCCTTTTGAAATCGTTCAGTTCTTTAACTGGATTTGCTCCTTCATCTACGATATCATCTATGGTACGGCAAAATGCATAAATAGCCCAAACTGCTTGCCGTTTTTTCAATGGCAAGAATTGGAACGCTTTTGAAAAGGATTTTGAGTGTACTTCCATTACTTGTTGACACAGTTTATACGCTTCGTTTACTTTCATAGTCCGTTCCTCTCCTTGCAAATGAATTTTCTTCCTCTAATACCTTCGCTAACAGTCTAGCACCTTGCATGACAATGGGAATTCCTCCCCCTGGATGAATCGACGCCCCTACTGCGTAAGCATTTTCATAAGGAAATGGTTTCACTTGAGGTCGGAACACTCCTGATTGAAACAGAGTTGGTGCAATCCCAAAACTTCCTCCTCCAAATAAACCATCTGCCTTTGCTTCATGAGGAGTTCTCATTTTTTTCCACAACAACTTTTCTAACAAGTTATCGTTTAATCTCTCTGATAAAACGTCAAGAATTTTCTCTGCGAATTTATCGTAATCATCTCGAGAAATGCTTGTATTTGAAGGCACAGGAACAAGAATATAAGCTACACTTTTTCCACTAGGTGCTAAAGAAGCATCATATTTTGATGGAGTAAACAAATAAATCGAAGGATCTTCTGGAAGTACTTGTTTATCAAAAATATCGTCCATCAGAGAATCTAAATCATTCCCCATGAAGAACTGATGCATATGTTCTGTAGGTAAATGACCATCAAACCCTAAATAAAGTAACAACGTTCCAGAGGAAGGTGTATACGATCGCGTTGACTTTTTCATTACCATTTTCTCTATCAATGGAAAATCTCCATTAAAGATAAACTTATCAAATGAATACTGTTTTTCTCGGACAGTGATAGACTCTACTCTGTTCTCCTTCACGGTTACATTTGTTACTTCACTTTCATATTGAGTCGTTATCCCTCGCTTTTCTACTTCCTCCGTCAGAAGTGAAACCAATCGTGCATATCCCCCTTTCAAATACCATATTCCGTGTTCATGCTCACTAAATGGAATTAATGAATAAAGAGCTGGTGTCTGCTTTGGTGAACCCCCAATATATAATGTTTGAAAAGCAAAGGCTTCTCTTAATTGCTTTGATTTAAAATAAACTCCTGTTTGTGCTTTGACTGTTTGGTATGCCTTCAACTTTAGTAACGTTTTCATATTTTCCTTCGTCCAAAACGATCTTTTTTTACTAAAGTCTTTTTGAAGAAAGGCCTTTTCTCCTTTTTCAAACCGATCTCTCATATCAGCTACATATGTTTCAAAAGATTCTTCTTCTCCTGGAAAATGATGTTCTATTTCCTCCTTTTGTCGCCTCCTATCACTCCACTTAAGAAACGTGGTACCGTCAGGAAAATGCAAAGGATACATAGGATCAATTTGGATCATTTCTAAAGGGCTCGCGTCCACCCCTGTTTCAGCTAATATTTCCATTATGATTTGTGGCAATAAAATAATGGTTGGTCCTTCATCAATTTTAAAATCATCGTATTCCACAAACGTTAGTCTTCCTCCAAGTTTGTTGCTTTTTTCAAAAATGGTAACGTCTGCCCCTAATTTAGATAAGTATAGCGCTGAAATAAGTCCTCCAACACCACCACCGATAATTGCCGTTTTCATTGAAGAACCTCCCTTTGTTCCTTGTTTTCCATCAACAATTTTGTTGTGATTCTAGCAGATTCAAATATTGTTGGAAGGCCACTTCCAGGATGTGTACCTCCACCTACAAGCCACAAACCCTTTATTTCCTTCACTTGATTATGCGGACGATAATACATCATTTGCTTTAGATTGTGTGCAAGATTAAAGGTTGCTCCTCGGAAAACATGTTTTTTCTGTTCCCAATCGTTTGGAGTTAGTATTTTTTCCACTTCCATACTTTTTCGCAAATCAGAAATTCCAGTCTTTTTTTCAATTTGATCCCAAATTAGATCTCGAAAGGCTTCCTTTTCTGTATCCCAATGTATGTTACTAGCATTATTAGGAACAGGAGCTAATATATAAAGAGCTGATTTCCCAGGAGGCGCTAGGGTTGAATCCGTTACAGCGGCATTTTGAATATAGATAGAAGGATCTTCGGATAGCTCCATTGATTCTGTTATTTGTTCTACGTTTTTCTTATAGTCATTGGAAAACAGAATCGTATGATGATCTAAATTGACAGCTTGATTCACACCTGCATAAATCATAAATGTAGAACAAGAATAGTCTTTTTTATGTAGTTTTATGTTTTTATACTTCTTCCGCTTATCATCTTCTATAAGTGTTGTCATTCCATGTGCAACGTCTGCATTCATGACAACATCATCCCCGTCTATACGTTCACCGTTAGAAAGCTGTACACCACAAATTTGATTATTTTCAACGATTATTTTTTCCACACCTGTTCCTGTATATATTTTTCCACCATGTTCTTGAACAACTCTAGCCATCGCCTTTGTTAGTGCATTTACGCCGCCTAAAGGGTGAAAAATACCATATTCATATTCCATAAACGATAAAATACTGAATGCACCAGGACATTTCCACGGAGACATTCCTAAATATTTCGATTGAAAGGTAAAGGAAAGCAATAATCTTTCATCTTCAAAATATCGAGATAACACATCATATAAACTCTTCCCTAGATCTAATGAAGGAAGTGCGCGAAGGCTCTTTAGAGAAAGGTAATCACCATAACTGTCGTGTTTGTTTTGTAGAATAGGCATTAACATACTCATCTTTTTTCTCGTATCATTCATAAATTTTTCATATCGAGATCCATATCCTGGAAAGTTCCGCTCAATAGTGTTTATCATACTATGTTTATCCCTTGTTGCTTGAATTGTCACATCTTGAAATGCAAGGGAGTACATGGGATCCAATTCCTTCAATCTCACATAATCATGAAGGTTGCGATTGGTAGATTGAAAGATTTCCTCCAAAATATGTGGCATGCTGAAAAATGTTGGACCTAAATCAAAGGAATATTCACCTAAGGAAAACGAAGAAGTCCTCCCTCCGATATAATCCTGTTTTTCAAAAACTTGTACATCATATCCTTTTGCAGAAAGGATCATTGCTGCAGCTAATCCTCCCGGGCCTGCACCCACGACTATGATTTTTTTACCTTTCATTTTGCACACCCCTTCATCACAACTTACTCCTCAGCTTGATCATTTAATTCCTTTATTAAGTTATACAAATTATATACAAATTTAAGGTTATCTGCCACTATTATGTTTTACATTTCAAAAAATCCTTGTAATTCAATACATTACAAGAGATTTTATTGTATAACTATTGTATAATTAGTGAAATACCATTTGAGAATGGAGTGCATTTATATGTTATTTTCTACCTTTGATTCATTATTATTTCGTTTTTTCATTATTTGGTATATCTGTGGTGTTTTCCTGTTAACCTTTGACTTGTTACCTCCGTGGCTAGAATGGGCTAACGTTGTGTTCTTGCTAGTAGCAGGAATTCTTGCCATGGTATATTTTGTTCGTTCCTTTCATCTTACAAGAGGATTATTCTTGATTTTTTTTGTGTTCTTCCTTTCCATGATCATGGAGAGTATTGGTGTGAGAACTGGATTATTTTTTGGTGATTATACATATGAATCAGATTTTGGACCAAAATTGTTGGGAGTACCTATTACAATAGGTTTTGCTTGGGTAATGGTTATTGCCACTTCTCATACATTGGCAAGTTCCATTACAAACAAAGTAACTCGCATGAAGGGATTTGTATATGCTCTATATGCTTCCTTTATTGCAACAGCATTGGATTTCATTATTGATCCAGTAGCTTTTCAAGTGAAGCAATATTGGATATGGAATGAGCCTGGACTGTACTATGGAATTCCTGCTTCCAATTTTTATGGATGGTTTATCTTATCGTTTGTTATCCACTACAGCTTTTACTTATTTATGTATAAGAATGGCAAATGGATCAGTGAGCGTACTGATTGGGATTTTCGTATGAAAATTCTTTATGTACTAATGACTTGTATGTTTCTAATCATTGCTATTGTGAACAGACTTTTCCTTGCTTCCTTCCTATCTGTTCTGTTTCTTCTGACAATCTATCTCACTTATTACATAGCAGATGTTAGGAGGACTGATTTTAATGATAAAAGCGAAAAAAAGCACATCATTTGAAATTGTCTTTTCGGTCTATAACAAACGTCTGTTAAGAAGACACTTTCATAGGATTTGTCTCATGAAGCATTGGGATAAACCAACCAATCCAGCAATATTTTTGGTCAATCATAGTTCCTGGTGGGATCCACTTGTTTTATTTTACTTAAATACTAGTTTCCTAGAGACAGATGCAATAGCAATGATGTCAGAGGAAGGATTAACTCGCTTTCCTTTTTTCCGAAAAATTGGAGCCTTTTCTATAAGTCAGACCTCCAGAAAATCTATTATCAGATCTTTGAACTATGCTTCTGAACAAATAAGTGAAGGGAAAAGTGTATTTATATTTCCTCAAGGAAAGGAAATACACCTTGAAAAACGCCCATTATCTTTTTTTTCAGGTGCAGCATATTTATCCGAAAAGCATCCAACGATACCTGTTATCCCAATTACTTTTTATCACTCTCTTTGCCATTACCAGCTTCCTGAATGGTACATTACTATAGGCGAAGCAATAAGAGTACCTAATTTCAGGAATAGAAAAGAAGGAACAAATGAATTTGAAAAGAGGATGGAATCCCAGCTTGATGAACTGCGAGTTCTAGTTATAGAGGAAAAAAAGGATACATTCACTACTATCCTACAAGGAAAAACCGGAGTTAGTGTTAAGCTAGAAAAATTTAAACAACTGTTTAAAAGGAGGGGGTAAGATTGTTAGAATTTTATATAGTAATTCATCTTTTCTTTCTGTTATGGGTAATGTTTAATAGTTTCTGTTTACCAACACTCCCATCTATATCCTTACTATCATCTTCACCTCTCATTTCTGTTCTAATACCAATGCGGAATGAAGAACGAAACGTAGAACGGATCATAAATGTTGTAAAGTCTTTAACATATCACAACTTTGAAGTGATCATCCTAGACGATCACTCAAAAGATAATACGAAGTCGCTTGTACAACAAGCAATTAGAAATGACAAGCGGTTCAAGCTCATAGAAGGCAAACCGCTTCCAAATGACTGGGTTGGAAAAGTATTTGCATGTCATCAATTATCGCTTGAAGCAAAAGGAGATTTCTTGCTTTTTCTGGATGCAGATGTATCTCTTCATCCAAATAGTTTGGAGCATTGTATCAGCTCGTTTGATACTGATACTGGTCTTATTACCGGTTTTCCAAAGTGCCCTACAAACAATATCTTAAGTCGTTTACTTGTTCCTATGCAGCACTTTATCGTTCATTTTCATTTGCCAATTATCATCGCAAATAAAACAAAGATATCAGCATTCACTGCTGCTCATGGTGCCTTTATGATGTTTCAACGAGAAGCATATGAAGCGGTGGATGGACATCGTTCAGTGAAAGATTCACTTGTAGAAGACATCCATATTGCAAGACAAGTGAAAAAAGCAAATTATTATGTGAAACTTATGAATATCTCGCAGTATATTTCTTGTTATATGTACGAAAGTAGTAAAGAAGTATGGGGTGGATTCTCGAAGAATATTTTTCCTGGATTAGGTCGAAACCCGCTACTCGCACTATTTTTATCATTATTTTATGCTGTTGTTTTTGTATATCCTTTTATCATTAGTCTATTTTACAGCTTCACCTACCTAAGTTTTGTTCTTATCGGCCTAGTACTTGCACAAAAATGGACGGTGGATGTAACTACAAAGCAAACTAGTTGGAACTTTCTCTTATTTCCATTTTCCGTAATAGTAACACTTCTAGTATTATTTTATTCTATGTTTTTACAGGTATCAAAAAGAGGATTCTCTTGGAAAGGACGAACATACTTATGAAAAAACATGCTGTGATTATCGGTGGTGGATTAGGAGGGCTTAGTGCAGCTATCAAACTTCAGTCTAGTGGATGGCAGGTTACTTTAATAGAAAAGAACAATCATGTTGGAGGAAAGCTTCATGAAGTTTCCCTTGGAAGTCACCGATTTGACTTCGGGCCTAATACAATTACCATGCCCCATGTTTTTCGTAATGTTATTTTTGAAGCTGGAGAGAATCCAGATGATTACTTTACATTCGAAAAACTAGAAACCCATACGAAAAATGTATTTGCTGATAACACATCCTTTTATTTTTCCTCCCATAAAGAGAGAATGAAAGAAGAGTTGTTAAAGCTAGATTCCTTTGCTGCAGATAAGTACGATGAATATTTAGCTGAAGTAGAGAAGATATACACCCTTTCACAGAACCATTTCTTTCACCGAACGTTTTCATCGTGGAAAGATTATCTCTCCCTTCCTTTAGTTAAAGCAATGACAAAAGTAAGGCCTCTAACAACATTAGATGCCTTTCATCAACAGTTTTTTAAAGATCCCAGGGTGAGATTTGCCTTTAATCGTTATGCGACCTATATAGGCTCTTCTCCATATACGACCCCTGCTACCTTTGGGTTAATTGGACACCTAGAATTAGTAGATGGGGTGTATTTTACTCGAGGTGGAAACAGTCAAATAGCTCTTGGCTTCGAGAAACTAGCTAGAAAATTAGGTGTATCTATTCTTTTAAATACAGAAATAACAAAAATGGAGGTAAAAGATAATAACATTTCTGCCGTCATTACGGACAGTGACCAGCGTTTCGAAGGGAATGTGTTTATCTTAAATGGAGATTTGCTAACTCAATATCCAAGACTCGTAGAAAAGCAGCACCGCCCAAACTTTTCTCTAAACCATATACAACCATCTATCTCTGCCTTTGTCATATTAGCTGCAATGAAAACGAGATTCGATTTACATCACCATCATGTTTTTTTCAGTGCAAATCCGAAAAAAGAATTTACTACATTGTTTGAACATCAACAGTTTGGTGTTGATCCTACGATCTATATTTGTACTTCTTCCAAAACAGATACTACTCTCTCACCTGATGGTGATAACTTATTTATTTTGGTAAATGCCCCTCCCCTTTCATCAGATGGAAAGGGAGATGATTCTTTGTTGATGAAGGAAAACATTTATGATTCCTTAGAAAAGCGAGGATTAGCAATACGCGATAATTTACTTGAGGATATAACAGTTGACCCAAGTAGAATTGCAAACAAGTTTCTTGCATTTCGTGGTTCCTTATATGGGTTAGCATCCAATCGCAAACGAGATACATTTTTACGACCTTTTAACACATCAAAAGATATTCCTAATTTATATTTCGTTGGTGGCAGTACTCATCCTGGTGGTGGCTCTCCTATGGTTGTGTTAAGTGGAAGAAATGTGGCAAGGAAACTACATGATACTTGGTAGAAGAGAAAGAACAGTTGATGGTGACTCATAGAGAAAGTGTCACCATCAACTGTTCTTTTCTGACATTTAGTTTGAAGTATTCGTCTTTATTAACTTCTCATCTAAGAATAGATATGCTCTTTCATACTCCATACTTTCATGAAAGAGTGTTACGTCAATTACAATTGAATCATTCTCTTTACGATACGTGGACGAAAAAAGCATATTCTCATCTATATTAACACTCTGCTTTTGAAAAGATGATGGCACATCAGCTACTACAAAATTCCCTTCACCCCACGATAAAATAGATACATTTGGTGGTTGAAGACCTTTCCCTTCAAATTGCATTAGTACCTCTTTCTTCTCATGAATATCTATTAATTCGGGTTTGCCCCAATGATGATAACTATACCAATTATCCTCATTTTCTTCATAAAATATATACTCATATCCTAATGTAGGAGATCCAACTACACCAATGAGATAAATGACTTCATCTTCACCGTAACTAGATGAAACAACCTCTATTCCAATAGACTCCATATCATGAACATAACCGATATTATGGATAGTAAAAGTTTCCGTGTTGTAAGTAATTACCCCGTGCACTATTTCCATATCATCGTTTCCTGCATACAATTCAATGATAATTTCATACCCATATAAATGACCTAATAAACGTTCTTCAAGTTTTACCCAATCTAATAGATCATCTTTTTTAAGTGTTTCCCACTCCAACTCCTTGTAAGTAAGTTCGACACTTTCTGGAAAAGTTGGTAATTGATCTTCCTCTATCTCCTCTATTTCCGGAACCTCTAGGTAATTATCACTTTCATCTACGTCACCGTAATTAGGAGTATTGTTGCCTAATAAACTGTTCAAGTTATTCTTTAGTAATTCATTCCCTGAGGGAGAAACTAGCCAGATGAGTAGTATGAGAGAGATCGTTGTTAAACTTACAATGTTTCCAATTTTTATATACCTTTTTTTCCTTTCTACTTTCTCTACTCTTTGCCTTAATTCGTGTTTCAATCGTTTTTTAAACGACAGGCTTGGTTCTTTTTGAGGATGATTTCGTAACAAAGAGAGCAATTCTTTTGTCTTATCGTCCATGATGAAAATACCCCCTCTCAGGCATAGATAACTTTGTATGAAGCTGCTTTATTGCCCTATGAAACGTCACTCTAACCTTTGTTTCATTACACCCTAATATTTCTGCTGTTTCTTTATTACTTAATTCTTGTATCCCTTTGAGTATAATCACATTTCGGTATAATGGTTTTAATGAAATAAGTGCAATTTCTACTTCCTGCCACTCTTCCTTCACTCTATAAACCTCATCAGGTACACCTGACTCTGTCATTCTTTCATTTATAAATATTTCAGGAAGAAATTTTATGATTTTCTTTCTTCGATAATGATCGATCGCAGTGTTTTTGGCAATCGATAGAATCCATGTTTTTACTTTAGCACGATGATGAAAATGAGATAATCCGTTTAAAACTTTCACAAACGTTTCTTGCGTTAAATCCTCTGCATCATTTTTATTATTTGTAAAATAAAGACAAAACTGATACACATCTCTGTAATACGCCTCACAAAGAACATCAATATCTCGAACAACGTCTTCTTCCATTCGTCACTTCCTCTCTTTTTTCACTATTTAGATCTGTCTACTATATATGTCGAATGAAACGCTCTGTTGTTTCAATAAGTTCTTACTTTTTTAAAAATAAAATAATCTAAAGAAACTCCTGAAGATACTTGGTAATAATTTTCTGTAACTCTACACAGTTTATCTATTATAATCTAAATTTCATAAAGGAGCATGATATGATGAATAGGATTTGGAAGCACAAACGGACTTGCTCGTACCTTGTTATCCTTATTATTTTTATAACAACCTTTCCTTTACCTAGTAACGCTCAAGAATCTAGTTTACCGGTAGCACCGATTATTATTGATAATGTTCCAATAAATACAAAGTATATGATGAGAGATGGACAAATTCATGTACCTGCGATATTTTTCAAGCATACCGGTGCTCAAGTAGATTGGAATGAAATATACCGCTCCGTCGTTTTTCAGGCAAAGGATAAAAAGGTGGCATTCCCAGTTGGAAAAAACTATACGGATGAATATGATAGAGTAACTCGTTCGTGGAATAGAGGCATCCTTTCATCGGAGACTATCGAATTTCAAAATGAAGTATTTGTTCCTTTAATGGAAGTTGCAAAGAAGTTAGACATGGATATCTCTTATGATCACAAGGCGAAAAGAACATTAATTTCAACAAATTTATATGTTAAATCTAATGGTATGAATAAACGAGCCACATCGAGAAAACTTGTAGCTTTAACTTTTGATGATGGACCAGAAGATTATTACACTCCTAAGATTCTTGATATTCTAAAAGAAAAAGGAGTACTAGCTACATTTTTTGTTGTAGGATATGAAATAAATTCCTACCCAGATATGATGAAAAGAATAGTGAATGAAGGTCACGGGATTGGAAATCATACCACAACTCATCCTGATCTAAGGACAAAATGGTCAGTAGACGTAAGAAAAGAAATAGTTACAACACAAGAAATACTGCTGAAAACTATTGGAAGAAAATCCGATTTATTCCGACCGCCATTTGGAGCTATTACGAAAGCGGATATTGCCATACTTAATGAAATTGGCATGAGAAACATCTTGTGGTCTGTAGATACCCTAGATTGGAGCGGTTTATCAGGAAGAGAAATAGTGAACATTGTCCTCCGAGATGTTTCACCTGGGGGGATTATTCTACAACACAATTTTCAACATGAACGATTGTTAGATGGAACTGTGGAAGCATTGCCAGTTATTATCGATGAATTACATGAACAGGGATATACCTTTGTTACGGTACAAACATTGTTAGAATAATCTCTATCTGTTCCAAAAGTTTATAGTTGAAAGAACTACCCTGAAAATTAGCGTGTCAATAAGTAGTCAAACTATCTATTATTCCAAATATTGTTGGTAGTTAGTCTATTTGGTTCAGCCTGCTCGCGTTCCTGTGGGTAACTGGCGATCCTTCTACTCTCCTTTATCGCATCAACTTATAATACAAACTCTTCATTCCCTTTGGGAAATGAGGAGTTTTTTTCATGAAACTATTTCCCAGGCAAGCGCATAATTAGACATTACCAATGAAAAATGTCGTTTTTTGAATAATGTGACAAAACAAAAATTTACCTTATAATACGAAAGAATAATACATATTTTAATGAATCATAACGTTTTGGTATAATAATGGTGGAAGAAACATGCAATCTACTATTGAGAGGGTTAGGAGCTGAAAAAATGGATTTATATCGTGAAGTGTTAGCTCGAAAAAATGATCTCCTTTTAGATTTGAACAACTTATTAAAAATGGAAAGCACAAAAGATATACTCTCCACTACTGATGAAAAACCAATGGGAAAAAAAGTGGCAGAAGCTTTAGAGTTTATGCTGAATTTATGTCAAAAACAGGGGTATCAAACAAAAAATCACCATGGGTATTATGGATATGCTGAGTATGGAAAATCCCAAAGTGACGATCATATAGCAATTTTATGCCACATTGATGTTGTTCCTGCAACAGGGGAATGGACATCTCCTCCTTTCGAACCAACCATTCGTGATGGGAAACTTTATGCTCGTGGCTCCATCGATGACAAAGGCCCAACAATGGCAGCTTTTTATGCTGTAAAGCTTTTACAAGAATTAGATTTGCCTATAAAGCGAAAAATACGTATTATTTTTGGCACCGACGAAGAAAGTGGAATGAGCTGCTTGAGAAAATATCGAGAAATAGAGCAACCTCCCACAGCTGGTTTTGCTCCTGATGCCACATTCCCCATTATAAATGCGGAAAAAGGCCAGATAAACGCACGGTTACAGTTTCGATCTTCTAATGAGCAAACATATTCTTCTCACGAGTATGATTTAGTATCCTTCTCATCAGGAACGCGCGCAAATATGGTTCCAGAGACAGCTACCGCTGTGCTAAAAGGCGATGTCTCCACATTAGAAAAAAAGTTTAACGAATACATACTAAATCAAGACCTACAAGGCACTATGGATAAAAATGATGGGAAAGCTATCTTAACGTTAAAAGGAACTTCTGCCCATAGCATGGTTCCATTTAAAGGGAAAAATGCTGCTGTAGCTCTAATTCATTTTCTGTATTCCCTCTCTTTAAATAATCAGGCTAAAGGTTATGTAACATTTGTTCAGGATCTATTATATGAAGAACATTATGGAGTGAAATTAGGAATAGACCATACGGATGACATAACTGGACCATTAACAGTAAACCCAGCGATTTTTTCCTATGAAAACAATGAGGGGTTTGTACATCTGAATATTCGCTATCCTGTAACAGCACAATTTGAAACAATTGAAAAACAGCTACAGAAAATCATTTCTATATACAATGTCTCGATTGGGGAAATACGTAATAAGAACCCCCACCATGTGGACAAGGAAGCACCAATGATCGCTGCACTTCAAAAAGCATATGAAGAGGAAACGGGTGATGAACCTACCCTTTTATCTAGTGGCGGAAACACGTATGCTAGCTTACTTCCTAATTGTGTGGCTTATGGAGCTGTTTTTCCTGGAAAAGAGATGACCGCACATCAAAAGGATGAATATATCGAGGTAGATGATTTACTAAAGGCTACAAGCATTTATGCAAAAGCACTTTATTATTTAGCCAATATGGAGGAAACAAAGAAATAACGAATAGAATTTAAAACACTGATTTATTATACTAGTAGTAGTTATTAAGTATGGAACGAAGAAAGGATGCACTTCATGATTTATTTTAAGCCAGATTATTTATTTGAACATTATTCAGATATAACAGGGAAGTGGTTAGATGACAACGGTATTACACACATATTTTCAGATCTTGATAGTACATTAGCAGCGCATGATCAAGGTGGGGACGAGCAATTTGAAAAATGGTTACAGCTTCTTCATGACCATAACGTGCAGCTTGTCATCCTTTCAAATAATAATCAAGGAAGAGTAGATCGTTTTACAAAGCCTTATGATTTGAGGGGCTATGGTATGGCGAACAAACCTGCTACAACAAAGATAAAAGGAATTATGAGAGAGGTACAAGCGAAACCCAATTCCAGTCTGTTTTTAGGGGACCAGCTTTTTACAGATGTTTGGTGTGGTAAACGTTTAGGAATGAAAACAGTACTAGTACATCCTATTGGACCTGAACATGAACCATGGAATATCTCACTAAAACGCAAGGTAGAATCTTTTGTGAGAAAACAATGGTGATAGAAAAATAAGCCTTATGAAATAAGACTTACAAGTCTCCATCAAATTTGATGGGGACTCTTCCTTCTATTCTCCCCCACCAAAATCCGAACTATCACTACTAGAACTATCCTTTTCGCCTTTTGCTGTAGTGCCCATTTTTTTGTCTGCTTCTTTCATTCCAGCCTCTTTTATAATAAAACTGCTAAACGTATAAGGTTCTGTAAAAGGTTCTCTGAAACGTGTGCTTAGAAATGCCAAAATCGATAACCCAGTTACAAAAATGAAAAATTTAACGGTAAACACCTCATTTTTCAAAAGTTTATTACTACCATTCTATTTACAAGTCCATATATTATGCATACTTAAACTCGAGTACTGCTCAAAAAAAGCATTTCTATTCAAAAATACCTCTTATGATCTTTACAACTAACCGGAAGAAATCATTCTCCCGGTTCAAATCATGTATGTATTGTAATATTATTTCAGTTCTTCCAGAACGTCCTTCAGTTTACTAAGTTCTTCTTTTGAAAAAGTGAGACCTTTGCCCATTTTTTCGTGATTCGGTGACCAATCGCGAATATCGTATTTAGGTTCACGTCCGTTCCAACTTACTAAATTCAGTTCTCTATTCCACCCTTTTGGTGATTGTGATAAAACTGCAAGCGTTTCTACTATTTCATATTTAATCTCTGCCATTCTAATCTATCCCTTCCTATAAAATCACTTTAATGTAACTATACTAATTATCGTCCTCCTCCTACAAGTTTTTATGATGAAAACGGAAAAATATAATAGCTCTCTCTTTTCAGAACTTGAAGAATAGCGTACAATATAGAACAGGAAAAGGAAGAGGTGATGTCTGATGCCGAACGATTGGTTTATGTGGATGATCGTCCTTTGGTCAATCTTTTTATCCGTGACCATGGGTATCGGAGGATATTTTATGTTTCGTAAGTTTTTAAAGAAAATGCCAAAGGAAGATGGTAAATCCATTCTCGATTGGCAAGAACATTACATAAATGAAACATTACATTTATGGACAGACGAGAAAAAAGCATTTTTAAATGAATTGGTAGAGCCTGTTCCTGAGTTGTTTCGTGATGTAGCAAAAGGAAAAATAGCAGGTAAAATAGGAGAATTGGCATTAGAGGAAAAAGCAGTTCAAATGACAGATGAATTAATCATTAAAGGCTATATCATCGCAACCCCGAAAAGAGATCATAAGTTTTTAATCAAAAAATTAAAAGAAAAAGAAATTGATATTCAACAGTATGAAGCTTATTTTTCTGCAAAATAATGCAATACTTAAAATAAAATCCCCTAAGAAAAAGTATAAATAGTTCCGTTTAGAGGGAGAAAACTAAAAATTACACAGTAAAAACGAGACCTTTTCACATAGTGAATTTGTCTCGTTTTTCATCATAAAGAACACAGTTAATTTCATCTAATTCAACACCATAGTAGATAGGTAAATAGCAGCTACTTTCGTATAAATTCGATTGAACAAAGCCAAAAATGCCATGATTAAAGCGAAGATACTTACGACTATTTCTATCATGGGAATGTCCTCTTCTATCTATCATTCTTCTCCATTATTATATCGCACAAATAAAGTAGAATCCCCTATTACGAGAACGGAGCTAGTAAATAGGTAATGAATAGTATACCAATAAAAAGAAAAATGGTTCTAGCAAACCTTTTTTCTTTTGATATTAGTAATAAACAAGAAATTATTAGTATTAGGTAAGACCAACTTTTATAAATATTTATAGGATGATATACTTCCCCATCCAATTTGAAACCTAAAGAAAATGGTGTTACTTGCCCGTATTCTCGTACAAAGAATGAAAGCACAAATAGGGAAATCACCACTCCAAAAGCTAGACTATCAAAAGTCTGATACGACCATTTTTTCCGTAATGATTGGATAAAAAAATAAAGTAGTGACACTCCTACGGAAACTTGTAATGCATATGGTCCTCCCATAAAATAAAGAAGATTGCTTGGAGACGTTAGTAAGCTTGGTTGAAGAATAAATGGCCATAGCTTATAAATACCAATAGCAATAATTAAGGAAACAAAAACATGATTTTCAACTTCCTTGTAATTACCTTTATCTGCTTTCTTCAAATAGGTTACGAAAAATACATAACTTAAGAATATCCCAATGATGAGAAATAAAAGTTGAATAGATATTGTAAACGGCCCTAGGGAAAAGGTTTCAAACGGATGAAACATTTAATTACCCCTTTTCATTTGAGCGATCGATTGCTCAATTTCTATTACTGTTATAGCACCAACTTTACGATGAGTAATGATTCCTTCACTGTTAATGAAGATCGTTGCAGGAATTGGTGGAACATAATAAGAGCCAGAAACGGTTCCCTCTATATCCATTACATTTTCGAAGTGAATTTGGTGCTTCTCAAGAAACTTTGTTGCTTCTGATATGGAGTCTTGCTTTGTTACATTTATCCCAACGAAATGGATTTCGTCTCCATAGGTTTGAAAGGAATGTTGTAATGCTTCCATGGAGGCACTACAGAAAGGACACCAGGACGTCCAAAAATACAAAATGACACCATTTTTTTCTGTAAGGGTAAGGTCCGATAATGTAATAGTTTCCATTGGGTAACTTATTTTATTTAGTTGAAAATTCGGTGCTGTATACCCTGGTTGTGGGATTGTTGCTACAGAACCTAAATTCATCCTTTTCTGTTGCTGATCCATCCATAAAAATAGAGAGACAGTTAAGATTATCAGCAGAATAACAACACGTTTTATGTATAGCATAGAAACATTGCCCCTTCCATCATTAAACAAAAAACAAAGATGCCGTTTTATAAGAAAATCGTAAGGCGCCCTTTCATGACCGAAATGCAAATGTTCTGGACGAACGAAAAGCTTAATCCGCTTGCATATCTGCGAAGAAAAATGTTCTTTCAGTTGAAAAGTACTTTTTACTTTTCATCGTCCAGGTTATTTGACACGAGGTCATGGCGCCTGGAGCAAGACAACTTTCTAAGTCCAAAAATGTTATACTTTCTTTTAAGAAAAAAACGCTGGGAACACCCAACGTTTTCATAAACCTATTAAGATACTACATCAAAACCTTGTTCTTCTATTTCTTCCTTAAGTTTATCTACCGTTACTGTATCAGCATCAAATTCAACCGAAACATTTTTATCTTCTAGACTTACTTCTGCTGCAGTAACTCCAGCTAATTTCTTCAATGCACCTTCCACTGAAGATTTACAGTGTCCACACGTCATACCGTCTACTTGAATGATTTCTTTTTTCATATAGCACACTCCTAAAAGTAAATTATTTATATTTTTAAGCTCTCCAAAGAAAGCAGAAGACAAACAATTATTTTGAGAATTGTTGAATCACTTTCATTAGTTCATTGATGGCTTCGTCACCTTCACCATTCGAAACCGCATGTGAAACGCAACCACGAGTATGATCTTCCAGTAAGTTATACCCTACTTTTTTCAACGCCGCTGTTATAGCAGACAATTGTACTAAAATATCTACGCAATACCGGTCTTCTTCCACCATTCGTTGAATACCTCTTACTTGTCCTTCCACTCTTCTTAGACGTTGAATCAACTCTTTTTTCTCATCATCTGTTCTCATTGCTGCAGGTTTTTTGTTCACTGATAATGGAATATTCAGTTCCTTGTCCATATGAATCACCTCGTTATTTATACCATACCCCTGGTAAGTATCCTTTGTCAATCATCTTACATTCACTTGTCATAAAATTTTCATATTCGAATTGTAAGAAGAGGTTGGGACAAAAGTGTTTTCAGCAAAGAGAAATCCCAACGAAATGATTCTTGGTACTATTTGCTGCACAAATATACTTCGCTTTCCGCGGGCGGCTGGTGAGCCGCCGAGCGCTTAAGCACTCTTGTGGTCTGACCCTTGCCTTTTGATCCCGCCGGAGTCTTCTTATATTTCCTCCGCTAAGGTACCCTATCGGTCGTCTTGCATGTTACACTTTCCTTATGTCCCAGCCTATTCTCATCTAAAACTCCGTCATAAAAAAGGCTTATGAAAGAACTACGACTCCATTACTTTTTTTACAGATGTTAAATGGTCTCCTTCTTCTCGTTTTAACATCTTTACTAATAGTGGCCGGAGTAACTTTGTACGGATTGTGTCTGTTTGAACTGTTCCTTCAAATGTCACTCTCGTAGAGCCATCATCTATCGAACTAACCTTATATACATACTGGACATTTAAACCATTGGATTCACTTTTCAAAACTACTTTCTTATTTTCCACCACTTCCAGTAATTTCAATGTGGAACTCACTTTCCGATTTGAAAATTGTCTTATTTCTTCGTAAACAGTATCCTCCTTCTTTACAACTTCCACAACATTAACATACATTTCTGTTCTATTTTCTGGATTTGCTAAAAAGGAAAACACTGCATCTAACGGCTGTTCTATCGTAATACGCTCCTGTAAATCTCCCATCTTCCCCCACCTTTCACAATAATTTTATTTAGTCACCTATCATTTCCTCTAATTTTTCCGCTCCCTGTTGAAGAAGATACATTTTATGATATAAACCCTCTTCTTGTAATAACTCCTGATGAGTACCCCGTTCTACGATTTCACCTTGATGGAGAACTAAGATTTGATCTGCATCCTTTATAGTCGATAAACGGTGGGCAATAGCGATTGTTGTTCTCCCTCGTCTCATCTTCTCCAATGCAACCTGAATTTCTGTTTCCGTTTCGGTATCCACACTTGCTGTCGCTTCATCTAAAACAAGAATTTTAGGTTTCTTCGCCATCGTTCTGGCAAAAGAAAGGAGCTGACGCTGTCCACTAGAAAACGTAGAACCTCTTTCTCCAACCGGTGTTTTATATCCCTTTGGTAATCGTTCAATATAAGGGTGTGCGTGCACGAATTTTGCAGCTTCTATTACATCCTCTTGAGACAGAGAGTCATCAAATAGACGAATATTATGTTCAATATCCCCAACAAATAGGAATGGATCTTGAAGTACTAACCCCATTTTTTCACGAAGTTCTTCATCTGAAAAGTGTTCAATTTTTTCTCCATCAATAAGAATTTCGCCATGTTTTATGGAATAAAAACGCATGAGCAAATTGATTATCGAGCTTTTTCCACTCCCCGTATGACCAACAAGTGCTAATGTTTCCCCTTCTTTTACTTTGAAGTTAATGTTCTTTAACACATCTTGTTTTCCATCATAAGAGAACGTAACATCCTTGAACTCAATTTCACCCTTTGAAACTTGAGGAGTGTTATCCCCTTGTTTTTTAGGTGCTATTTCGTCGTGATCCATTAACCGGAATACACGTCCAGCAGAAATCATTGCCTGTTGGAAAATTGATAAACGTTGCATCACTTGGTTCACAGGTTCAAAGAAACGATCTAAGTAACTTACAAAAGCATATAATACCCCAATTTCTACAGGACTATTTAGAGATGTGATTCCAAAAAAGCTTAAAACCAATACGAGGGCCATAATGGATAAGAAATCAACGGCAGGACGAAGCAAAAGTCCATCTAGTTTAATGCTTTTAAACCACGCTTCGTGATGCTCTTGGTTTGTTTTTTGAAATTCACGATTCATTCTTCGTTCTTGGCGAAAAATCTGAACAATTGCCATCCCTTGAATGGACTCATTTAGTCTTGCATTCAATTGGCTGAGCTTTTCACTCATTTCTGCATAGTATCTAGAACTGAATTTTCGATAAAGCTTCATTAAAATAAACAACATTGGTATAAGAACAAGACAGAACAAAGCTAATTGAACATTCAAGATGAACATTGCAACAAAAACACCAATAAGAAACACAATGTTTTGGACGAAAATTGCCAATACACTTACGTATAGTTCCTTTACTTGTTCGGTGTCATTTGTTATTCGAGATACAAGTCCTCCAGTGGGAAATTGATCAAAAAATGATAGGCCTAACCTTTCGACTTTTTCAAATACATCGATCCGTATTTGTTGGATAATTTCTAATGCTGTTTTTTGAAACAATAAAGATTGAAAGTAATTCATCATTGCTGCTGCAAAATATAATACAAGATAACCTACCCCTAGCATTAATAAAGGCTGAAAGTCAAAAACCCTTGGTGTTAAATAGTCATCGATAAATACCTTTATTAATATTGGACCTAGTATCTGTGCGCTTGTACCACCAACTAATAACACAAATGCGACGGTGAGCCATTTCCAATGGATTTTGGCATAGCTCATTAATTGTTTGAATACAGTTCCTTGTGGTAAAGGGATCAACAAATGTTTATGTCGTTCCATCATGATGACATCCCTCCTTTTTCCACTAACGTTTCTAACTGCTGATGATCATACATTTGACGGTACCACCCATTTTGCTCCATTAATGTCGCATGGTCTCCACGTTCCAATATTTCTCCTTGATCTAATACTAAGATTAAATCTGCATGTTTAATAGCACTTAATCTATGGGCAGTAATAAATGTAGTTTTTCCTCGACGAATTTGTCGTAATGCATTTAGTATAAGCTCTTCTGTTTTTGCATCTACTGCCGAAAGCGAGTCATCTAAAATAAGTACTTCTGGATTTGCCAACAATGCTCGGGCGATAGAAATACGTTGCTTTTGTCCTCCAGACAAGGTTACACCACGTTCTCCGACAATCGTTTCATACCCTTCATCAAAGCGGATAATATCTTCATGTATGGAAGCTAATTTTGCTGCTTCAATAATTTCCTGATAGGTAGCATCAGGTTTAGCAAAAGCAATGTTGTCCGCTATTGTTGCTGAAAAAAGGAAATGATCTTGTGGAACATAGCCTATAGAAGCACGAAGACCATTTAATGTATAGTCATCTAACCGTTTACCGTCAAATAAAACATGTCCATGCTTTATTTCAAAATCCCGCATAAGTGTTTTAATGAGTGTTGTTTTTCCACTACCAGTTCTACCAGCAACTCCTAACGTTTCTCCACGTTTCAAGTGGAAATGAATATCCTTTAAAGCTGGCTGCTCTTCTTTTTTGTATGAAAAGGATTGAATCTGAAACTCTAAGTCTCCTTTTGGTTGTTTATCAATTGCATTTGGTTTATCTACGATATCTTGTTCCACTTTTAATAGTTGTGATACTCGGTCATACGATGCTCTCCCACGTTCCACAATATTAAACAACCACCCAAATGCAAGCATTGGCCAGATTAGAAGCCCTAAATAGACTGTAAAACTAGTAAGCTGACCGATGGACATGTCACCTGCTACCACATACCGAGCACCAAAAACAAGCGATAAGAAAAACGAAATTCCTACAATGATTTGAATAGTTGGATCGAATAATGCATCTACTTTCGCAACAGACACATTTTTTTTCACTACATCTTCCGATTCTTTCGTAAACGAGGCAACTTCTTGCTTCTCATATCCAAACGTTTTTGTAACACGAATTCCTGACATACTCTCTTGTACTTTATCGTTTAAAGTAGAGAAAGCAGCTTGCGCCTTCGAAAAACGCTTATGTAGCATCGAGCCATATTTGTTAACAGCTAGTGCCATAAAAGGCATAGGTATGAGGGCAATGAGTGTAAGCTCCCAACTGATTGTAACTGCCATCGTAATAATAACAAAGCTTCCCATTGTAATGGAATCTACTAGCGTTAATACCCCTGCACCAGCTGTCTGCTCGATAGCTCGGATATCATTTGTGGAATGAGCCATTAAATCGCCTGTACGTCTTTTTTGAAAAAACGATGCTGACATTTTTGAAAAATGCTCAAACAGCTGATTTCGCAATAGTCTAGCTAATCGAATCGCTGGACCAAAAATTAAAATTCTCCACAAGTACCGTAATATATAAACAATTACTGCTAAGGCAAATAATACGAGCATCCACTGGAACAAAATGGTTTCCGTTAGTGTTCCCTTATCAATATGGTCCACTATAACCCCAATAATATATGGTGGTAATAAGGAAAATAACGAAACAAGCGCAAGAACAAGAATTCCTCCACCATAGTTCCATTTTTCTTGCTTAAAATACCAAGCTAAATCTTTAAATACACGCATCACAGCACCCCAATTTTCTATACATCAATTTTTACAAAGACCCTTTCCATCATATCAGAAATGGAAAAGTTGGAAAAGATAGAAAAGTTATATGAATATAAAAAACACTCCGGTTTGGAGTGTTTCTATTACTTCATATTGCTTTGCATTGCTTTCATCATTTGATTTACTTTCTTTTGTGACGGGTTCATACCCATTTGCATCATCATTACACGAAGCATTTTTTCGTTAATTGGTGGATTCTTTTTCATATAGCTCATCATATATTGTCTTGCGATAAAAAATCCTGCAGCAACACCGCCTAAAAGGCAAAGTACTCCAATAAGAATTACCCAACCTATTGCCATGTTTGTGTACCCCCTTCTTCTCTATGCTGTCTTGGAGACATGTCCAATATTATTTCAAACCTAGTTCATTATAACTCATTGGCTCGTACAATTAAAGTGATTGATGAAGAAATCGTTATGTCAATTCGACAATAATCATTTTTACGTGTTATTTCTTTTAATCTACCCTGAAAATACGTATGCTCGTTTGTGGTTAACTTATCAAGTATTATTACTTTGGTGGTAAGAATTCTATTCGGAAGTTGATGTTTCTAAAGCATCTTATAACGTTTTTCATTCTTCATGGTGCCAATTTCCCGTCGCTCTAAGTAGTCTAATTCCTCTATGATGGCTGAAATTCTGTCCATGCTAAGTGGGATAAAAGATCTTCTAATTAATCTGTTGTACATAGTCTATTGATTTTAATGGTTTTAACCAACCATATCTTTGTTGTTCAAACTCCATTGCGATAAAGTAGGAATGATAATAGCGTAGTATTTCAAAAAAGCATGCCTCTGCATCATACGTACCTTCAGAAAACAACGTGAGGTAATTATCATCCAGATATAAACCAGCTTGACTATTTTTATCTGGCAATCGAATAAAGTGCTTGTTACTGTCCGCAGAATAGCCAACTGATTTTTGTAAGCGGGATACAATAATATCTTCTAATTTTGCAATGTTTATTGGTTCCACTATAAAGTTTATTTGTTTATCTGTTACATCCTTTAATTTACCTTTAGCAAAACGATTTTCTTGAAATAAATTAAAAAGTTTTCCTTCTAATCCAAAATACTCGATAGCAATTTCATCTTTAATGATGTAAATTTCATATTCTCGCATTATAATCCCTCCAAGGAAAATACCTTCACACTATTATAGCGGAGAGGTTGTCCAAGATTTGTCGCTCTATGAAGGGATACTTGACTTTTTTTGTAGAAGGCTGTTTTTGCTAAAAGTATATAAAAGGGATTTATTTACAAAGGTGATAGAAGATCATTCAGAAAAGTCATACCTATAGAAATGTATTCGTTAATGCTGGTTTAAGATTAGAAGTTTCAAATCAGAACTTACTTCATTTGATGTCAACATAAACAATCTTGGTAAAAAGAGCCTTGTAGAAAAAAAGGTGTAAGAAAGGCATTTACACCGTTCTTACACCATATAAAAAATAAATCTATTTTTCTAATAGTTGTTTGAATTGAGCAACGACATTTTCTACTGAGAAGCCGTATTCTTTTACGACAACTCCACCTTCACCTGAAGCACCGAATCCATTGATTCCTAGCACTGATCCATGATCTCCTGTGTAACGTTCCCATCCTAAAGGAACTGCCATCTCAATACCTAGACGAGCTTTTACATTTGATGGAATAACTGACTCTTTGTATTCTTTTGATTGTTTTTCAAAACGATCCCAGCTCGGCATACTTACTACTGAAACAAAGATTCCGTCCTTTTCCAATACTTTTTGTGCTTCTACAGCAAGATGGACCTCTGATCCAGTCGCTAAAAGGATACCGTCTTTATCACCATTCGCTTCAGAAATAACGTATGCTCCTTTTTTTACACCTTCGTAAGCTGATTCTTTCGTTCCGTCAATTGTAGGCAAGCCTTGACGAGTAAGAACCAGAGCTGTTGGCTCATCTTTACTTTCTAAAGCTAATTGCCATGCTGCAACTGTTTCATTTGCATCACCTGGTCTGATCACAGAAACTCCAGGCATTGCTCTTAAGGCTGGTAATTGCTCTACAGGCTCATGTGTAGGTCCGTCTTCACCTACCGCAATACTGTCATGTGTAAATACATACGTAACAGGTACTCCCATTAATGCAGATAGTCTTACTGCAGGACGAAGATAGTCTGAGAACACGAAGAATGTTGCTGCATACGGCTTAATTCCGCCATGTAATGCCATACCGTTTACAGCACAAGCCATCGCAAATTCTCTTACACCAAACCATACGTTTCGTCCAGCGTAATTATCTCTTGAAAAATCTTCTTCTCCTTTTAGCATCGAGTTATTCGATGACGCAAGGTCTGCAGAACCACCAAATAGATATGGCACTTTTTTCGCAATAGCATTCAATGCTTCGCCACTTGATTGGCGTGTTGCAAGCTTGCTACCTGACTCATAGGTTGGTAAGTCTTGATTCCAGCCTTCAGGTAATTCACCAGTAATCGCAGCTTGGAATTGCTGAGCTAATTCTGGGTGTGCTTGTTTATATTTTTCAAAAAGCTCGTTCCATTCAGCTTCTTGCTTTGCGCCTTGTTGTGCTAAAGCATTATAATGTTCTCTCACTTCCGACGGAACATGGAAATCCTCTTCGAACACCCACTTATATGCTTCTTTTGTCATTTTTGCTTCTTCTTCACCTAGTGGCTTACCATGGGACTCGTTAGAACCACTTCTGTTAGGCGAACCGTATCCAATAACTGTTTTCACCTCAACTAATGTAGGTCGATCATCTGTTTTTGCTAATTCGATCGCGCGAGAAATCTCTTCTACATCATTACCATCTTCCACACGAATTACTTGCCATCCATAAGCCTCAAAGCGCTTTTCCACACTTTCAGAAAAAGATTGATGTAAATCTCCATCTAAAGAAATATCATTTGAATCATAAAGTACAACGAGACGCCCTAATTTTAAATGACCTGCCAATGATGCAGCTTCTGCAGACACACCTTCCATTAAATCACCATCACCACATATGCTGTATGTATAATGGTCGACTACATTAAAATCTTCCTTATTATAGGTAGCCGCAAGGTGTCTTTCTGCCATTGCCATACCTACTGCCATAGCAAAACCTTGTCCTAATGGACCTGTTGTCGCTTCAACACCAGGAGTATGCTTATATTCTGGGTGACCTGGAGTTTTACTTCCTAATTGACGAAAGTTTTTTAAGTCATCTATGGAAACATCGTATCCATGTAAATGAAGTAAGCTGTATAATAGCATAGAACCGTGTCCTGCTGATAACACAAACCGATCACGGTTAAACCAATCAGGATTTTTTGGATTGTGATTCATATATTTCGCAAATAAAGAATAGGCCATAGGAGCCGCTCCCATTGGCATCCCAGGATGTCCAGAGTTTGCTTTTTCAACACCATCAATGGACAACGTTCGAATCGTACTAATAGATAGAGCCTCGATATTATCTACCATAAAAAAATCATCCTCTCATCAAAAATTGACATTTTCTTCATTCATCATATACTTTCTTTTTTATTAAGACAACAGTATATACATGATTTGCTCAAAAAGCATAATCAGCTAGTATATAGTTAGTATGTACAAAAGAAGGTATGATAACAATGAAATCACTTACATACTTTTTCTTCCTTTTAAAATTTGTCAAAATCCATCTTTTCTTTTTTAAAACATGCTTACTATCATAATGATTTAATGATAAAGATATTAAGAAAAAACACCACAGGTAAAAAAATATACTTTCACAATAAAAAAACAACTACTAAAAAATTAGTAGCCGATAGATTTAATGTATGAAAGGATCATTGTTTTTATCTTTTTTTAACTTCTCCGGTGTTACATCATTTCCCTCTTCATCTACTATCTTTACAGATTTTAATTGATTTTTAAAAGATTGCCTTACATTTTTTAGATATGCCTCTCGTAATTCTTTTTGCTCTTTCTGTTCCTTCAATGAAAGACCTTCTTTTTTCGCTTTTGCTGATAACTCATTTATGCGTTGTAGCTTCTCTTTACTTAACATTACACTACCTCCAATGTATTACATACATTCTATCGTACATAAGTGACATAGGAGAATCAAGTTTTATGCCCATCATAAATATAACATACTTATCAGTCATGTTCAGAAGCAAAGGATTCCAATAATATTGGAACATAAATGGTTTGTCCAGGGTAAATTCTTTCACTACTTAACCCATTTTTATTTTTTATCCATGTAATTATCTCTTCCATTACCATTTGATCCCCCAGTTGATTCTTTGAAGCAATAGTCCATAACGACTCACCTTCCGAAACAACCCACTCTACCGTCACATAGTCATCTATTGCATGAACTTGATTAGAATTTATGTATGTCCATGTGAATAATCCGATTGCTAGTAATAATACTGCGAATGATGCATCTATTTGGTTTTTAAATTTTCGTATAATTTTCATTTTTCATCACCTCATGAGAATGTATGTTCGAGTATAGTATAACAAGAACACTCGTTCGTGTCAACAGGAAAGTAGAACGAATGTTTGCACCACTGCCACTCACATGGTATAATGTTCCTAAATATATCTCTGGTCTTGCATCAAATACATATATTCAAGTTTCGTAATCTAGTAAACGAGGTGCTATTATGTCAAATTTATCGAAACGTCAACAAGATATTTTAGATTTTATAAAACGGGAAGTGAAAGACAAAGGATATCCTCCTTCTGTTAGGGAAATTGGGGAAGCTGTTGGCCTAGCCTCTAGTTCCACAGTTCACGGTCATCTTTCTAGGCTAGAAAAAAAAGGACTCATTCGTCGCGATCCTACGAAACCAAGAGCCATTGAAGTAAGGGGAGTACCATCTTCCAACATCTCGGAAACTCCATCAATCTATGTTCCCATTATCGGGAAAGTTACCGCTGGTTCTCCTATTACAGCCATAGAAAATGTGGAAGAGTATATACCTTTACCTGCAAATTTTGTACAAGATGAAAATTCGTTTATTCTTGAAATCCAAGGAGATTCTATGATAGAGGCGGGTATTTTCGATGGTGATTATGTTGTAGTTCGTCAACAGCAAAGTGCCAATAATGGAGAAATTGTTGTCGCAATGACAGAAGAAGATGAAGCAACGGTTAAACGTTTCTTTAAAGAAAAAGATCACTTCCGTCTTCAGCCGGAAAACTCCTCGTTAGAACCTATCATTTTGCAAAACGTTTCTATACTCGGTAAAGTAGTTGGTGTATTCCGGTCTATTCATTAATATGTATTTATCTTATCTTTAAGCCTTTAAATAAAGACTCTTACAAACCGCGAATTGTTATTCTCTGTTTGTAAGAGCCTTTTTCTTTTGATTTCCCACACGGCTCCGATTAATACCTTTCCTTCATACTATAATAAAATTGTCCACCCTCATCCATGGAAAGTAAAAATACATCTTTATGGTCGGTAATCCCTAATTTTTTCATCTGATTAGAAAGCCATTGGAGTGATCCAACCTTCTTAACATTGGCATGAATGATTCTTCCGTCTTCAATTAAAATTGTTGGATAACCTTTTGGGTTTGTACTTTTGTTCATATCATTTGGAGTGATTGATTGAAATTCGCTTTTCTTAATTACGCTAATTTGTCCATTTGCCTCTAAAACAGCATAATCGATTTCATTAAAATCACTAGCACTCTGTAAACGTAAGTCCATCAATAGCGAATCAATCGTTACTTTGGCTTTCGTTAGCTCCTTATGCATAATTTTTCCATCTTTCATTAATATAAGTGGTTCATCTTCAATAACTCTGCGAAACCTCGGAGTTTTTAGAGCAATATACGATAAAGCTAAATGAAAGAACCCGATCATTGATGCAGCAGCTAATGGACCAGCCAACGGGAGGTCTCCACTGGACAATGGTTCACCGATAACATCCCCAATAACAACACCGAAGATAAAATCAATTGGGCTAATAGTTCCCATAGATCGTTGACCTAAAATTTTCACAAGCAAAAATACATATGTATAAATTATAGTGGCTCGAACTAAAAATCCATAGATTGGAAGATCTTCTGCTCCAGTCCAAAAATCAAACATTATTATCTCCTTCCAAATATACCTTCGAATAGTATCAATCTTAAAGGTTCTCTTTATTGTTATATTTTCCATTTATCATATTGGTATGTAAGGAGAAGTTTGGTAATTATGAAAAGCACAAGCATCCGAATCTAACATCATTCAATAGTTATATGGTTTTTTTGCATAAGAAAACCCCAAAGCCTAAGCTTTGGGGTTTTGCATATTAATAAGTAGTCATATACTGCTCTCTTTCCCAAGGGTGTACTTGGGTACGGAACATGTCCCACTCAATCTCTTTTGCTTCAATGAAGTGCTCTAATACGTGAGCCCCTAAAGAGCTTGTAATGATTTCATCTTTCTTTAAAGCATCAATAGCACCTTTTAAAGTTGCTGGTAAAGCTTCAATACCTTCAGCTAAACGCTCGTTTTCATCCATAACATAGATGTTTCTGTCTGTTGCTGGAGGTGGTGTTAATTGATTACGAATTCCATCTAATCCAGCTGCTAGCATTGCTGCCATTGCAAGGTATGGATTTGCTGATGGGTCTGGACTACGAACTTCAACACGAGTACTTATTCCTCGAGAAGATGGAATACGAATTAATGGTGAACGGTTTCTCATAGACCACGCAACATAACAAGGTGCTTCGTAACCAGGAACTAAGCGCTTGTAAGAGTTAACTGTTGGATTCGTAATTGCAGTAAAAGCTGCAGCATGTTTTAAGATACCAGCAATGAATTGCATCGCAGTTTCACTTAATTGTGCAGGTGCATTTTCATCAAAGAATGCATTTTCTTTTGGTCCACGGAATAGTGACATATTAGCATGCATACCACTTCCGTTTACACCGAATAATGGTTTTGGCATGAATGTCGCATGTAAACCATGTTTTGCTGCAATCGTTTTTACAACTAATTTAAATGTTTGAATGTTATCGCACGTTGTAACTGCATCTGCATATTTGAAATCAATTTCATGCTGACCAGGAGCTACTTCATGGTGAGATGCTTCAATCTCAAAGCCCATATCTTCTAATTCTAACACGATATCACGACGGCAGTTTTCCCCAAGGTCAACTGGTGCTAGATCGAAATATCCACCTTTATCATTAAGCTCTAATGTAGGCTCACCTTTTTCATCTGTTTTGAAAAGGAAGAACTCTGGTTCAGGTCCGATATTAAAATCAGTGAAACCTAATGCTTTTGCTTCTTCTAATACTCTCTTTAAAGCTCCACGTGGGTCTCCTGCAAATGGAGTTCCATCTGGGTTGTATACGTCACAAATTAAACGTGCTACTTTACCTTTTTCTTGGTTCCAAGGGAAGATAACCCAAGTGTCTAAATCAGGGTATAGGTACATATCAGATTCTTCGATACGTACAAACCCTTCGATAGAAGAACCATCAAACATCATCATGTTATCAAGTGCCTTAGGTAATTGATCCACTGGAATTTCTACGTTTTTGATAATCCCTAGTAAGTCAGTGAATTGTAGACGAATATAACGTACGTTTTCTTCCTTTGCAATTGCTAAGATGTTTTCTTTTGTGTATTTACTCATTATTCTTCCGCCTCCTTAAAATATCTCCTACATGGAAGTACAATAGAGATTAATTTCTTCCCCATTCATCTTCACCTGTTTGACCTCGAGTCCCTTTTGAAAAAGTAACTCGTTGTCTTTGTTATCTATTATACTATCGAAGATTAAATCCCTTGTGTTAAATCATGTTAGATTATCTGACATGGTAATTTATCTGACATTATAAAGTTATATTTAATGAGGGTTGATGTGACAAGGGTTTAGTAGTGGAAACAAAAATATATTTTTCTAAAAACTTTTTTCCGACCACACCTTTAAGTTTCAACAAATACCGTCAAATTTACACATTTACTTTCAACAAATTTTTATTAATCAGAGACAAAACAGCATCAAAGACGCCTACTTTTACATGTTCATATGTTAGTCCTCCTTGCACATACGCAGTAAATGGGGGGCGTATTGGACCATCCGCTGTTAATTCTATACTTGCACCTTGTATGAAGGTTCCCGCTGCCATAATGACATCATCCTCATAGCCAGGCATTGGACTCGGGTATGGTGTCACATGCGCGTCTACGGGAGAGGAAGCCTGTATAGCTTGGCAAAAAGCAATCATCGTCTCTTTCGTTGGAAAAGAAACAGATTGAATTAAATCCGTTCTTTGATCATTCCAACTAGGAGATGTGTTCATCCCTATTTCTGCTAAAAACTTTGCAGTAAACATGGCACCCTTTACTGCTTGATTTACAATATGTGGTGCTAAAAAGAAACCTTGGTACATTTCTAATAAGCTATATAAGGACGCTCCTCCCTTTAGACCGATACCAGGGGCAGTTAACCGAACAGCACATTGCTCAATATAATTTTTCTTCCCAACTAAATACCCACCAGTTTTTACAATGCCTCCTCCTGGATTTTTTATTAAAGAACCTGCCATTACATCTGCCCCTACATCACAAGGTTCGCTTTCTTCAACAAATTCACCATAACAATTATCAACAAAGACAATGAGATTTTCATCAATTTCTTTAATAAACCTTACCATTTCCCCTATTTGGTCCACAGTAAAGGAAGGTCGATTGTCATATCCTTTCGATCGTTGAATTCCAATAACTTTCGTTGAATTCGTTATCATCTTTTGAACTTGAACAAAATCAATAGCACCGTTATTCAAAGGTACAAATTCATAAGATATTCCAAAATCCTTTAAAGATCCGTTTGATTCTCCACGGATTCCAATTACCTCTTCTAAAGTGTCGTAAGGCTTTCCTGTAATATATAACAACTCATCCCCTGGACGAAGTAAGCCAAACAGTGCTGTACTTATTGCATGTGTTCCTGAAACAATTTGTGGACGAACAATTGCCTTTTCCCCTCCAAAAACTTGCGCATATATTTTTTCTAACGTTTCTCTCCCTACATCATCATACCCATACCCCGTAGATGGCTGGAAATGAAACTCCGAAACTTCATGATCTCGAAATGCCTTCAAAACTTTCCGTTGGTTACGTTCACTTATTTTATTTCTCGTAGTAAAACTTTCTTGTAACTCCTGTTCAATAGTACTTGCTAAATGATCTAATTGGTCCTCAATACTCATTCTCTACTTCTCCTCTAGTTTCTCTTGTTTTCATTTCGTGATAAATAGCTGACTCATCAGGTGCATACCCTCTTACAACATATTGCTCTGTTTCTTCATCAAACACTCTTTCAAGTTGGATGGTTTCCTTTTGTAAGCGGTGAAGCGCTTTTCCATCATGTGCATCAATATGCACAATATATGGCGAAAAGTTTTCTTCCATGATGGATTGTATTTTTAATTGGAGCTTGTCCAAATCATCTTCATTCATGGAACTAATTAATATGGAAGGACCATTTGTGTAAGAAAAGAAATCCTCTGTTAATAAATCTCGCTTATTGTATACAGTAAGCATAGGAATTTTTTCAGAGTTTAGGTCTTGCAACAAGTCAAGAACTGTCTTTTCATGGTTTGGATGATCTTCATTGGACGAATCAACAACATGTAAAATTAAATCTGCTTCTTGTACTTCTTCTAATGTGGATCGAAAGGCAGCAATTAAGGCGGTAGGCAACTGTTGAATAAAACCAACAGTATCAGTCAAGAGTACTTCCATCCCAGATGGTAGCTTTATTTTTTTTGTCGTTGGATCTAACGTAGCAAACAATTTATCTTCCACATAAACATCCGCCTGTGTTAATTTATGTAATAATGTTGATTTACCAGCATTCGTATATCCAACCAGAGAGATTTGAAATACTTGGTTCTTTTTTCGTCTACTACGATATCTCTCTCGGTGTGACACAATTTGGTCTAGTTGGGTACGAATGTCTGTCATTCTTGATCTTATATGTCGTTGATCTACCTCTAACTGCGTTTCACCTGGACCTCGCGTACCAATACCTCCACCTAATCTTGATAAGGCTACTCCTTGGCCCCGAAGTCTTGGTAGCAAATAGCTTAACTGTGCTAACTCAACTTGAAGCTTCCCTTCTTTTGATCTAGCTCTTCTTGCAAAGATATCTAATATTACCTGCGTCCGATCAATTACTCGAACCTCTAGCGCATTGGATAAGTTACGAAGCTGAGAAGGAGAGAGCTCATCATTAAAGATAACGAGCTCTACTTCTTTTTCTTCAATTAGCATCTTCAATTCATCTACTTTTCCACTTCCGATATAAGTCGCCCGATTTGGATTTTCACGATTTTGCGTCATTTCCATTACAACTGTACCACCTGCAGTAGAAGTTAACGCCTTTAATTCCTGCATTCGATACGAAAAATCATCGTCTGCTATTTTCGAAGTTTTTAATCCTACTATAAGAACTCGTTCTTCTACATCTTTACTATTCAAGTAAAAACACCTTCCTTATTCTAATTTAACATCAGGATGATAATAAGCTTTTGATATATCTACACCTTTTATTGTAAGTAGCTCTTCTTTTTCGTAATTCCCTTCTTCTAACAAACGAACTGCTTGAGCTCGTATTGCTCTCTCCAGCAAATTACGGATAAACCTACCATTACTAAAATGTTCTTCTTCTTTTTCTTTGGAATGCCTTAACAAATCTTGTAAGGTAGTTTCTGCACGGGCATCTAATTGATACTCTCTTTCTTTAATCATTTTTCTTGCCATATTTGTTAACTCTTCCACTGTATAGTTGGGAAACGTAATTTTCATCGGAAAACGAGATGGTAAACCTGGATTTAGCTTTAAAAAACGGTCCATCTCTTTAGGATATCCAGCTAAAATTAATACAAACGAATGTTGCTGATCTTCCATAGCTTTTACTAACGTATCAATGGCTTCTTTTCCAAAATCCTTTTCTCCACCACGTGCTAACGAATAGGCTTCATCTACAAAGAGAATCCCACCTAAAGACTTCTGTACTAATTCTCTTGTTTTTTGTGCTGTATGTCCTATATATTCCCCTACTAAGTCGGCTCTCTCGGCTTCAATAAGGTGTCCTTTTTCTAACACTCCCATATCTTTGAATAATTTTGCGATCAGCCGAGCAACGGTGGTTTTCCCAGTACCAGGATTCCCTTTGAATACCATATGAAACACCTGTTTCCCCGTTTTCAATCCTTCCTCCTGCCGTCTTTGGTTTAGATATAACCATGCATAAATCTCTTTCATAAATTGCTTGATGCTTGATAGCCCAATGAATTCATTCAATTCTTCTTGGATTTGTTTATACGTTGTATGTTCCGGTTTTTCTAACAAGTCGGATTCTTGATGGGAGAGGAGAGCTTCATCTTCCGTTTGTTTTTTTAGTACAATATTAATTTGCCCTCTTTTTCTCATTCTTGCTGCTTGTTCCAACGAGGTCACCATCCTCCATTGTATAGTGGAAACTTCTCACTCACAACTACTATACGCAAATATATGATGCACGTGACAAAAGCCCAAACAAAAACACAGGAAAGTTATATAGTGTATACTCCTTTGAAAAGATCTTAAGCTTTAATACCCAGGTTGCTAAAAAGGGTTGACCTTTTTTGTACCATTCATCACTATCATACTAGTTGATAAGCAAAGACAAAACCGAAAACTTTCTTTATAATGAAACTAGAATAAGAGATGGGGTGAAATAATGGACTTAACACAAAATATAGACCAGTTTTTAGACCATTTATCACTAACAAAACAGCCTAGTACAATAAAAAGGTATCGTTATGATTGTTTACAGTTTCTTCAATGGATGAAACAGTATCGAAAAAACCCCAGTACCTCTATCACACCGTTTCCGTCTATTGAAGAAGTCTCCTCTTACTATTCATATTTACATAGGGGTGAAATATATTCACCAAATACAATTCGACGAATATTGTCTGTGCTACGTCACTTGTTTATTTTTACTACTAAACAAGAGCATGTATATCTTATTTCCGACTTAATTAAGGAAACAAAGGTGAAAAAGCCGGGGAAAAACACACCATACTTACACCTCGATGACATAACAAAATTATTTAAAACGATTCATTCTAACCGAGGTTTAACTGAGAAGCAGAAGCAGTATCGTTATATGATGTATGAAAGAAACGAATCTATCTTCCGGCTAATTCTTCATTACGGCTTAACGATTCAAGAAATATCATCGTTAACAGTAGATCGCATCCACTTTGCGTCAAATGAAATTGAATTGTTCAGCCGTAAAGGAAAAAAACGCACTTTAAAGATCACACCTGACGACAGAAAGAAGCTGTTTGATTATTATATGAGGATACCGCCAGCAATACGACCAAATCGTTATGATTCCCTTCCTTTTTTCATCGCATTTGATTATCAAAGGGGGTCTTACCGCTGGGATGAGGAACATAACTGTGGGAAACAATTATCGGATGTTGCACTTCAAAAAATGATCCGAATGGAAATGAGACGAGCTGGATTTACAAATAATATGAATGCACAGAAGCTTCGAAAAACATACATCATCAATCAATTTATGGACGGAGTTGAAAAAGAAGAGTTACGAAAGAAATTAGCACTAGAAACAACACAGCCTTTAGATTATCTAGAACAAGTTGCTGACGAGATCATGAAGAATAAAATAACGATAAAGAGTATGAAACAATAATTTAACTACCAATAACGCACGTATTTTCACGGTAAACCCCAAAGAGTAAAACCTAACAACGTTAAAATAAGGCCATTGAAAAGGAAATCCCTCCTTTTCAATGACCTTATTTCTATGCTTCATTACCTATTGTTGCTCTTGGTTTAACTGAACGTTGCGTTGCGGAGAAAAAGTAGAGATTGCATGCTTATATACTAGCTGCTGCTTCCCATCTGTATCTAAGATCACAGTGAAATTATCAAAGCTCTTTACAAATCCCCGTAATTGAAAGCCGTTTGTTAAAAATACAGTAACTGGAATATTCTCTTTCCTTAGCTGGTTTAAAAATTGGTCCTGAATATTAACTGGTTGTTGTTTCATGACTGGTAGCCTCCTCATATCCACATTATTATCTATATTCGCTATTTAAAACAGCTTTCCTTCAACAAATTGATGAATTTCTTTTAGCTTTTTTTCTTGATCTGTTGTCATGGAAAACCATGTTATATCCATTTTATTACGGAACCAAGTTAATTGGCGCTTCGCATACCTTCGTGAGTTCCTTTTTAATAGTTCAATTGCTTCCTCTTTCGTCAATTCACCATCGAAATAAGCATAGATTTCTTTGTAGCCGATTGCTTGAACAGATTGACAATTGCGTATCCCTTGATCGTAAAAGTGTTTCGCTTCTTCTATTAATCCCTCTGCGATCATCCTATCTACTCTAAGATCTATCCGTTCATACAATTTTTCCCGTTCCATCGTTAAACCGATCACCGTTGCATCGTATGGAGAGGTTTCTGGCTGATCCGGGCGATCACCTATGGTTTTCCCTGTTACATGATATACTTCTAAAGCTCGAATGACTCTTCGTACATTATTTGGGTGAAGTTCCCCATAGCTTATTGGATCAATCATTTTTAATTTTTCATGCAACGCTTCATTCCCATAATTTTTTGCATACATTTCTAATTCTTCACGGAAGTCAGAATCTCCTTCTGATGAGGAAAAATCGTAATCATAAATAACAGAATTTATATATAACCCTGTTCCTCCTACGATAAGAGGTATTTTTCCTCGATTATGTATCTCTCCAATAGACTCTTTCGCTTGCGCCTGGAAATCGGCAACTGAAAAAGACTCTCTCGGATCCCTAATATCAATTAAATGGTGCGGAACACCATCCATTTCCTCTTTGGTTACTTTTGCAGTTCCTATGTCCATTCCTTTATAAACCTGCATTGAATCTCCACTAATGACTTCCCCATGAAAGGTTTTTGCTAACGAGATTCCTGTTGCTGTTTTTCCCACTGCAGTAGGACCAACAATAACAATTAGTTTTTTCATGTGTTCACCTGATTCCTTCTAATTCAATCGTTCCATAGTGATAGGTAGCAGATGGTCTTACTTGTACTTGGAAACCAAACTGCTGAAATCGTTGACTTCGGAAATGATCTTTAAGCACAACTCTTTTTCTTGCAACTCGCTTTGCTTCTATTATAGCGGTTTCTGTAAGCGGTGTAAAAAGCGTGAAAGGTCGCATACTATCAAAACCATCAGATCCTGATACTTTTTCTTCAAACATAGGGTCAAAATAAACAATATCCACTGAGTTTGTTGAAGCTTTTTGTAACCATTGTATATGAGACAAGTTCATTACTTTAATTCTCTTTAATGCTTTATTAAACTCCTGTACATCCGTTTCGTAACTCTGTAGACCTTCTTTGACTATAAAAGCAAGAAGAGAAGATGCCTCCGTTCCAAGTACCTTACCAGTGTGACCAACAGCCAAACTAGCTAATATTGCATCGGAACCAAGACCTAAGGTTGCATCATATAACGTATCACCAGGTGTCAGTTTACAAGCATCAATCAGAGGTTCCTTTCCCGTCTTCAACCATTTCTTTGCACGGAACATAGCTGTATTCGGGTGAAAGAAAAACGTAGTCTCCTTCGTTTTAACAGAAAGTTTGTCTTTGCCAACGACTACAACAGCATCTGCCTTATTTGTCATACGTACACTTTCAACAGAAACTTTGTTACGTCTTACAAAGGCAATATTTAACGTTTTAGCTATTGCTTTAGCATGGTTTATACTTTCATTTGACGGTCTTCCTGACGTTGTTACAATAATGTTCATTCACGTTTCCCCTTTACATACCATCACGCTTTTTTACATAATGCGCTTAAACATCCGTTCAATTTCATACGTTGAATGCTGAATGATTACTGGCCTACCATGAGGGCATGTATATGGCTCTTCACATAATCGTAAAGTTTCTAACAAGCGGAACATCTCCTCTTTCGTTAAATAGCGGTTTGCTTTAATTGCAGCCTTACAAGACATTAAGATAGCAGCTTCCTCACGTAATTTTCCAATATGAATGGACGATTGATTCTTCAATTGTTCTAGCATTAATTCTATAATTTCTTTTTCTTGTCCTTTCGGAAACCACGTCGGATGAGATCTTACAACATAGGTTCTCGAGCCAAACGGTTCAAGGAAGATTCCTACTTCTTCAAGAATACTCTTTCTTTCCTTGAATCTTTCTTCCTCTGCATGGGTCATTTCGAACGTCAAAGGTACAAGTAAGTCTTGAATCTCTAGGTCTACTTCACCTAGTTTCTCTCGGTAATATTCATATTTAATTCGTTCCTGTGCTGCATGTTGGTCAATGATAAATAAGCCTTGGTCATTTTGAGCTAAAATATACGTACCATGTAACTGACCAATGGGATATAAGGTAGGAACTTCTTTATCACGATGTTTTGTACTAGATGTAGAACTTTTTTCAGAAAGTTCTACCCTTTCTTCAAAAACAGTTGTAGCAGTTTCTTCTTCAAAAGATTCCTCTTTTTCCACTCCAGAAGATTCACTATCACTTATTAGTTGCTGCGAATAATTCTCGTTTGTAGCTACGTCTTCTTTCATAAGGTTCCATTTTTTTTCTACAAGCGGTGCTGTTCTTTCAGGTTCCACCGTCTTTTTCACAACATCATGAGTTAAGGTAAAGGTTAGTTGTTCTGAAGCTTTCTTTTCTCTTTTAGAAGTAGTAGTTACTTCTGGAATAAAACGAGTTTGTTGGAAAACCTTTTTCATACTTTCAATGACAAGTTCCTGTAGTGCCTGCTCCTTACTTAAACGAACTTCCAATTTCGCAGGATGGACGTTTACATCAATTAAATAAGGGTCCATTTCTATATGGAGCACCACGATGGGATACTTCCCGATCGGTAGGAGTGTATGATATCCCTCTTGAATTGCTCGTAATAACGCATAATTTCGAATATATCTTCCATTAATAATGGTGGACATATAAGAACGAGAAGAACGTGTTACTTCCGGCTTTCCAATAAAACCTGTAACTTTAAAATCTAATGATTCTCCTTCTATTTTCAACATACTTTTTCCAATACTGGAGCCATAGATAGAAGTAATCACTCGAAGGAGATCCTCATTTCCAACAGTTTTTAACAGTGTTTTCTCATTGTGTGTTAAATGAAATGCAATCTCTGGATGAGCTAACGCCATTCGATTGATACAATCAGATATATGTCCTAGCTCTGTATGGATTGTTTTTAAATATTTTAATCGGGCTGGGGTGTTATAAAATAAGTCTGTAACAACAATTTCCGTTCCTTTTCTGGCAGAGGTATAGCCTTTATGACTAATCTTTCCACCTTCTAGACGTATTTCTTGCCCTTTCTCCGTACCGTCACTCGTTTTTAATATAAGCTTTGATACTGACGCAATACTGGGTAACGCTTCCCCACGAAATCCTAACGTAGCAATTCGAAACAGATCTTGATCATTTCGAATTTTACTCGTTGCATGACGGTAAAAAGCTGTTTCTACATCGTCTTCCGCAATGCCGTCTCCGTCATCTAATATCCGAATGAGCGAAAGTCCACCTTCTTGTATATCTACACGAATATGTTTGCTATTCGCATCAATGGAGTTCTCTACAAGCTCTTTCACAACAGAAGCGGGTCTCTCTACTACTTCCCCTGCAGCAATTTTATTAGATAATTCATCATCTAGTTGATATATTTTCCCCATAAAAACCCACTCCTGTTCTTTACTTTTTCGTTACTTTTCGTTGTAATTCATCCAGTAATGTAATAGCTTCAATCGGTGTTATATGAAGCAAATTCAATGATTGTAGCTTCTCAATGACTGCCTTTTCTTTGTTCGAAAGCTTCTTTTCATCAGAACTTATAAACTCCTCACCAAACAGAGTCATTTGACGAACTTCTTCCTTTATTGAAGCCTCCTCTACATAGTTAACGTTTGATCCTTTGTTCGCTAACTGATCTCCCTGTTCAAAATCCTTCAAAATTGTTTTTGCTCGAGAAATTAACTCTTCCGGAAGTTCGGCTAATTCTGCAACATAAATACCATAGCTACGATCCGCTGCCCCATCTACTACTTTATGAAGAAATACAACTTTACCGTTTTCTTCCATGGCAGAAACATGGACATTTTTTAGTAAGGGTAATTGATCTGCTAAAATCGTTAACTCATGATAATGTGTGGAAAACAATGTTTTCGCACCGATTTCATTGTGTATAAATTCAACAATCGATTGTGCTAACGCCATTCCATCATACGTAGACGTGCCTCTACCTATTTCATCTAGAAGTAGTAAACTGTTTTTCGTAGCTCTCGTAACAGCGTGTTTTGTTTCTAGCATTTCAACCATAAACGTACTTTGACCTTGTGCCAAATCATCCGCTGCACCAATTCTCGTAAAGATCTGATCAAATATAGGAAGTTCCGCTTCTTTAGCAGGAACAAAGGAACCGATTTGTGCCATGATGGATATTAATGCTAGCTGTCGCATATACGTACTTTTCCCGGCCATGTTCGGACCTGTAATAAGAAGCATACTATTTTTATCATCTAGAATAATATCGTTTGCTACGTAATCCCCTTCATCAATCATTCTTTCTACAACAGGGTGTCTCCCATCCACAATATGAACATTTCCACCAATTGCAACATTTGGTTTCACATAATGATATTGTTCTGCCACTTCTGCAAAGCTCTGAAGAACATCGATTGTACTAATGGCAGATGCCAATTGTTGTAGCGGACGGATGAATTTTTTTACCTTTTCTCGTATCTCCATAAAAAGCTCGTATTCTAGCTTCTCACTTTTTTCTTCCGCTTCTAATATTAAAACTTCCTTTTCTTTCAATTCTTCCGTAATATAACGCTCTGCATTCGCTAACGTCTGTTTACGTTCATACCTTCCTTCTGGTAAATGGGCAATATTTGCTCTTGTCACTTCAATGTAATAACCAAAGACTTTGTTAAACCCAATTTTTAACGATTTTATACCAGTCTCTTGGCGTTCTTTTTGTTCAAGAGACGCAATCCATGTTTTTCCATTTCTCATTGCGTCACGGTACTGATCTAATTCGGGATGATATCCGTCCCGGATAAGGTTTCCTTCTGTAATAGATACAGGGGGATCATCTACAATACTGTCTGCCAGTAGTTCGCAAAGTTCGTGACAATCGTCTATGTTTTCTAACAACGTCGTTCCATAACCGTTGTTCATATTTTTCACCGTTTCAAAGATTTCCGGAACTGCCTGCAAAGAACGCTTCAATTGAAGCATCTCCCGTGCATTTACATTACCGAAGGCTACTTTCCCAGAGAGTCTCTCTAGATCATAGACACCATGAAGCTGCTCACGAAGGGTCTCCCTCGCAAAAAATTGATCTAATAAAGTTTCCACAAAGCCATGTCGTTGTTCTATTACCGACTTTGAAACGAGTGGCCGCTCAATCCATTGCTTCAGTAAACGTCCTCCCATCGCAGTCTGTGTCTCATCTAATATCCAAAGAAGGGATCCTTGCTTCTTTTTCTCTCGTAACGATTCTATTAATTCTAAATTTCGTTTTGAATGAACGTCAATTCCCATATACTCATGTGGCAAATAGAATACCGCTTTTTGTATATGATCAAGAGATCGTTTCGTTGTTCTGTGAAGATAACGAATTAAACGGCGACAAGCTTCTTTTGCACATCTGTCTTCTATTTCACCTACTAAACTTTCACTAGCTTCTTCACTTGCCAATTCTGACTCGTGAGATAAAGTAACTCCTAAACGTTGCTGAAATAGAGCTTGTCCTTCTTGCGGAAAAAACTCAGGTAGTACAATTTCTCGTGGACGAAACGAAGATACTTCGAATAATACATCCTCTAGTTCTCCAGTAATGGAAGTAACAAGAAACTCTCCTGTTGTCATTTCTACTGCTGCAATCCCAAATAATCCATTTTCATATGGAGTTATCGAAATTAAGTAGTTATTATCTTTATCTGCAACAATATTTCCATTCATCACGGTACCAGGCGTAATTACTTGAACTACTTCTCGGCGAACGACACCCTTCGCTTGAGACGGGTCTTCTGTTTGTTCACAGATAGCAACTTTATAGCCTCTTTTAATTAATTGAGTGATATACTGTTCTGCCGAGTGATGTGGCACTCCACACATAGGAATTCCTTCCTCACCCTTTCCTCGGCTAGTTAATGTAATCTCTAGTTCCTTAGCTGCTTTTTTCGCATCATCAAAAAAAAGCTCATAAAAGTCACCTAAACGAAAAAATAAAAAGGCATCCTCATATTGTGCCTTAATGGATAAGTATTGCTCTATCATAGGGGTTTGTTTCACTGCCATAATGAACCTCCAAATTAAGAAAATCTTAAGCACCTTGGCATAGTGCAAAAGGTACTAAGCTACCATTTATCGTTAAGTTTACCTGCCAAAAACAGATAAAGCGTCACATATGTACATCCGTTTTCATATACACGACATATTATAACATACGTCTATCAATCTGCTAATCAATCTCCTCGTTTTTTTCTAACCATATTATCCAATTTTCCATATTAACTTCTTCTTTTTTTGTCAAAAAATTCCTAGCGTATGTGAAAAGTTGATATACTTCTTCTTTCAGTGTGCTATGATCTCCTTCATAATAAGCATGTATTGTTCTTTCAGCCAGGTTTATTTTCGGTAATCCACTGTTAAAAAGAAGAGTTTCAACCCAAGTGAAAAAAGGCTCTCCTCCTTCAATAAAGTGATACCAAGATGGAAGACTTCGATATTCAAACCCTTTAAATCTATTTAACCGAACAGCTCCTAGTTTTCCATACAGACTACGTCTGTCCGGCTTCTTTAGTTTCGTAATCGACGCAATAGGTAAAGTAAGCAAAGAATCTAAAAGAGAAATTTTACGATAGGTAGGTGTTGCATTTGAAACATGAAAATGCCCTCCTAAAAAGAATCTACCTGTAGGATTTTCCTCTGAAACAATTAGAAGATTGTTTTTATCTGCTCGAGATTCTAATTCTTTCTTTAAAAACATGAATTCCTCATGAAGCTCTTTTCCTGATTTTTTCGGATCTGCTCGTAATTCTATGATTGGTTGAGAGAAGGACGTTCCTTGGCGAATTAACGCACGGTCCGCGCCTATTTTGTTATCATATCCATTGCCTAATGGAAACGAGATAAATGGTCCATTTTTTCTTCTAGCCATTACCTCTAAGTCTGCACCAATAAGGGATGTATTGTTGGATAAATTACCATTTACGCATGTTCTTGTTTCTTTTTTTTCTTCTACATGTATTATTTGAATGTCTTTCCCAATCCTTTGAACTACTATAGAGAAACAGGAAATATCAGCATAGTACGCTGACATCACAGCAGCATCAAGCATGTCTTGTCCTAAATAGAATGCACCAAGTTCCTTTCTATTTTTAAGTACTTTTCTTGCTCCACTTGGAAAGAAAACATGAATAGAAGTAGGAATGAATTCATGTCCTTGAATATGTAATTGAAAGGATTGACTATTTGATATAGAGGAAGAAATTTTATGAATATTCCATGGGTCATTCACGATACTCACTTCCTTTTTTTGGCCTGTATTCCTTATGGTAGACTTCCATGGAATATTTTTACCATGGAGGATGAAAATTCGTTGTGAAGAAGATTAGTACAATAAACTTCCGATGGAATGAGCGCAAGTCCACGAACTCCTGTGGATGAAGAGCAGAGGCGTGACTTCGGAGCGACGAAGGAGTGTAAGCTCCCCTAGGAAAGCGAATGGAATAAAGACCAACGAAGTTAGTAGTACTAGATAGATAACCTCTAATTAACATACTTATTTTCATGTAAAATAAAAAGAAATAAGGAAGAAGACTTTCTCTCCTTCCCAATAACAATTATTCTTCTAAATCACCCATGAGGAAGTTCGGATCTAAATCTTCAAATTCTTCATCTTCCACATCGTAATCCCAGACTTTGTCATCCCAATCGTCTGTACAACCGTCTGGATTGACGTAAACACATACTTTAGTTTCGCCAATTACTTCTACTAAAAATTCACGTTCCACTTGAACTTTCACATCGCATCCATTAGCTGCAATTGTCGCTTCTAACGTGTTTGGCTGTTGAACAGCTCTTGCAACTACTTCTAGTTGGTCAGAAAGAACATTTTTATCTTGCATTGCTAATGGTACAACATCGGTGTAAGTAACCGTTTCTGTTGCAACATCTGTTTTTGTATTGTTACTGTAGGAATACCATATATTAATATCGTACTTCCCTCGTACTTCGATGGCATCACCTTTTTTGGTTGCCTCATATTTGTGATTAATGATCCAACAACCTAAAATACTCGTTGGTTGTTGTGCAGGTGTAATCGTGTGACTCGCCTGCGAAAACTTTCTACCTTTTCCACATACGGCTTTCGTGATAATCTCTCTGTAGTTTAGCTCTCTGTCTGCTGGTGACATACTTTTCCCTCCTCAAACAATTGATTGACGCGCAGCAAACGAAAATTCTTAGAAATCAAGACGGTTTCACTTGCATACTATGCAAGACAAATGACCAATGTGATTATTAAAAATGTTCTACTGCAACCTATGAATTGATAAGCCAAATGGTTACAATTGTTTTGGTCAAATTGGCTTACATTCAAGTGAATACTGTTCATTACGCCCCGAGAATTTACATATCAACCTAATAGTTCAATTATTTATATGTTATACATACGAGGTTCATGAATGAGAAATAACAAATATTTTATTTTTATAAAAAAAATTTCGTTAATTAGGATAATTTGAGTAAGATAAATATCTGTTTTCCTATTACTACTATATGTATGATTGGGTGAATGGGTGACTATATAGGAGACATGGTGTCTAGTATTCGCTTGTAAACAACAAAACCAGCACCCTATCGAAGGGCACTGGTTCCAACACTTTCTATTAATGTGTCGTTATACGTTAAACTTAACAGCCTTGAGAATGTAGTGGGTTCTTTGTTGTAGTTCCTTTTAATACATCTCCACCTGTTGATTTGATAATCTCATTCGTTACATTGTTCGAAATTGTAGTACTAACAAGCTGAAGTAGTTGGTTTACATCTGTTTGAGACTGTTTAAATTCTCTTACTAATGGAATCTCATCTAATTCATCTTGTAATGCGTCGATTTTCTCTTCCACTGCTTTTAAGCCTTCCTGCTTTTGATAGTGCTGTAAATTAACCGCTTCTTTTTGAAGAGACTTAATTTGTGCAATAATTTCTTGAACACGAAGATGGTCATTTATTTGTAGCTCTGCACGTTTAAAAAAATCAACTTCTTCTGTTTCTGCAATCATTTTTGATAATTCTTTTGCTTTATCAACAATTTGTTGTTTCGTATAAAGATTCGACATTATTTAATCACCTCAGCAGTTTCGACAAGCTGGCCATCTAGTGACCAAGACTTTGCTTCTGTTATTTTAACATAAACGATCTCACCAATGCTTGATTTAGGACCTTCAAAGTTTACAAGACGGTTTGTTCTCGTTCTTCCAGACAATACATCAGGGTTCTTCTTACTTTCCCCTTCTACAAGAACTTCCACAACTTTCCCCTGAAACGCTTTGTTTTTCTTTGCAGAAATCTCTCCTACAACTGCATTTAAGCGTTGCAGGCGATCTTTTTTCACTTCCATCGGAATATTGTCTTCCATTTTCGCAGCAGGAGTACCCTCACGTGGTGAGTACACATATGTGTACGCACTATCGTATTCGATTTCTTTCATAAGAGACAGGGTATCTTCAAACTGTTCATCTGTTTCATTAGGGAAACCAACAATAATATCTGTTGTAAACGATGCATGTGGAATTGCTTCTTTAATTTTATTTGCCAAGACAATATACTCTTCTCTTGTATATTTACGTGCCATTAGTTTTAATACATCATTATTTCCACTTTGAACTGGTAAATGAATATGTTCTACTAAATTACCGCCCTTAGCTAAAACTTCAATTAAATGGTCATCAAAATCTTTAGGGTGACTTGTTGTAAAACGAACACGAGGGATATCAATTTTGCGAATTTCAGCCATTAAATCTCCTAATCCATAGTCCATATCTACCAAGTCTTTTCCATATGCATTTACGTTTTGACCTAGTAACGTGATCTCTTTATAACCATTTCGCGCTAAATGACGTACTTCTTCAATAATGTCCTCAGGACGTCTACTACGCTCTTTTCCGCGTGTATACGGTACAATACAATACGTACAAAACTTATCACAGCCATACATAATATTTACCCAGCCTTGAATTTGACCTTTTCGAGCACGAGGCATGTTTTCAATGATGTCGCCCTCTTTAGACCAAACTTCAACAACCATTTCTTTATTAAAGATAGCATTCTTTAATAGAGTTGGAAGACGATGAATATTATGTGTACCGAAAATTAAATCCACATGTTGATGCTTTTGAAGAATCTTATTAACTACTGACTCTTCTTGAGACATACATCCGCAAACACCTACAATTAATTCTGGTCGTTCACGTTTCATTGTTTTTAAGTTTCCAATTTCACCAAAAACCTTATTTTCTGCATTTTCGCGAATAGCACAAGTATTTAATAAGATAACATCTGCTACGTCCGTTTCTGTCGTAGATTCAAATCCCATGTTCAGTAAAATTCCAGCCATGTTTTCAGAATCATGTTCGTTCATTTGACATCCATAAGTTCTAATAAGAAATTTCTTCCCTTTACCGATTGCTTTCATATCTTCAGGGATTTCAAAATCGTAAAGAATTGATACATCTTCTTTCCCACGTTTTTTTGCTTGTTTTAAGTCAGGAGCAATATACGTTGTTTGGAAATATTGAGAGAAGTCCTTCTTACCCTGGTCGGATTTTTTGTCCGCAGAATAAGCTCCTTCTGTTTGCTGTTTGCGTTGTTCTTCGTTCATGTTATATCCCCTTCCCACAAAGTTTAAAACTATTAACTATTGTTAACATACAACTTATCATTATAAACCTTCCAAGGGAAACAAACAATAGATTCTCTGTATTCACCAAAAAGAGGTAGAAACAAATTGTTTCTACCTCTAAAAATGTAGCTTAGTGATTTACTTCATATCCAGCTTCTTTCCAAGCCTTTGTTCCGCCTTCAATGTACGCTACATCGGTAAAGCCCATTCCCTTTAATATGTATGCCCCTAGAGTCGCTTGTCCACCTGCTCCACAAGTAACTAAAACAGGACGACTACGGTCTGCTAAATCAGGATCTCTCATTTGCTCTGGTAACTCTAAGTCTGCACGAATTGGTAACATTCCGAGTGAGATGTTTTTACTGCTAGGAATTAATCCACATGCACCTGCGTCTGCAGCATCTTGTACATCGATTACTAACGTATTAGGGTTTTCACTGATCTTTTTGCGTGCTTCCTCTGAAGTTACACCATTTACATGTTCACGAGCATGAGCAAGCATTTGTTTAAAAGTTAATACCATAGTAAATCCTCCTTTTAATGTTTGTTTTCCAACAACGATGTGTTTTGTCTCGTTGTTGTCACACGTACATGGTACCGTTATTTAAGGGATAATTCAATTAGTTAGCTTTGAAATACACTCATGAGGTGTATTATGAGTGCATGAGAAAGCCTCCTCATCACAAAAACAGGCAAAAAAGCTTATGACGCCTTTTATACCTGTTTTAGTTTATCATTATTAGATTAACCCTAGTTCTTTTCCGGCTTTCTCAAATGCATCTAATGCTTCTTGTAATAGCTCTTTCGTATGGTCTGCCGTTACGATCGTACGAACACGAGCTGCTCCCTTAGGTACTGTTGGAAAAGCAATTCCCTGTGCAAATACTCCATATGATAATAATTTATCAGAAAGTTGATGTGATTTTGCACCATCTCCAACTACAACAGGAGTAATTGGAGTTTCACTGATACCAGTTTCGAAGCCAAGCTTTTTCAGACCATCTTTTAAAAATCGTGCATTTTCCCATAAACGTTCCATTCTTTCTGGTTCATCTAAGAGAATATCAATCGCTTCTGAGCAAGCTGCTGTTACTGCAGGAGGATGAGATGTACTAAATAAAAACGGACGCCCTTTATGGATTAAATAATCTCTAACTGCCTGTGTGCTTGCAATATACCCTCCTAAAACACCAATAGCCTTACTTAATGTACCAACTTGAATATGAACACGGCCATTTAAATTAAAGTGATCTACTGTTCCTCGTCCATTACTACCTAGTACACCACTTGCGTGTGCATCGTCAACCATAATTAACGCGTCATATTTTTCACAAAGCTCTACAATTTCTGGGAGGGGAGCAATATTCCCATCCATTGAAAAGACTCCATCGGTTACTACTAAACGTTTACGATATTCTTGTGTCTCTTTTAGTGCCTCTTCTAAACTTTCCATATCTACATGTTTATAGATCTTTCTTGCAGCCTTCGTTAAACGAATACCATCAATGATGGACGCGTGGTTTAACTCGTCAGAAATAACAACATCTTCTTTTGTTAAAATAGAAGATAAGATCGCTTGGTTCGCTGTGAATCCTGACTGAAGGACAAGCGTTGCCTCCGTGTGCTTAAATTTAGCTAGTTTTTTCTCAAATTCTTCGTGCATGGAAAATGTTCCAGCAATGGTACGAACAGAGCCGGTACCTGCACCAAATTTTTCAACAGCCTTTAGTGCAGCATCCTTCATTCTTGGATGATTGGTTAGACCTAAGTAGTTATTTGAGGAAAGCTGGATCACTTCTTTGCCATTAATTGTTACTTTTGCTCCTTGGTCAGACTCAATCGGTACTAACGTTCGGAACACCCCCTCCTCTTTCATTTCTTGCAATTCCTGCTCTAAGTACTCAAAACCTTTCATAAATAAATGCCTCCTTAATGGATGTTATGGATGTAATACGACCTTCCCACAATTTCCTTGCAACATAAGTTCGAAGCCTTTTTCAAACTCCTCTAAAGAAAAGTGATGTGTAATCATTGGTTGTACATCTACTTGCCCAGAGCTTAATAAACCAGAAACTTGTTGCCACGTTTCATACATCCGTCTTCCTGTGATACCTTGAACTGTTATTCCTTTAAATACAATATCATTTGTAATGTCTATCTCTACTGGTTTTACTGGCAAACTTAAAATAGAAACTCGACCACCGTTTTTCACCATTTTAAACCCTTGATTCATAGCAACTGGATGACCACTCATTTCACAAACTACGTCTACTCCATATCCGTTTGTTAATTGAGAGACTACTTCCAATGGGTTTTCTTTTCCTGGGTTTACTAGTGAAGTAGCACCCATTTTTTTCGCCAAATCTAATCGGTATTCATTTAGATCTAGTGCAATTACTTGTGATGCTCCTGCAGCCTTAGCAACTCCAACAGACATGATTCCAATAGGACCACAACCAATAATAGCAACAGATTTACCTGCTACATCACCTGCTAAAACTGTGTGAACGCCATTTCCTAATGGTTCCTGGACACTTGCTACTTCAAATGGTAAAGAAGGATCATTCTTCCACATATTTTCTGCAGGCAGTGCCACGTATTCCGCAAAACATCCATCACGATCTACGCCAATAATCTGTGTATTTGCACATATATGTGCTTGACCTGTTAAACATTGTGGGCAATGTCCACAAACAATATGTGTTTCTGCAGATACATGATCTCCTATTTCCACATTGTTTACAAGCTTTCCTTTTTTTACAACAACACCAGCAAACTCATGACCGAAAACATATGGGGGTTTAACTCGGCTTTGAGACCATTCATCCCAAGCATAGATATGAACGTCCGTACCACAAATTGAGGTTGCTTTCACTTGTATGAGTACTTCCAGATCTCCTATTTCCGGAATAGGAACTTGCTTTAACGTTGCACCAGGAGCCATTTTATCTTTCACAATTGCTTTCATCATGTTGTTTGCCATTTATATACCTCACCCTTTAAATTGTGAATAAAAATCAAACTTTTTTATCATCGAGTTTATTTTATCACGCGAATTTGTACACGTAAACAGCACTGTCTTTATATGAAGGACAATTGATTTTTCATTGTGTATTTTAGGAAAAAAATTTTAATTTCTCTGCTCACATTGAAAACAGACAATAAATTCCTTTAGGCTTCTATATAACTTTGCGAACAAGTTACCGGAGGAGCAAGAAGGCGGTGGAGCTAGACTTCTTTCCATGACACAACTAGCTATCCACAGGTCGATTATTTTATAATTTCCAGGTAAACAAAAAAAGACAGCCTATCTATATTTAGATTGGGCTGTCTTTAACTAAAGTATTACATGAATTCTGCTACTAGTTTATCAAATTGTGCTTGATCTAAGTCTAAGTATTGCTTAGCAAGAGCTTCGTCTTTAAATCCTGTCACTAAAGATTCGTAAGATGGCTTTTCTTTATCTTGATAAATAAGACCTGTCACTAAACCGTTATGCTTCATTAACGTATTCATAGCACCTAAACGATCGTGAGAATCATATCCTTCAATATCAGATAAAGAAGTTAAATTTTCTTTAAACCAGTCATACGTATTAATTTTATTAAACGTTACACAAGGACTAAACACATTAATTAATGAAAATCCTTTATGTTGAATTCCTTGCTCAATAAGAGAAGTAAGTTCTTTTAAGTCACTAGAGAAGCTTTGCGCAAGGAACCCGATTCCAGACGATATAGCTAGTTCCATTACTCCTAATGCGGATTCAATAGAACCACCCGGAGTACTTTTTGTTTTAAAGCCCATCTCACTTCTTGGAGATGTTTGACCTTTTGTTAATCCATAAATCTGATTGTCCATAACAATGTATGTTACATCTATGTTTCTACGAATGGCATGAATCGTATGCCCCATACCGATCGCAAATCCATCTCCATCTCCACCAGATGCAATAACAGTTAATTCACGATTCGCCATTTTTACACCTTGAGCAATTGGTAAAGAACGGCCATGAATACCATGGAATCCATATGAATTGATATATCCAGAAATTCTTCCTGAACAACCGATTCCAGATACAACTGCTAGCTCTTCTGGTACAACACCAACATTAGCAGCGGCTCTCTGAATTGCAGCTTGAACAGAGAAGTCACCACAACCAGGACACCAATTTGGTTTTACGTTATTTCGAAAGTCTTTGAACGTAGCCATGTTAGACCAACTCCTTGCATTGGCTGTAAATTTCAGATGGTAAGAATGGATTTCCATCATATTTTAGAATTGATTGAACATTACTGTAGGCAAGGTTCATCTTAATTAAACTTGCAAGTTGACCAGTTGCATTATTTTCCACTACAACAACTCGTTTTGCTTTCTGTACCATTTCTCTTACTTCTTCCGTTGGGAATGGATGAAGTAATCGAACCTGTCCATGATTTACCTTTAACCCATCATTCTCTAAACGAGGTATTGCTTCTTGAATTGTTCCTCTAGTAGAGTTTACTCCCAAAATCAAAACGTCTGCTTCTTCATGACGCTCATCTTTAAATACTGGATTAGGATACACACTATGAAGGTCGTTTAACTTTCTCATACGTTTATCCATTTGTGCTTTACGGTTCTCAGGGCTTTCAGAAGGCTTCCCTTGTTCGTTATGTTCTACACCAGTAACATGGTGCAAACCGTTTTTCATACCTGGAATAACGCGTTTTGAAACGCCATCCTCTGTTACTTCATAACGTTTGAAATATTCTTTGCCTTCAGCTTCTGGTAACTCTTCAGAAATATCCAGTTTCCCACGACGAATTTCTACTTTATTGAACTCTAATGGTTCTACTGTTTGTTTTCCAAGAGATAATGCCAAATCCGTAACAATAATAACTGGTACTTGGTATTCTTCCGCAATGTTGAACGCCTCTACTGTATCATAAAATGCTTCTTCAACTGTAGATGGAGCCATTACCACTTTTGGAATTTCTCCATGTGTTCCGTATATCATTGCAAAAATATCAGATTGTTCCTGTTTCGTTGGTAAACCAGTACTTGGTCCACCACGTTGTGTATCAACGATTACCAATGGAGTTTCCGTAATACCACTTAAACCAATCGCTTCCATCATTAAAGATAAGCCTGGTCCTGCTGATGCCGTTAAACTACGAACACCTGCATAGTTTCCTCCAATTGCCATTGTACAAGCAGCGATTTCATCTTCCGTTTGGATTACAGTACCACCATATTCTGGTAATTTCTTAATTAAATACTCCATAATTTCAGAAGCTGGGGTTATTGGGTAAGCAGGCATAAACCTTGCTCCACCAGCTAGAGCTCCAAGTGCGATTGCATCATTTCCAATCATAAACATACGATTTTTACCATCAGCTTCTTCTAGACGAAAATCACCTACATCTCCTTGAGCTTCGTTGTGGAAATATTCCATCCCTTTTGCGATAGCTTGCATATTTTTTTCTACAACAGATGCACCTTTTTTCAAGAAGATCTGTTCTACTACTGATTGAAATGATTCAACCTTCAATCCTAATAGTGCACTCGATGCACCTACTGCTACCATGTTTTTCATTAAAGATGTTCCTAATTCAGACGCAATGTCTGTAAATGGAACGGAAAATAGTTTTGCACTACATCCTTCAGGTAGTTTTGGAGTAAATTTACTATCTCCAATAATTACCCCACCATTTACTAATTCATGGTGATTCAAATCTATTGTTTCTTGGTCAAAGGCTACTAAAATATCTAAATCATCTGAAATAGAATTCATAGGCTGTGTACTCACACGAATCTTATTATTCGTATGACCCCCTTTGATCCTAGAAGAGAAATGTCTATAACCGTATAAATAATATCCTTGTCGGCTTAATGCCATGGAGAAGATTTCCCCAGTACTTTCTATTCCTTCACCTTGTTGCCCTCCAACTTTCCATGAAAGTTGATTGATCATCTTATTCTCCACTCCTTTTGTATGACAATGAAATCTAGTAGTACTACATTGAGTTGTGAATGTGAACACATTCATATACTCTAACAATTCAAGAATTTCAATTAATTACCTTTAACTATATACATTAAAATCGTTAAAATCAAAGAATATAGTTTGAAATCATTGAAAGGATTTTTATCTATCAATTCTCGATTTGTCACATGTCACATGAATTAAAATATGTAGCCGTGATCCTGGTTTATAAATTGCTGAAAGACGTTCCAAGAAACACCTCAACTTTCCGACACCCTAATCTAGGCTTCGTATTAGATAACAAAGGAAAATCGCATTGTCAATATGTACATTTATATATAAAGCGTTTTCACCCTGCATAAAGATGTTATCTTTCTATATTGTAACATAACTTTCACAATTTCTTAAACATGAATATTCAATCAATTTCGTAAAATAATAAATTTATTTATAAAATTACCTATTATTACCTAAAAAACGGGTTAATATTCTATTATTTCATATAATTATGGCTTTTCTAAATAACACTGCATGTATAGGAGAAGTAATACTAAATAGTTATAACCTCGACATTCGTTCCGAGATTTTCGAAGGTAGTCCTCCATACAAGTAAAAATTACACCATGGCGGGATAATACGTTATTAGATGCATTAGTAGCATCAACTCTATATGGACTGAAGTGAATGGAATACAAATCAACAAAGTTAATATTACTAGATAGTCTGATACGCGAGGGTAGACCCAAAAATAGTTAAGAACAAAATCGCAAGGCGCCTGGAGCTAGACACCTTTCTAATTTCAAAAAAAATTTATAAATTCTTATCCTTTTAAAAAACAGAGAAAATCCACAAAAAAAACTACTTAACCGTCGTTAAGTAGGAAAAATTTGTAACTATTAGCGAGGCTCAATAATAAGTTTTATAGCAGTGCGTTCCTCACCATCAATTTGAATGTCAGTAAATGCCGGTATACAAATGAGATCGATACCACTTGGTGCTACAAACCCTCGAGCAATAGCAATTGCCTTAATTGATTGATTAAGTGCACCTGCTCCTATTGCTTGAATCTCGGCTGCTCCTCGTTCTCGAATGACTCCAGCTAACGCTCCGGCGACAGAATTTGGATTAGATTTTGCTGAAACTTTTAATACTTCCATTTCAGAACCTCCTTTAAGGATGAATTGGTGGTATATAGATCTTAAAACATATCTAGTAATCACTAAGTGTTGTCTCTTTATATCACAGCATAATTACTGATATGGAGTTTCTAAACAAGTTGTTTGTAATTTGAATATATTCACGATTTGTGTAATTATTCTTGATTCCCTTATTTAGTCAAAAAAAGGACGATCTTCGTTGATAGAAATACGTTGTATGGATTCAGCTAATCCTGTTTTACTGTTTAAAGAGATAAAGACTCCATTACACTGTTCCCTGCCCTTTGATACTTCAAACTTTGCAGGTAGACTAGTAAGAAACCTGTTGATAATAATATCTTTATCCATTCCCAAAATCCCATCGTATGGGCCTGTCATTCCAACATCTGTAATATAAGCAGTTCCTTTTGGTAAGATTCTTTCATCTGCTGTTTGTACATGTGTATGAGTACCAACAACTGCTGATACTACCCCATCAAAATACCAGCCTATTGCTAATTTTTCACTTGTTGCTTCTGCATGAAAATCCAGAAAAATGTACGGAGTAATCTTTTTCACTTCAGAAACTATTTCTTCGATTACTCTAAACGGACAATCAATTGGTGGCAAAAAAGTGCGTCCTTGTCCGTTAATAACCGCTATTTTTTTGTTTCCAACATTCTTTATTATATACCCAGCACCTGGTGTTCCCTTTGGAAAGTTAGCTGGGCGAACAACATCATTTACATTATCAATAAAATCGAAAATTTCTTTTTTATCCCATGCATGGTTTCCTAACGTAATAACATCAGCTCCAGCATGTTTTAATTCATGATATATTTTATCCGTCAATCCTTTACCACCAGCTGCATTCTCTCCATTTACAATGGTTATATCAGGTCTATATTTTCCTTTTAACTTATGTAAGTACTCTTTTATTACATTTCTTCCAGGAGATCCAACTACATCTCCAATAAATAATACTTTCATTTTTAGTCTCCTTCTTATATTAACAATACAACATTTTCTATAAAAATTTCTATATGTTTATCTATTATTTCATATTTAAGTAAAAAAATCCAAAGCTCAATAAGATAAAGAGTAAACTGACGATCATACGATAATTTTCAACAAATTTTTAATGTATATAAAAATAAAGTGGCATAAACACGCCACTTTATTTTGCATACTCAACTGCTCTTGTTTCTCTAATCACGGTTACCTTAATATGACCAGGATAATCGAGCTCTTCTTCTATTTTCTTTGTAATTTCCCTAGCCAAGCGATAAGAATCCTCATCGGTTATAAAGTCAGGTTTAACCATAATTCTAACTTCACGCCCTGCTTGAATTGCATATGTTTTTTCTACCCCATCAAAAGATTCAGATATTTCTTCTAACTTTTCAAGGCGTTTTATATACGTTTCAAGCGTTTCTCTTCTTGCTCCAGGTCTAGCTGCAGATAATGCATCCGCTGCTGCAACTAATGTTGCGATCACTGAAGTAGCTTCCGTATCACCATGATGTGATGCAATACTATTTATTACAACTGGATGTTCCTTATATTTTGTAGCAAGCTCCACACCAATTTCAACGTGACTTCCTTCTACTTCATGATCAATAGCCTTTCCTAAATCGTGAAGTAATCCTGCTCGACGAGCTAATTGAACATCTTCCCCAAGTTCAGCTGCCATAAGTCCACTGAGATAAGCAACTTCCATTGAGTGCTTTAACACATTTTGTCCATAACTTGTACGGAATTTTAAACGCCCTAAGATTTTTATTAAATCTGGATGTAAACCATGTATTCCCATTTCAAAGGTTGTTTGTTCTCCGTATTCTCGAATCAGCTCATCAACTTCCCGTCTAGACTTGTCCACAGTTTCTTCGATACGCGCTGGATGAATTCGTCCATCTTGTACAAGCTTTTCTAAAGTTGTTTTGGCAATCTCTCTACGGATAGGATCAAAACCAGATAAAATAACTGCTTCTGGTGTATCATCAATGATTAAGTCAATTCCTGTTAAGGTTTCCAATGCACGAATATTTCGGCCTTCTCTTCCTATAATACGGCCTTTCATTTCATCGTTTGGCAAACTAACTACTGAAACAGTCGTTTCAGCAACATGGTCAGCAGCACAGCGTTGGATAGACATGGACAAGATTTCTTTTGCCTTTTTGTCTGCTTCTTCCTTCGCTCTAGTAACTGACTCCTTAATTAACACCGCTTTCTCATGTGTTAATTCTTCATCAACAGTTTTCATGATAATCTCTCTTGCGTCGTCTTTTGTAAAACCAGATATTCTCTCTAATTCATCTTGTTGTTTTTGTAACATTTCCTCGACTTTGCTATTCATCTCGTCGATTTGTTGTTGACGTTTTGACAAATCATTATCTCTTCTTTCAAGAGTTTCTTCTTTCTTGTCTAACGTTTCACTTTTTCGGTCCAATAATTCTTCTTTTTGAACTAATCGATTTTCCTGCTTCTGAATATCGTTACGGCGATCACGGACTTCTCGTTCCGCTTCCATACGAATTTTATGAGCTTCGTCTTTCGCTTCTAAAATCGCTTCTTTTTTACTTGCATCTGCTTCACGCTTCGCATCTTCTATTGTTTGTTTTGCAAGCTGCTCTGCACTTGAGATTTTGGCTTCTGCAATGGATTTGCGAACGAAATATCCAATGAAGAAAACGATAACTGCAGTGAATAGCAAAATGAGGATTTGAACAAAGAAATTAGGCATCTGATTCACCTCCTCATGCTATTTCTTGTTGGAACTTAGTTTCATTTGTTTAACTTTGTCATTTTCATAAAAATTACATCAAGCACAGATAATACATTTTGAGTATGATTAAAGTAATTCTGTATTCTTTCTAATTGTATGCTTCATAAATAACAATGTCAAGCATTGGAAAGGTTTCAGACATTCCCATTATTTTAATTTAACATACTACTAGAGTATTCCTGTCATATACAATAACTCACTAGAGCCTTACATATATAGTATTCTAGAATGCTATTTTTTTCGACAAAAAAGGATAATGAGTAAGTACCCATTACCCTTTTATATTAAACTAGTGGTAAATCTTCTTCCATTGGATCTTCTGCAGGAATAGTTTTTGCTGAATCTAAAGCATAGTACTCTCTAATTTGTGATTCTACAGCTTTTGTTATTTCAGGGTTCTCTTTAAAGAACTGCTTTGCATTTTCTCTACCTTGTCCAAGTCGTTCTTCATTATAAGAGTACCATGCTCCACTCTTTTGTACGATATCTAGTTCTGCACCGATGTCTAGTATAGAACCTTCACGAGAGATACCTTCTCCATACATGATATCTACTTCTGCTGTTTTGAATGGAGGGGCTACTTTGTTTTTCACCACTTTAATTTTTGTTTTGTTACCAACCATATCGTTCCCTTGCTTTAATGTTTCTGCACGACGTACTTCTAGACGAACAGAAGAGTAAAATTTTAGTGCACGACCTCCTGGTGTCGTTTCAGGGTTCCCAAACATAACCCCCACTTTTTCACGAATTTGGTTAATAAATACCGCAAGTGTTTTTGATTTGTTAATGGCACCTGAGAGTTTACGAAGGGCTTGAGACATTAAACGCGCTTGAAGACCTACGTGGGCGTCTCCCATTTCACCTTCGATTTCAGCTTTCGGTACTAACGCAGCAACAGAGTCAACAACGATAATGTCTACAGCACCACTTCGAACAAGTGCTTCAGCAATTTCTAGCGCCTGCTCACCTGTATCCGGTTGAGATAGTAATAATTCATCAATGTTAACACCTAGTTTTTGAGCGTATGCTGGGTCAAGCGCATGCTCTGCATCGATGAAAGCTGCTTGTCCACCATTACGTTGAACTTCTGCAATTGCATGAAGAGCTACAGTTGTTTTACCAGAGGATTCTGGTCCGTATATCTCTACAATTCTTCCTTTTGGATATCCGCCTACTCCTAAGGCAATATCTAATGCTAACGCTCCACTTGATACAGTAGAAACTCGTTGTTCAGCTTGTTCCCCTAACTTCATGATTGATCCTTTACCAAATTGTTTTTCAATTTGGCGTAATGCCATGTCTAATGCTTGTTTACGATCCGACATTGTATTCTCTCCTTTAATAAAACTAGAATATATATTTATGAAAAAGATCTTTTAAATATCTATTTTCTATCTTACATCTATTCTACTATTTTGCCAACAGAATTGCAAACATTCGTTCGGTTTTCATAATAATAAATTTTTATATCAATTCAATACATTACTAACTAAAACCAAAAGAAAAAACGCATCCTGAAATGCGCCTTTCTTTCAGCCTACCATAGTTCCTAATCACAAGCTCATAATTTATTATTTTCTTTTTGGTCTTGGTTTTGCAGGTTCTAAATTAATTCTCGCTCCATTTAACCGAGAATATTTTAAACCTTCATATACAAATGGAGCCACTTCTTGTGGAACTTCCATAAATGTAAAGTTATCGAAAATATCTATTTTCCCAACAGCTTGTGCAGGAATACCAACTAACTGGGATACTTCTTCTACTACTTTTTTCGGAGTAAGCTCCACATTCCTACCTACGTTGATGAAGAATCGAGTCATGCCAGGTTGTGCTCCTGTATCACCAAAATCATACCCATCATCATCGATATCTTCATGACTATAGAAAGCAAGTTTTAGTAACGAAGTAATAATTTTATCAGGAGGATATTGTCCTAACAAATCATTTACTAACCCATCATATAGGCCTGCTTCTTCCTCTTCACTCTCGATTAAATCAATAATTTGAGCTTTCCAAACATGCTGTTGTTTTTCAACAACCTCTTCCACAGACGGAAGTCTTTGGGATGGTATACTCATTTTAATCTCTGATTCGATGGAACGTAAATGCTTCATTTCTCTCGGAGTTACTAACGTTACTGCTACTCCATCTCGACCAGCACGACCTGTTCTACCAATTCGATGAACATAGCTCTCAGGATCTTGGGGAATGTCATAATTGATAACGTGAGAAACGTTTTCCACATCAATTCCTCGTGCGGCTACGTCCGTTGCAATTAAAAACTCGATGGAAGAATCACGAAATTTTTTCATTACTAAGTCGCGTTGAGATTGTGTTAAATCACCATGGAGTCCATCAACTGCATACCCACGTGCTTGAAGCGCCTCAGTAAGCTCCGCCACTCCTTTTTTCGTTCGACAAAAGATAATCCCTAAATCAATTGTCTCACTATCTATGACACGACAGAGAGAGTCTAATTTATTCTTTTCTAGTACTTTAAAATATACTTGATTAATGGATGGTGCTGTAACCTCACCTTTACTAATCGTTACCTGTTTTGGGCGATTCATGTACTTATTGGATAGCTTTCGAATCGGAGGAGGCATTGTTGCAGAAAACAACATTGTTTGTCGCTGCACATTTACTTGTTGAAGAATTTTTTCAATATCTTCAATAAAGCCCATATCCAACATTTCATCTGCCTCATCTAAAATTAACGTATGAACCTTACGTAACTGTAACGTATTTCTGCTTAGATGATCCAACACACGTCCTGGTGTTCCAACAACTACTTGAACTCCCCGTTTTAAAGCTTTGATTTGATGTCCTATAGATTGACCACCATAAATTGGTAATATTTGCATATTTTTATATTTGGACAGTTTTTGAAGCTCTCCTGCAACTTGTATAGCGAGTTCTCGTGTTGGGGTTAAAATAAGGGCCTGGACGTTTTTATCTGGTGTAATATGCTCAATTAAAGGTATACCAAAAGCCGCTGTCTTTCCGGTACCCGTTTGAGCCTGTCCAATGATATCTTGGTTTTTTAAAATTTCTGGAATTACTTTTTCTTGTATAGGAGACGGTGCTTCAAAGCCCATATCCTTTATTGCTCTTTTAATTTCATCAGAGATTTGAAAATCTTCAAATTTCAACATTATTCATCCACCTTTTCCGTTTCCTTTCGTATCCATTGTAACAAAAAATGTACTCCATATTTAACAGAACGCTCTCGAATATTCTGTCGACTACCTGCTAATTTAATTTCATAACTTTCCGTCTTGCTTTTAGAAGAGATTCCTATATAAACTGTTCCAACAGGGTGCCCTTCTAATGAATCTGGTCCAGCAACACCTGTGAAGCTAATACCATAGTCCGTTTTTGCCTTTTCCCTAGACTTTTTAGCCATTTCCTTTGCACAAGCGTGACTAACTGCTCCGTCATTTTGTAAAAGTTCATCTGAAATATCTAATTGCAAAGACTTCATATCGTTTCCATATGTAATAAAGCCACCAGGGAATATTTTACTTGTTCCAGGTTCATTTGTCACACCTGCTGAAAACAATCCTCCAGTTAGGCTCTCTGCAGCTGTGATTGTTGTGTTTGTCTGTTGTAAGAGTCTGACAAGCATCCCCATTAATGTCTGGTCTCCAATGCCTACAAAAAAAGACCCGACTTTTTGCAAAATTTTATTTTGTACTTCATCTAGAAGATAAGTATTCTCCTCTTCCTTTTCCCCTTTTACTGTAAGTCGTAACGTAACTTCTCCATCTGATGCTAAAGGAGCAATGGTAGGATTCGTTTGTGTTTCAAGTAAATTATCAATTTTATCTACAAGTTGTGACTCACCAATGTCAAAAAAACGAAGAACTCTTGACTGTATGAATGACTTAACCTTCATTTGTTTTTGAAAGTATGGGATTGCATACGTTTCGAACATTGGCTGTAGTTCCTTCGGAGGCCCAGGTAACATGAGAATTTGTAGTTCCTTCGAGCTTATTGCCATTCCACATGCTAGCCCATGATCATTAGGAAAGACATGCGAACCTTCAATAATAAGGGCTTGCTTACGATTGTTTTCTGTCATTTCCCGCCCTCGTTTTTCAAAAAATTGACAAATTCTCTCTTCTGTTTCTTTGTCATGAACGAGCTGCTTCCCAAGCATTTTTCCAACTGTCTCTTTCGTCAAATCATCCTTCGTTGGTCCTAACCCACCTGTTAAGATAAGTAAATTCGAACGTTCTTTTGCTATGGAGAGAACATCGGAAAGTCGAGATTCGTTATCTCCTACTACAGTATGATAATATACATTAATACCTAAGTGAGATAATTGCTCTGATAAATATTTAGCATTGGAATTTACAATTTGCCCAAGCAATAATTCTGATCCTACAGCAATAACTTCTGCGTTCACTAAAACCATCCTTCCAACTAGAGTACCATTTATTTACTAAGCACATGTTTATTTTTTATGAAGTAATCTAAGCCTGACCAAACAGTAAGGATAACTGTGATATAGATCATGATTGTTGCGAATGGTATCGATAGCAGTTCAAAAATCGTATTATGTAACATTACAGCGGAAGCAGCAATTATTTGAGATACCATTTTTAATTTGCCTCCTTTTCCAGCCGCTAAAACAGAACCTTCGCCTGCTGCTACTAATCTTAAACCCGTTACTGCAAACTCCCTTGTTAAAATAACAATAGCAGCCCAAGCTGGAAACATTTCTAATCCAACTAAGGAGACAAATGCTGCAGTAATTAAAAGTTTGTCTGCTAACGGATCTAAAAATTTCCCCATATTTGTAACGAGATCGTATTTTCTAGCATAATAGCCATCAAGCCAATCTGTTGCAGAAGCAAGGATAAAAATGATGGCAGCAATAAAATGGTGAGTTGGTATTATTGCTCCAAACAAACGAATATCTCCCCATGTAAATGGAACGAGTAAAAAAATCATAAAAACAGGAATCAAAAATATTCGTGATATGGTTATTTGATTAGGTACGTTCACCTTAATCCCCCTTACAGCCTCATGTTCAATTTGAAAATGTTAAAAAAAGTTCGTAAGCTTTATCAATTTTACCAAAAACAAGCGTATATTGCGAATTTTACTTTCAAACTTTTAAAAAATTGTATGAACTGGCAATATTATTATCTAGATGCTAAGAAAAGTGCAAGGCGCCCTCTCAGGACCGAAATGCAAATGTTCTGGACGAACGAAAAGCTTAATCCGCTTGCATATCTGCGAAGAAAAATGTTCTTTCAGTTGAAAAGTGCTCTCTACTTTTCTAACTGGAAGGTTATTTTTCACAGCAGATAGCGGATGTAGCTAGACATGAAAAGTGCTTTTTACTTTTCATCATCCAGGTTATTTGACACGAGGTCATTGCGCCTGGAGCTAGACAACTTTCTAAGTCCAAAAATGTTATACTTATCTTTTAAAAAAGTACCTAGCGAATCTCCGCTAGGTACTTTTTCTTTACTCTTCTTGTTCTCCGTTTTCTGCTAAAGTAACTACAATATACTGTACATTATTCGGAATTTGATATTCTACTTGATGATCTTTTATAAAAATGACCGTATTACCAGAATTCCCTAAATGAAATGTTACTTCTTCTTCTTCAAACTCAGTAGAAAACTCATCACCACTTTGATAAGTGTTCTGATATCCTATTACAGGAATACTAATCCAACTTGCACCAGTAAACTCCATTCTCATTTCAATTACATCTGCGTTCGATAATGTAAAATAAGTTGTATTACCTTCAACTCGATTAAAAGTTAATTCTGGCTCCGGTTCAGGTTCAGGGTCAGGCTCTCGCTCTGGCTCATCTTCCACAGGTTCATTCTCATCCTCATCTTCATTCAATTCGTCATTATCCTCAATTTCTGAGCCAGAAAGATCTACATTTGCACCTGATTGAGCTTCCTCTCTGGTGACACCTGTATTATTCGAATCTAGTGACTGGTAGTAATACCAAAAACCTCCTATGATTGCTAACACAAATATCACTGCAATGAGAGTTGGAACAAGGGATGCCAGCTTTGATCTCTTTTTTACTAACTTAGGTCTCGATCGATTAACACGTGGAGGAATTTCAGCATGCTCTTTTTTTGATTGTGGTAATTCGTCTCTGTGTTCTTCAAATAGAACTTCTGCAGGAATCCCTACAACGTCCGCATAGCTTTTCACGAAAGCTCTAGCATAAAAATCGCCAGGTAAACGAGAAAAATCTCCTTCTTCAATTGCAATTAAATATCGTTTCTGAATCTTTGTTTTCACTTGTAACTCTTCTAGTGAATATCCCTTTTCTTCTCTTGCGGCTTTTAGCCTTGCTCCTAATTCTGACACTCTATACACCTACCAACTTAGCTAATATCAAAGGATGAGAAGCCTGATTCTACCGCTTCATATGTAATCTTTTCACCCTCTTCACTTCTGAGCTCAATGATATAATCGAAATCATCTAACGTATATTCTGTTTCCCGTATAAAAATATCGGGGTGCTCCACAACTTTTGTAGCTGGTAATCGCATAATTTCACTTACGAGCATTTGATGTCTTTCAGAAGCTCTCATCGTTGAAACAATCCCATCAATGATATAAATGTGATCCTCTGATAGCTCATCATCAGCCAACTGACTCCGGATAGTCTGTCGAAGCAATGTTGATGACAAGAAAGACCAACGCTTACTTGCACATACACTAGCAGCAACGACTGATTCTGTTTTTCCTACTCTCGGCATTCCACGTATACCAATTAATCGATGCCCATCCTTTTTAAACAATTCTGCCATAAAATCTACTAACAGACCGAGTTCATCTCGGACAAAACGGAATAATTTTTTCTCATCTTCATCTCTCTCGATATATCTACCGTGGCGAACTGCTAATAAATCTCTCAATTTTGGTTCACGGATTTTTCGTAACGTAATAAAATCCATTGTTTCCAAAATATATTTTAAACGTAAGATCGCTTCGTCATTCTGACTTTTAATGAGCATTCCTCTTCGTTGATTTTCAACACCATTAATAGTCATAATATTAATTCGTAGCATTCCGAGTAAAGATGCAACTTCTCCAAGTAGACCTGGGCGGTTTTTATTAATTTGATATTCTAAGTACCATTGTTTTTCTTCCATCCGACCAACTCCTTCCCATAGAAACAAACACGAGCTTTCATCTACTACTACCTATCATAATTGATTTTTTTCGTCATTAAAAGAGATTTCTTTGCATAATTTGTAGAAAAATCAAGAGAACGTTATTTCATACCTTACCTATTTATCCCCACTCTGTATCTGTTAACCAATTATTGTATTTATTCATTGTATCCTTTTTCCTTTTATTTATGTATGTAAACTTGTTAAGTAAGCAAAAAGAAAGTGCCGCAGTATTGGCGGCACTTTATGGGAATTTATCGTTGAACAAGCTTAACCATCATATTCGCAATAGCATGCTGCTCTTCTTCAGAAGCAACATTCCAAAGATCAGCCAGAACTTTCTCTTGATCATTTTTTGGTTCTACTTGCTCAGATAAATATTCCCCTACCTGATAAGCAACATCAGTAATGACTTGTTGATTCATACCTTCACTTTTTGCTTGCTGTAAACGATCACCTAAAAAATCTTTCCATTGCTCCCAATTATCTAATACAGACATTGATGAATTCCTCCTTGTGATAAAATTCGTTCATAGTTTTTCACCAACAAGGAAATTTATTCATTATAATTTTTGACAATATTATTAACAATACCAACCACCATTAACAGAGATGATTTGACCGTTAATGTAGTTACTTTCATCGGATGCTAAAAACCCTACCGTGGAAGCAACATCATTGGCCGAGCCTAACCTTCCAGCAGGTATATCTTGTGTTAGTATCTCTAGATCATGCTGAGAAATGGTATGCAACATGGGAGTTTCAATGGCTCCTGGTGCTACACCGTTCACTTGAATATTACTTGGAGCAACCTCTTTTGCTAATGCCTTTACAAATGTGTTCATACCACCCTTAATTGTTGAATAGAGTACTTCACAGGAAGCACCAGTTAATCCCCAGATGGAAGAAATTACAATTATTTTCCCCACCTTCTTGCTAATCATCTCAGGAAGATATGCTTGTGTTATTAAAAAAGGTGTGGTAATCCCTATCGCTAATTCACTCTGTACTTGTTCAAATGACACCTCGGTCATTAAGTGAATATTTGAGGAACCACAGTTATGAACAATCACATCTACGGAACTTGCTGCTGCTTTTATTTTCTCTACTGCTTCAAGTGAATGAGCAAAATCAGCTTGAACTACTTCACAATGAACATCATATGTTTTAATTTCTTCTAATAACTGATATATATTTTCTTTATTTTTATTGAAATGGAGAACTAATGAATATCCTTTTTTGGCAAACATTTTTGCAATCGCATTCCCTATTCCCCCACTAGCTCCTGTAATAAGAGCTACCGGTCTCTCCTTCATGCTTCATTCTCCTTTAGGTGTAATAAGGCATTGGCTACTTTGTGTATCCACGACAAAGTGCTCTTCCAATGCCGTTTGTAAATCTTGTTTACTTATAGATTCTAAGACTGGAATCACATCAAAAAGATCCATATCATTAAAACGGTATCTTGTAAATTGGTTTGCAATATACTCTGGTGAATTTAATGAGCGTAGGAAATACCCTATCTTCTTTTTACGAATGCTTTCTAATAGCTCCTCATTTAACTCTTTCCCTTTAAATTCTTCTACCATCGAAGAAATTCTCTCTCCTAGAAGTTCTGGCTTATCAGAATCTCCACCAATCACAGAAAAACCAAACCCGTACTCTCCTGAATAATCAAAGGAAAAAGAATCATCAATTAAACCAGCTTCATAAAGCGTTTGGTAATTTTCACTACTCTGACCAAACATCATTTCTAATAACAATTGAATAGACAGTTCATATGCTAATAAATCTTTTCCTTGTCTATCAGGTTTACGATCCTTAAAGCCAACTAAACATTTCCCTGTATTCACATTCATCGGTATTTTCACTTGTTTTTCGTGAACACCCTCTGGTTCTTCGTCAAAGAAACGGTCAATCTTTTCGGGCTTGGAAAATTCTTTCCCAGCTTGATTCTCTCTAATAAATTGTATGGTTTCTTCTGGATTTAAATTACCAACTACAAAAAACACCATGTTACTAGGGTGATAAAATGTTTCGTAGCACTTATAAAGCATCTCTTTTGTAATTTCGTGTATGGATTTTACTGTTCCAGCAATATCTATTTTTACTGGATGTTTTTCAAACATACTTGCAATTAATCCAAAATAATTTCTCCAGTCAGGATTATCCTCATACATTTTAATTTCTTGTTCAATAATTCCCTTTTCTTTTTCCACTGATTCATCTGTGAAATATGGCTTTTGGACAAAATTTAAAAGAGTTTCAAGGTTTTCCTTTAAGTTCATCGTACTTGAAAACAAATATGCTGTTCTCGTGAAGCTTGTAAATGCATTGGCAGATGCCCCTTGCTTACTAAAAAGCTGAAACACGTCTCCTTCTTCATCTTCAAACAGCTTGTGCTCTAGGAAATGTGCGATACCATCTGGCACTCTTAGCGCTTCTTTTTCACCTAATGGAGTAAAGTTATTATCAATAGACCCATATTTCGTTGTAAAGGTAGCGAAAGTCTTATTAAAACCTGGTTTTGGTAAAACATATACCTGTAAGCCATTAGGAAGTTCTTCGTGGTATAACGTTTCTTGTAGTTGATCAAATGTTACTTTATTCATTTGATGACTCCTCCTTCCCCTTTAAAAAATACACGGTGTCAAGTTGCAATTTTTTTGCAACTCGAATAATATCTTCTTTTTGCACTTTATCAATTTCATCCATCCATCTATCAAGTGGTCGCTTTGTGGAGGAAAGCAGATTATGATATTCAAGCTCAACAATACCACGAGGTACATCCATTGTTTCTAATAATTGATTTTTTAGAACTGCTTTTGTTTGTTCTAAATCTTGATCTGAAAAGTTACCTGCTTTCATTTCTTCCATTTGTTCGAAGATAATTTTCGTTGCAGCATCATATTTGTCAGTCTCAATACCAGACATAACAATAAGTAGTCCTTTATGACTTTCCACTCGTGAAGCTGCATAGTAAGCTAAACTCGCTTTCTCTCGAACATTGATAAAGAGTTTTGAATGAGAGAAACCACCAAAAACTCCATTAAAAAGCTGCAGTGGAAAATAGTCTTCATCTGAATAAGTGATATTGGTTCGATAACCAATATGTAATTTTCCCTGTTGGACATCTTGTTCTTCTTTGATTTCTTTCGAATCTCTTTTTAAATCAAAAGGCTTGTTTTCAAAAGCCAACTCACGTTGTGGAAAACTAGTTAATCCATGAAAGTGCTTTTCAATCACCTTTTTCATATCACTTTCGTTTACATCTCCTACGATAAATAGATCCAGTTGATCTTTTGAGAGCGCTTCTTGATAGTAGCTATATAATGCTTTCTCATCTATTTCAGGAAGATCATTTGCATCACCAAGAACAAATAGACCGAATGGCTCTTCTTCGCACATTTCTTCTGTTAGCCGCTTGTTTGCAAAACGCATTTTATCGTCATAAACCGATGAGAGCTTTTGATTCAGAGTTCGCTTTTCTCCCTCAACAATTGTAGAATCGAAAGAATCTTCCGTTGTTTTAGGCTGTAAGATTACAGATGAAAATAACTCTATTGCCCTCTCTAGTAAAGGTCGATCATCGGATAAAAACTTTTCATTTGCTACTTCCATTTTGAACGACATCATATGGTTTTCACCTTTTTTTGACACATCCACATTTAATGTGGCTCCATATAGCTCATCTAATGATTGGCGAATTTCTTTTCTAGATGGATGGTTTTTCGTTCCACTTTGTAGTACATATGGAAGAAGCGCACGCTTTGTAACTGTTTCTTTTGTTAATGGAGACCGCATGTGAAGTACTAATGTATTGGTTTTGTACGTCGTGGAAGGCAATACATGTACATGTAACGGGCCAACCGAAAATGTTTGTAATTTCAATGAAATTCCCTCCTTGTTATTCCTATCATTATCATACCTAATCCGTCGTTAGTTTATGTTTTAAAATTTTTCGGTCTAGTATATTGTAACGAATCAAAGTATATAAAAGCAATTTTTGGAATAAGAGGGATATATGACTAACATATAAGAACAAGAGATTTTATCCAAGGGGAGACTTCCATGGAAGAGCGACGGAGTCAGTCGTGAGGAGGATCGGCAACTCCCCACAGAAAAGGGAGTGGGCAGTAGGGAATGGAATACAAACAACAAAGTTAGTATTCCATATTGTCTGATACACGTATTTTCAGGGTAGACAAAAAAATGACCAGGGTTTTATAACTCTAGTCATTAGAATATAGCTTATTGCGACGAAACCTCTTGTTCATCCGTCTTAGCAATCAAAACCTCTCTCGGCTTACTACCTTCATATGGTCCAACGATACCTCTTGCTTCCATTTCATCAATCAATCTTGCAGCACGAGTATATCCTATTCGGAAACGTCGTTGGAGCATCGATACAGAAGCTGTTTGCATTTCGACTATTAATTGAACCGCATCTTCATAAAGATCATCTTCCACTTCATGAGTTGAGATATCTTCCCCTTCTTGCGGCATCATTTCTTCTGCATATTGAGCTTTTTGTTGTTCGATACAGTGATCTACTACTCTTTCCACCTCTTCATCAGATAAAAATGCCCCTTGTATACGCGTAGCCTTGTTTGCACCAACAGGCAAAAATAGCATATCACCTCTACCTAGTAATTTTTCTGCTCCATTTCCATCAAGGATCGTACGCGAATCCGTTGAGCTTGAAACACCAAAGGCAATACGAGATGGAATATTCGCTTTAATAACACCCGTAATAACATCAACGGAAGGCCTTTGCGTTGCAATAATTAGATGGATTCCTGCAGCCCTTGCCATTTGCGCTAATCTAGTAATGGAATCCTCTACATCGTTGGAAGCAACCATCATTAAATCCGCTAGCTCGTCCACAATAACGACAATATAAGGCAATGGCGGATGTTGTTCACTTTCATCCCTTTTTTCATTTTCACGTTTTACATAATTATTATATCCTTCTATATTTCTAGTTCCTGAATAAGCAAACAATTCGTATCGTCGTTCCATTTCATTTACTACTTTTTTTAATGCCTGTGAAGCTTTTTTCGGATCCGTTACAACGGGAGAAAGAAGATGTGGAATCCCGTTATATATATTAAGCTCTACCATTTTAGGATCAATCATCATTAGTTTTACTTCATGTGGTTTACTACGCATTAATATACTAACAACTATTCCATTAATACAGACACTTTTCCCACTACCTGTTGCTCCTGCTACAAGTAAATGAGGCATTTTATTTAGTTCTGCTATAACTGCATCACCAGAAATGTCTCGACCTAATGCAATTGCTAATTTATTTTTATTATCTTTCATTGTTTGCGATTCTAGTACTTCTTTTAACGTAACCAGGGCTACCTCTTGGTTTGGAACCTCAATACCAATAGCAGATTTCCCAGGAATAGGTGCTTCCATTCGTATATCCTTTGCAGCTAATGCTAACGCTAAATCATCTGTTAGATTTACAATTTTGCTTACCTTTACCCCAACACTAGGATATACTTCATATTTTGTAACAGAAGGACCTAAATGTACTTTTGTTACTTTCGCACTTACCCCAAAGCTTTCAAGCGTTCTTTCTAATTTTCGAGCATTCTTTGATAACATAGAATGCTCCCTTGTTTGATTTGCTTTTACAGGACTTGCTAATACATCTAAAGGAGGCACTTCATATAATTCATTTTCCTTTGCACTTACAACTAATGACGTTGTAGTAACTGGAACCTCTAATTCTTCCCTTTGATCTATCGTTACTTCCTCTTTAGGTTTTTGTAATGCAGACGATTCAACATCGATTACTTCCGCTCCACCAATAGTGGTATTAGTTTCTTGATATGCTTTTGTGGAAAAATCATAGATAATCGGTTCTTCATTAGGTTCAATAGCCGTTTGTTCTAGAGGTGGTTCTAAAGATGCTTCTTTTCTTTCACGTTTTTTCTCTTTTGATTTTTCCCATATGCCATTGATAAAAGATACGGCTTCTTTCCATTCCTGAATCAACCAATGCTTCATTTTTTGTAAAACAGAAGCGGAACCGCCCCCACCTTTTCTGATTATTTCCATGAAAGACTTTCCTGTAATTAACACTCCAGAAGTAATGATAAGACCAATGGCAAAGATAGGAGTTCCCTCTGTGGAAAAGAGAAAATGTGAGAATGCAAAACCAAATGCACCTATCATCCCTCCACCTAAATCATCAATAATTGCATTATCTTGAAGCTGTAGCCAAAATAAATGCCATGTATTTCGGATGACTGAATGATCCATAAATTCTGTTTGGGATGATAATTTATCAAACAAACTTACGTGACTGAATAATGCAAAAGAAAAAATTAATAAGTACACACCAATGAGTCTTCTTGTCCAGATAAAGGGAGTCTCTCTTTTTATCATCAAGTACAGGGCAAAACTTAATAGCCCTATTGTTAATGCAGCATGCCAACTACCTAGAAAAAAACGAAATAATTGAACAAGACCCTCTCCCACAATTCCTAATCTTGCAAATGTTATAAAAGAAATAATAAGTAAAAACAACCCTACTAATTCATAGGTAAGCTGTTTTTTCCACTTTTCCTTTTTTCGGCTTTTTCGAGCCATGAAAGACCACCTCAATTTTATTATCTAAAAGGCGTTAATACTATGTATTGTTACATAAAAGGAAGAAGCAGCCGAGCATACGGCTGCTGTCTAACGAACGCTTGTTTTCATTATTATAGCATAAAATGTCTCTTTTTTGCTACATAAGGAAAAATTTCATTATTGTTTCGTGAAATATTCTCCAGGGTTGTATTTATTTTCTAAGTACATATTAGGATCTGTAGAGAATAAGCGTACAATTTTATACTGTAAACCATATTCTCCTTCTTCTTTTTCAAGTAAAAGCTGACCCCCAGGAATGTCGACCATCTCCTGCCTAGAGAAATCCTTCTCATCGGTAGGAAATATTGCTTCTTGATTTACATACGTGTATAGAATCATTGGATAACATCTCCATTAGGATGCATTTTCTTATTTTGATCAATTAATTCATTAAGCTTAGATAAAGCCTGGCCAATTCCACCCACCTCATTAATCAATCCATAAGAAACTGCGTCCTTCCCTATTACATTCGTACCAATATCTCTCGTCAAATTACCTTTTGATAACATTAATTCTTTAAAGTTTTCTTCCGATATTCCAGAGTGTCTAGTTACAAAATTTATTACTCTGTCTTGCATTTTATCTAAATATTCGAAGGTTTGTGGAACACCAATTACTAAACCTGTTAAACGAACAGGGTGAATTGTCATCGTAGCTGTTTCTGCAATATAAGAAAAGTTTGCAGCTACAGCAATAGGAACTCCGATGGAATGACCCCCACCTAATACTAATGTTACCGTAGGCTTCGACATAGAGGATATCATCTCCGCTAAAGCTAGACCAGCTTCCACGTCACCACCAACAGTGTTTAATATTATTAATAAACCTTCTATTTTAGGGTTTTGTTCTGCAGCTACAAGCTGTGGAATAATATGCTCATACTTTGTTGTTTTATTTTGAGGTGGTAATTGCATATGCCCCTCAATTTGACCGATAATTGTTAACACATGAATATTTGATTGCTCCATTTGAGGTACATTTGTTTGACCTAACTGTTGAATCTTTTCAATAATGCCAGATCCCTTTTGATCTTTACCTTGGTCTTGGTTAGGGTTCGGTTGTGGATTTTCATTCATAAACGAGCCACTCCTTTCGCTCATAGTATGATAAGAAAAAAGAGGAAGTATACAATAAAAGAACTGAGCGGATCCGCACTTCAATTTTTAGCTAGTTGGGAGTGCTTTCCTTTTAATATGGTATTGGTTTACGAAATGTTGTAGATAGATAAAAATGAATGATTCTCATTTCTGGTTACTTAAAATAGTTCTAGAAAGATAGGAGAAGACCACTGAAAAAGATGATATCCTTTTCAATGGCCTTCTAAACAAAAATAGATATTTATTTGGTTTACTTAATAAGTGAAGCTAGTAAGTTTCTTTCTTCTGACGTGAGAGGAACTAATGGTAAACGTACGCCCCCCACATCTAGACCTTTTAGCTGTAGAGCTGTCTTCACAGGAGTAGGACTTGGTGCCATAAAAATACCTTTTATTGTTGGTAATAGTTCTTGGTGAATTTTGGATGCTTTCTGGGTATTACCACTAAAAAAGGCGTCAACCATTTCCTTTATTTCATTCCCTACAATATGACTAGCGACAGATACTATCCCGGATCCTCCTATAGATAAGACAGGAAGTGTAAGGGAGTCGTCTCCAGAATATAAGTGAAAATCATCACTCGTATTCGCCAGGATGGCAGTCATTTGCTCAAGGTCACCACTTGCTTCTTTTACTGAAACAATATTATTTATCTTAGATAACGCTATGACCGTTTCAGCATTTAAATTAGAGACCGTTCTACCAGGTACATTGTAAATCATGACAGGTAAATAGGTTTTTTCTGCAATTGTCTTAAAGTGTTCATACATACCTCTCTGTGATGGCTTATTATAGTAAGGTGCGACCAGCATGATCGCATCCACACCTATTGTCTCTGCTTTTCTCGTTAGTTCCACAGAAGCATACGTGTTATTAGACCCTGTTCCTGCAATTACAGGGATTCGTCCGTCTACAACTTTTACAACATGACGAAATAAAGCTAATTTCTCTTCGTTTGATAATGTTGGCGATTCCCCAGTTGTTCCAGAAACAACAAGACTGTCCGTACCGTTTTGAATTAAATACTCAACTAATATGGACGTTTTTTGAAAGTCAACATTACCTTTTGAATCGAACGGTGTAACCATTGCGGTGACAACGCGGCCGAAATTCATGATAACCCTCTCCTTTGATATTATCTCTCTAGTTGAAAAATCGAGTGGAGAGCATTGACAGCGTTAATCATATCCTCTCCTCTTACTAATACCCAAATTGTTGTATGAGAATCGGCAGATTGGAGAATTGGAATGTTTTTACTCGTTAACGCTTCAACGATTCTTGACGTTACTCCGGGTACACCTGTCATTCCTGCGCCAACAGCAGAGACTTTCGCACAATGCTTTAATACTTTTGGTTCCAAGTTCAAGCCTCTTAAAATAGAGATTGCATGGTCCGCTACATCATCACTAACAGTATAAACGACACCTAAAGGATGGATATTAATAAAGTCAACGGAAATCCCTTCATTTGCCATCGCTTTAAACACTTTATACTGAAGGTCATAATCACCGTTTTCAGAAAACACTTTAATTTGTGTCACATTGCTAACATGTGCTATTCCTGTAACCGCGCGTTCCACTACATCTCTTCCAACGTCTTGTGACGTACTTGACGTAATAAGAGTTCCGAGATCATCTGAATTTGTTGACCGAATGCGTATTGGGATCTTTGCTTGCATCGCAACTTCCACAGCACGAGGATGGATTACTTTTGCACCTTGGTATGCTAAATTACATATCTCGTTATATGTGACAACACTTAAAGGTCTTGCATTATCAACAATACGAGGATCAGCAGTCATCACACCGTTAACATCCGTAAATATATCCACAACCTCTGCTTTTAATGCTGCGCCTAACGCTGTAGCGGAAGTGTCACTCCCACCTCTGCCTAACGTGGCAGTTGTACCTTTTGGTGTTTCTCCTTGGAAACCAGTTACCACAGTTACGTCATGGTACTCTAATTCATTGATAATTCCTTCGACTTTCATTTCCATTATTTTCGCATTAGTATAATCTTCATTTGTTCGGAACCCTGCTTGAGCCCCTGTCATGGCTAATGATTTAATCCCTTTTTTATTCAATAAGTTTGAAAAAACTACAGAAGAAATCGTCTCGCCACATGAAGCTAATAAATCAAGTTCTCTTTTTGACACATGACTTTTTATCCCATCAACTAACTGCAATAACGTATCTGTGGCATAAGGATCTCCCTGACGGCCCATCGCAGATACTACAACGACGACCTTATAACCGTTTCTTAACGCTTCACCAACATGGTCTGCTGCTCGGTCACGAAGTTCTTCCTTTCCTAAAGATGTTCCACCAAATTTTTGGACTACGATTTTCATCTTTTTCCCTCATCCACCTTTATATGCTAATAGGAATATATCTTTAAGCTATTATTATTTCAATAAACCTAATTTTGCTAAAGAAAAGGCAATTTGAACAGAGTTCAAAGCAGCACCCTTCAGTAGGTTATCTGCTACAATCCAAAGGTGAAAGGCATTATCTTTATCTAAATCATTGCGAATTCTTCCAACAAAAACATCGTCTTGCCCTGCTGCTGTTGTTGCCATTGGATATAATTGTTCACTTGGATTATCCTGTAAGGTAATCCCTTGTGCAGAATGAAGTAATTCCTTTATTTGAGATACTGAAATTCCTGTCTTTTCAACTTCAATATAAACCGATTCTGAATGACCAGTTTCCACAGGTAAACGAACACACGTAGCAGCAACCTGCATAGAGTCATCGTGCATGATTTTTTTCGTTTCATTTATCATTTTCATTTCTTCAAATGTATATCCGTTCTCTTCAAACTTGTCGATTTGCGGAATCGCATTAAACGCAATCTGATAATGCTTTTTGTCTCCACCTACTGGCAAAATTTCTGCCTTTACCTCTTGTTTATTCAACACCTGCTGTGTTTGTTCATACATTTCATCAATTGCTTCTGCTCCTGCACCAGAAACTGCTTGGTACGTTGAAACGATAATTCGATTTAAGCCAAATGCTTTACGAATTGGTTCTAATGCAACTACCATTTGAATTGTAGAGCAATTCGGATTTGCAATTATTCCATTATGCTCCTTTAAATCTGCTTCATTTACCTCTGGAACAACTAATGGTACATTTGGATCCATTCGGAAAGCACTTGTATTATCTACTACGATTGCTCCCCTTTTAACCGCTTCTGGTGCAAGTGCCTTTGAAACAGATCCACCTGCACTGAATAACGCTAATTGAACGCCTTCGAATGATTCCGGTGTTGCCTCCTCTACCGTTACTTCCTCACCCTTAAATAAAACTTTTTTTCCAGCTGAACGTTTCGAAGATAATGGAAGAATAGAAGCTACTGGAAATTCTAATCTTTCAAGCGTTTTTAACATTTGTTGTCCTACTGCACCAGTTGCACCTACAACCGCTACACGATATCCTTGCTGACTCATAAAACAAAAACCCCTTTCAATACACTAAAATAGATTCATTGCCTTCTGTTTTTATTACTTGATACTCAGATAAAAAACTATTTATGAAAAAACATACGTAGTTAAGGGAAAAACCTTAACTACGAGAAAGCACATGATTAGTAAGCTTATTTTATCTTACTATATATATCTATTTTAGCAAAGTTTCTGTTTTAATTGCTATTCTTCTTTATATCTTTCTATTAAAACTGGTTGGTATTGCTCATGATTTAGTGCAGACTCTATTGTTTCAGGAATTTTTGTCATATCAGCTACCAACGAATTTGGCTTTTTGAAAGGGTGATCTTGCCCAAATGGAACAAAATATATATTTTTTGTGGACATTAATTTCATAATATTTACTCCATTAAGTCCTAAAGCATCGTTAGTTGATATAGCAACAACTACTGGTTTTCCTGTACGAAGAGTTGCCTTCGCCCCCATTAATACAGGAGAATCTGTTAGTGCATTTGCTAGTTTGCTTGTAGAATTACCTGTCATTGGGGCAATTAACATACAATCTAATGGTGTTTGTGGTCCGAAAGGCTCTGCTTTAGGAATAGTATCTACTAATGGTTCATCAGTAATCTCTTGTATTCTTTCTAGCCAATCTGCACTTTTACCGAATTTTGTATCTGTAGATTGTACTGTATAGCTTACAAAAGGAGTGACACGTGCACCCGCTTTTACTAACTGTTCCATGACTGGCATAACCTCTTCGTACGTGCAGTGCGATCCTGTTAACCCAAAACCAATATGTTTTCCTTTGAGTGACATCAACTTTTGCCTCCTTTATTTTCCCTGTGCTCCATTAACAATGTTGATAGCACTTTAGCAATAATTTGCCCTGCTGTTTTTGGGGCAACGATACCAGGTAACCCTGGTGCCAATAAAGCTTTTATCCCTCTTTTTTCAGCATAACGGAAATCTGTTCCTCCAGGTTTCGATGCAAGATCAACAACGAGTGTATGTGAAGGCATTCTCGATAAAACATCCACTGAAAGAACTTTTGCTGGAATGGTATTAATTACTACATCTGCATTTTTCACACGTTTAGGTAACTCATTCACAGAGTAACTAGGCATCTGCATTTCTAATGCTCTTGCTCGCAACTCTGGTTCATTCGCAACAACTTCCACATTTGCACCTAAGTTTTTCAACGTTCTCGCAACCGTCATTCCCACTCTACCAAGGCCAGTGACAATAATGTTTGAACTATGGATGGTGATGTCTGTATTTTGAATAACCATCATAATCGTTCCTTCTGCAGTTGGAACAGAATTATATATTGCCACGTCATCTCTATTCATTAATTCAACTAAATCACGATTTGCATTTGTAGCCATTGATTTTAATACATCATTTGAAATACCAGTAAATATTTTCATGTGCTTTGGTGTCTTTTCAAGCCAATTCTCAGGAAAGAGAATTTTTTCACCTGAAAATATGGATTCAATCTCTCCATCTTCGTTCATACCACTTACTGGAAGTATGATGGCATCTAACGTTTCAGAAGATAACGTGTGAAATGTTTGCTTTTTCGCACCAACAAATCCATCATCAAGCTGATCGAATCCGATGAGAGATAGTTTCCCATCTAATTCTGAAAGTTTTCTAATTATTTCAAGCTGTCTAGCATCCCCGCCGATAATTGCAATGTGCATATCTGTTAACACAACGATATTCTCCCCTTCCTTACTTTTCATTTTTTTAAGGGGGAACTTGCTTGCGATGTTTACCTCACAACATATTATGTGAATGCCTTAGTACGTGTGAAACGTGGACAATCAGTTAATTAATTAATATTAGATAAATTTAGATTATCGCCAGTTTCTAATGGAGAAAGCCTTCCTTTTTCTTATACTTTAATCCTTTGAGGGAAACTTTCTTAAAGTATAAAAAAAGCACGCGAAGATTAAATCGCCTGCCTTATTTCTAAAAATATTCTATTTATATCTTTAACAATTGTGCTTGTTTACCAGTTATTACATAATAATTAACCTATTCAAACTTCAATAATGATCATATCTTGACCTATTTTCTTAATTTGTTTCCAATATACAGTGACTTCTTTTTCACGCTTTCCTAATCCAAACCATTTTAATGTTGGAATAACAAAAGCTTCAATTTGACCATTTTTTTCATCAATGAGTAAATCTGTCTGACCTAGAACACCTAAACGTTCCCCTTTTTGATAATCGATGATTTCCTTATTACTAATCTCACTTAATCGCACCTTTACCCTCTCCTCCACAGACCTTTTCTCTATACTATGAAAAAGCAAAAAAAAACATGCCCTACGGGGACATGTTTTTCGATATTTTTTAATGTACTCCTTTTGGTAATTTACCATCTGGGCTAATAAGGGTTAAGGAATAATCTTGTGAAAATATCTTTTCACTCGTATCTTGTATCATGTCAAGCGTCACCTTATCAATTGCATCAATTATCTCATCCAATGATCGATGCCGTCCTAATAATAATTCATTTTTCCCATTCCGACTCATACGACTATTTGTACTTTCTAGGCCCAACATAAGACTACCTTTTAGTTGTTCTTTCCCGTTTGTAAGCTCTTTTTCGGTCATACCACTATCACGCATTTTTCCTATTGTATCCATTAGGATTTCAAACAGTTGATCCAAATGTTTTTGAGCCGTACCAGTATATACGGTTAACATACCAGTATCATGGAAGGAAGAATGGTAGGAGAATACAGAATAAGCTAAGCCCCTTTTTTCTCGAACTTCTTGGAACAGTCTACTACTCATACTCCCACCAAGTGTATTATTTAATAAAATTAAACTATAGATTTGTTCATCACTTAACGGAAACCCTTCAAATCCAAGACATAAGTGGGCTTGTTCCGTATCTTTCTTTCTTGCTATACGATCAGAATTAAAAGAAGGTTTTACGAGAGTTTTGGAGCCACTCCCTTTTTTCATCTTTGAAAAAACTTCTTGAACATACTCTACAAATCCTTCTGATACATTTCCACAGATAGATATGACAACATTATCTGCATTATAGTATTGTTCCATATAGTTAATTAAAGATTGCGAGGAAAATTGTGATAACGTCTCTTCCGTACCTAATATAGGATAACCTAGAGGGTGATCACCAAAGCTCGCTTTACTTAATAAATCATGAACGATATCATCAGGTGTATCCTCATACATTTTTATTTCTTCTAAAACAACACCTTTTTCTTTATCTAGTTCATTTTTATCAAACGTGGAATGGAAATACATATCTGCTAGAACATCAACAGCATGCTTCGCATGGTTATCTAAAACCTTTGAATAATAACAAGTATATTCTTTCGATGTAAAGGCATTGACATGTCCACCAATGGAATCAAATGATTCTGCAATTTGTTGGGCGGTTCTTGATTTCGTTCCCTTAAAGAACATATGCTCAAGAAAGTGCGATACACCATTTTCTTGTTTCGATTCAAATCTTGATCCTGTTCCAATCCATATTCCAATAGCTACAGATCGAACAGTTTTATTCGGTTCAAAAACAATTCTTAAACCGTTATCTCCTATAAATCGCTTAATCACAAGTTGATCCCCCTATTTTTAATACTATTATGTCCTTTTTATGTCTTTCATTATTATTTTACCCTAGACTCACTTAACGTTTCACTCAACATGCCTATGTGAAGATCTTTTTCTTTAATACCCTTAATCATTAATTCTAACCCTTTTGCGGATGATGCAGTTGGATGCATTAATATTAACGAACCTGGCTCTACTTTCTCAATAACTCGATGAGCCATGCTAGTATATTCTGGATTTCTCCAATCTATTGTATCAACTGTCCATAGTACTGTTCTCATTCCATATTCGTATGCTACATCCACCACTTCTTGCCGATAACTCCCGCTCGGTGGCGCAAACCATCGAGGTTTTTTATTAATCGTTGCTTCAATTATCTCATTCGTACTCTGAATTTCCTGATTAATTCTACTTCGAGATAAATTTTTCATATTCGGATGAGAATATGCATGATTACCTATTTCATGATCTTCTTCTATGATCATCTTAGCCAGTTTAGGATTGTTTTTTACCCAAGATCCATCTAAAAAGAAAGTAGCACGTACATCATGATCTTTCATCGTCTTTAACATATCAGGTAAGTACTCATTACCCCAGGCAACATTCACCATAAAAGAGACCATTGGCTTTTGACGATTTCCCCTATAAATAGGTGCAGCAGGTAAATCTTTTAACATCGTTTTCGGAGGAATTTCGTTAAATACGAGGTTCTCTTCCTCAAATGTACCCTCTTTTTTCATTTTTTCATAAGAAGCCTCTACATCTACTGCTAGTCCATTATATCCAGGAATCGCCTTCCATACTTTATCTATTACGGCATCCTTTGGTTCTATATTATATTCCAATTGTTTTTGCTTGATCTCTGAAAATAAAGGATCCTCTACTTTCAATACTGTTTCCGCTTCGCTTCTTAATTCATAGATATATCCAGTGGTAATCGGATTGTGAACACTCGTTAACGATATCATTAATATCATAAAGAAAGTGATCCATTGTAATACAAACTTCTTTACCATACACTGTCCCCCCTCAACTAAAGAATTATGCAAATAGAGGACAAGTTAGAACAAATGTATTCTGTAAGTACCTATGTATTTAACATCGATTTTTTATGAAAAGCGCATAGCGTCGGAGCCAGACAACGTTCTAAGTCAAAAATACTTGATTAAATTGTTAAAAAAGACCAGGAAAGTCACTTTTCCCAGTCTTTATCTTTATTCTTTATTCTCTGGTAAGAGAGCTTTTCTTGAAAGATTAACGCGCCCTTGGTTATCGATTTCCGTAACTTTTACAAGTATCTCATCTCCAATAGAGACAACATCTTCTACCTTGTTCACACGTTCTTTTGCAAGTTGAGAAATGTGTACAAGACCATCTTTTCCTTTAAAAAGTTCCACGAAACAACCGAATTTTTCTATTCTTTTTACTTTTCCAAGATACGTTTGACCAATTTCCACTTCGCGAACGATATCTTCAATAATTTGCTTCGCTTTTACATTCATTTCGCTATCGGCAGAAGCAATATACACCTTACCGTCTTGCTCAATGTCAATTTTTACACCAGTGTCTTCAATAATTTGATTAATCATTTTTCCGCTTGGACCAATAACATCACGAATCTTGTCTGGTTTAATATACATCGTCAAGATTTTTGGTGCATACGTACTTAACTCTGTACGAGGGCCTTCAATTGCGGATAGCATATTTTCTAGGATCTTTATACGTCCGTCTTTTGCTTGGGCCAAAGCCTCTTCTAAGATTTCACGATTTATTCCGTCTATCTTAATATCCATTTGTAAAGCTGTAATTCCTTTTTCTGTTCCCGCTACTTTGAAGTCCATATCACCTAAGGCATCTTCCATACCTTGAATATCTGTTAATACTGAAACATCATCTCCGTCTTTCACGAGACCCATAGCAATACCTGCAACTGGGGCTTTAATTGGAACACCAGCAGCCATCATTGCAAGTGTACTAGCACAAATACTTGCTTGTGATGTAGAACCATTGGATTCAAGCACTTCAGAAACAAGACGAATCGTATAAGGGAAATCATTCTCATCAGGGATAACTTGTTCTAGTGCTCTTTCCCCTAATGCACCGTGACCAATCTCTCTTCGACCTGGTCCACGGATTGGCCCTGTTTCACCAACGCTAAAGGAAGGGAAATTATAGTGATGCATAAATCTTTTCGACTCTTCAATTCCTAATCCATCTAAGATTTGTACATCGCCTAATGCACCTAATGTACAAATACTTAATGCTTGTGTTTGTCCTCTTGTAAATAAACCAGAACCATGCGTTCTTGGTAATACATCTACTTCAGAAGACAATGATCGAATTTCATCTACTTTTCTTCCATCTGGACGTATTTTATCTTTTGTAATTAATTTTCTAACAGTGTCTTTAAACAGTTTGTCCAAAACCTCGCGAGCTTCAGAAGAACGATCTTCTTCTTCCGTTATATATTCTTCCATGACACGTGCCATTAGTTCTTTCACTGCAGCATCTCGTGCATGCTTCTCGTGCACCATGGCAGCTGCCTTCAAGTCTTCACCAGCTTTTTCTCTGATTTCCACTTCAAGGTCATGGTTGATTTCGATTAATTTTACATCCATTTTTTCTTTACCAACTTGAGCGACAATTTCTTCTTGGAAGGAGATAATTTTCTTAATTTCCTCATGACCATACATGATTGCTTCTAACATCGTTTCTTCAGGAACTTCTTCAGCACCTGCTTCAACCATGTTAATTGCATCCTTTGTACCTGCAACAACAAGTTCAATGTCACTCTTATCTAATTGTTCTGGTGTTGGATTAACAATAAATTCACCATTAATACGACCAACCGTTACACCTGCAATTGGTCCACCAAATGGAATATTAGATATAGATAACGCTAATGAAGATCCAACCATCGCAGCCATCTCAGCCGGTGCGTCTTGGTCATTACTCATTACAATACTAATTACTTGCACATCATTACGGAAACCATCTGGAAATAATGGTCGAATTGGTCTATCAATCAATCGACTAGTCAATACTGCATGATCACTAGGTCGACCCTCTCTTTTAATAAAACCACCCGGAATTTTTCCTGCAGCATATAAACGTTCCTCATAATTCACAGTAAGAGGGAAAAAAGGTAAATCCTTTGGTTCTTTTGATGCAGTTGCAGTAGATAAAACTGCTGTGTCACCGTAGCGAACTAAAACCGCCCCATTGGCTTGCTTTGCAAACTTACCAATTTCAAACGTTAAGGGACGACCAGCCCATTCAATTGTAAATGTTTGATGTTCTTGTGTCATCTTACGAGTAACTCCTCTCGTCCAATTAATCTTTTCTTATTATCATTATTGTTGGCTTATTTTTATGTAGTAAACATGCTGACGTTAGAAAATTCTAATTTCACAAAGGAAATATAGGATATATATACCTTCCATGCTTCTAGCAATTATAATATCAAAAAAGTAGTAAAGAAGAAATATGTTAATATAATACTATAAAAAGAAATATCGCCAGTTTTACCAATAAATTCTTTACTTACATACAGCAAAAAAGCGGGATGACTCCCGCTTTTCGAAAAATTATCGACGTAATCCTAGCTTGTCAATAAGTTGACGATAACGCGCAACATCTTTGTTACGTAGATACGTAAGTAAGTTACGACGTTGACCTACCATTTTCAAAAGACCACGACGTGAGTGATGATCCTTTTTGTGTGTACGTAGGTGATCGTTTAACGTATTGATTTGCTCTGTAAGGATAGCTACTTGAACTTCAGGAGAACCAGTATCATTCTCATGAGTTTTGAAACCTTGAATGATTTCATTTTTACGTTCTTGTGTTAATGCCATCCAATCCACCTCCTTCATTTGTAAACCCCATTCGCCTAGCAGCCGTTGGTGATTCGGACGGCCAAGCAATGGTTCTTTGTAACATCTATCATCATACTAGTATTTATAACATTTATCAAGGTTTTATTTCATTTTTTACTTGGAAATAAACTTCAGCTTCAGTAACATCTAATTGTAATTGACTCACTAATTCATCAACAGATGCAAACTTCATTTCGTTTCGGATCTTCCTATGCCACTGAACTTTAACATGTTCACCATAAATATTCTTATCAAACCGAAAGATATGGACTTCTATTGTCGGTTTGTGAAGTGTATCATGGAATGTTGGTTTAAACCCGATGTTACATACTCCATTATACCATTTATTATTTACCATAATCCGCACAATATATACCCCTGTATTCGGAATAAACGCTCTTTCACCAACTTGAACGTTTGCTGTTGGAAAACCAATAGTTCGGCCACGTTTATCTCCGTTAACAACGATTCCACTTGATTCATATGTTCTGCCTAAATACTTATTCGCAACGGATATATCTCCCTTTCCTAGAGCTTGACGGATATTTGTTGAGCTTATTTTATTTCCATCACTCTCTACCTTATCCACAGTTGTATAGGTTAGTTTGTTTCGAGAATGAAAAGGTAGTGTTTCCATTGTACCTTTCCCTAACCTTCCATATGTGTAGTCAAATCCCGCTACCACATGCTTTACATTTAGTTGAATTAGATATTGATCAACAAATTGTTGAGGATTTAATTCAGAAAAGGAAAGGTCAAAATGGACAACGAATAAATAATCTATTCCCAGTTCTTTCATTAATTGTTCCTTTTCTTCCATAGATGTTAGATAGTCTACCTTTGTTTCTTTTCGAAGAACTTCTTTAGGATGTGGGAAAAAAGTCATAACTCCACTTTTCAAGTTACGCTGTTCCGCTTCTTCCTTTGCCTTACTTATTACTGCCTTATGTCCTTTATGTACACCATCAAAAAATCCAAGGGCTAGACATAGAGGAGGCATCTCTCTCTTTTGAAAAGGATGTTTTATCATTATTGTAATCACATTGGACACCACCATTACTACTAAGAGAAAATCTCTAGTTTACATCAATTTTTAACATCTTTGCTGGCTTCAGCATACCTACTCGTTTAGGATGTTTTTCATAGAGAGCTAAACATTCCCCTTGTTGATTATACAGAGCAATGAGTGTTTCGTCCATATTTACTAATGAAGCAGGTAATAATGCGCCATTCATTATCTTCGCTTCTATTTCCTCCGTGACCGTTTCTTTTGGGTAGATTGATAGTGCATCTTCTATAGAGAGTAATGTCGTTAGTTGCTTCTCTTCTTCTTTTAAGGCTTTTAATTGCTCAAGCGTGATACAATCCTTTCCTTGAAAGACACCGGAAGAGGTTCTAGTTAATAATGACATATGTGCAGGAAAACCTAACTTTTCACCAATTGTAACGGAAAGAGTTCTTATATACGTTCCTTTACTACACACAGCCTTGAAACGAAATCGTACATTTCCTTCATCCGTAGTCTCTATTGGAGATAATAAAGTTAGTTCATAAATAGTAACATTTCTCTTTGGGCGTTCCACAGTTATACCAGCCCTTGCATATTCATACAATCTTTTTCCTTTTACTTTCACAGCTGAAAACATAGGTGGAATTTGAACAATTTCCCCTGTTAACTCACGAAGTACGTTGTTAACTTCTTCTTCTGTAATCGCACGATCTACTATTTTTTCCTCTACTACTTCTCCAGATTGGTCCTCCGTTGTAGTGGAAAAGCCAATAGTTACTTCACCTTCATAAGTCTTTTGATCAGCAGTTAAGTATTCTACAATTTTCGTTGCTCGTCCAAGACATATTGGAAGCACTCCGTCAACTTCAGGGTCTAACGTTCCTGTATGACCAACTCGTTTAGTTTGAAATATTTTTTTTACTTCTAACACAGCTCCAAATGACGTCATACCTCTTGGCTTCCAAAGAGGTAGTACACCTGTAACTTCATTTTTCATAAGAGCATCTCCTTACTATTTATAACTATGTATAAAAGAAAACTCGGCAAAGGCCGAGCTTTCTCAAAAAGTACTATTACTTATCATCTTCGTTTAATTTTCGAAGTAGTTCTTCAATTCGATTTCCTCTTTCAATACTTTCATCAAATTTAAAGGCTAGTTCCGGTGTTTTACGAAGTTGAATTCTTTTTCCTATTTCTGATCGGATGAAACCTTTTGCTTTATCTAAACCTTCTAGTGTTTTAGAACGTTGATCCTCTTCACCATATACAGTAATAAATGCTGTTGCTTGCTGTAAATCTCCTGTAACCTCTACTGCTGTTACAGTGATAAAACCAATACGGGGATCTTTTATCTCCCGTTGAATGATTTGCGTTAACTCTTTTTTTATTTGCTCTCCTACACGGTTGGCACGAACATTACTCATTAGTTACACACCCCTATCGATGAATTACTATAACCATTCCCACGACACATTTGTTATCTCTAAGTTCGGGTGGTTATCAATGATTGCCAAAGCCTTTTGTAGCTCTTTTTCAGCTTGGGTTTTCGCTGTTCCTACTGATATGATAGACCATTCCGTTCTTTGCCAAACATCTTGAAAATCTGATTCAACTATAGATACATTATAGCGTTGCCGTATACGGGTGATCACACTTTTTAACACAGATCTCTTTTCTTTTAGTGATTGAGGATCATAAACAATCGCTTCTACAACGATTGAACCAATTATCAACGCTTAATTTCCTCCATAATGTACGCTTCAATAATGTCTCCTTCTTTCACATCATTGAAGTTTTCAAGAGTAATCCCACACTCATAATTTGTCGCAACTTCTTTCACATCATCCTTGAAGCGTTTTAATGCATCTACTTTCCCTTCAAAAATTACGACGCCGTCGCGAATTAAACGTACCGTTGAATCTCTTGTTATTTTACCTTCTGTCACATAAGAACCAGCAATGGTACCGATTTTAGAAACTTTAAATGTTTGACGAACTTCTGCTTGACCAATAACCTTTTCCTTGAATTCAGGATCAAGCATTCCTTTCATCGCAGATTCCACTTCGTCAATGGCATTATATATAACACGGTGTAAACGGATATCCACTTTCTCTGCTTCTGCAGTTCGTTTTGCATTTACATCAGGACGCACGTTAAATCCAATCACAATTGCATTTGATGCGCTAGCTAAAATAATATCTGATTCAGCGATAGCTCCTGCACCAGTATGAATAATATTAACTTTCACACCTTCTACTTCGATTTTTTCTAAAGAGCCTTTCATTGCTTCCACAGACCCTTGAACGTCTGCTTTCACAATAACATTAATTTCTTTAATTTCCCCTTGCTGAATTTGAGTAAAGAGGTCATCAAGACTGACTCTTGACGTTTCTTTTCTATCGGCTTCTCTTTGTTTCATTGCCCTTGTTTCACCAATAGAACGTGCTTTCTTCTCATCTTCAAATACAAGGAACTGGTCTCCTGCTTGAGGAACCGCATTTAAACCTGTAATTTCAACAGGTGTTGATGGACCAGCAACTTTCACCCTTCTTCCTAAATCATTCACCATTGCTCTTACACGACCAAATGTATTACCAACTACAATTGGATCCCCAACACGAAGCGTTCCATTTTGTACTAATAATGTAGCAACTGGTCCACGTCCTCGATCAAGCTCAGCTTCCACAACAGATCCTTGAGCTCGTCGATCAGGATTCGCTTTCAACTCCTCTACCTCGGATACAAGAAGGATCATTTCTAATAAATCGTCAATACCAGTTCCAGCCAATGCAGAAACATTTACAAAAATAGTGTCTCCACCCCAAGCTTCCGAAACTAGTCCATGCTCCGTTAATTCTTGCATTACTCTATCAGGATTTGCAGCTTCTTTATCAATTTTATTTACAGCTACGATAATTGGAACTTTTGCTGCTTTGGCATGATTTATTGCTTCCACTGTTTGTGGCATAACTCCATCATCCGCTGCAACTACTAAAATAGTAATATCTGTTACTTTCGCTCCTCTAGCACGCATTGTTGTAAAGGCAGCATGCCCAGGTGTATCTAAGAAAGTTATTTTCTTGCCATTTGTTTCTACTTGGTATGCACCAATATGCTGAGTAATCCCTCCGGCCTCACCAGCCGTCACCTTCGTATGTCGAATGCTGTCTAAAAGCGTTGTTTTACCATGGTCAACGTGGCCCATAATTGTAACAACAGGTGGACGTTCGGTTAAAAGAGTTGGATCATCTGCTTCCTCAAAGTTCTCTAATTCCGTTTCGTCAATTACTACTTCTTCTTCCACTTCGATTCCGAATTCTTCTGCTAATAATTCAATTGCATCTTTATCCAATTCTTGGTTTATTGTAGCCATCACTCCTAAAAACATAAGTTTTTTAATAAGTTCAGATGGCTCTTTATTAATTTTCTCGGCAAATTGTCCAACTGTTATTGGCGCAGTATACATAACTTTTGAAGGGGTTTCTTGTTTTGTCTGCTTCAATTCTGGTGCAACTTGTTGTTGTTGCTGTTGTTGCTGTTGTTGCCCTTTATTTTTGTTATTGCCTTTTTTATTATGGTTGCGATTCTGATTCTGGTTTTGTGTTTGTTTTTGGTTTTGGTTTTGGTTTTGCTTTTGATTATTCTGTTTCCCTTTTTCTTCATCTTTAAATTGTTTTTTCACTGTTTTTTCCTTTGTTGGTGCATCATTTTCTCTGTTTTTTGCACGTTCAGGTTTTTTATCTGTGCTTTTCGTAGTTTTTGTTCCTTGACCACTAGAAGATGTTTCTTTACTCACTTCATTTTTCGGTGTTTTTAATTTTGATAATGTATCTTCTTCTAATACACTCATATGATTAGCCACTTCTATCCCCATTTTCTGTAATTTCTCGATGACTTCTTTACTTGATACGTTATTTTCTTTTGCATATTCATATATACGCATTTTTTTCATATACTTACCTCCCGCTTTGTTCCGCTCCACCAATAACTATCTATACTTCATCATTTATACGTACAGATGGTACGTCACAAAGTTATTCAATTAGTGACTTTATTTTTTTTGCAAATCCAGCATCTTCAATACCTACAACAACTCGTTCATCTTTTCCAATAGCATTTCCAATTTGCTGACGATTTCCAATGATCATTAACGGTACCTTATAAAAGGAGCATTTATCTTGTATTTTCTTCTTTGTATTTAATGAAGCATCTTCCGATAAAATAACTGCGTACACTTTTTGTTTTTGAATCGCTTTTACAACAAGCTCTTCTCCCGTTATCAGTTTCCTAGCTCTGCTAGCTAACCCTAACATGTTTAGCCATGTTGAATTGGTCATTTGGAATTTCCTTTCATCGCCACATCCATTAATTCTTCATAGATTTCCACCGGCACTTCTATTTTTAAATGCCTAGATAAAGCGTTCTTTTTTTTCGCCTCATGAATGGTTGTTTCATCTAACGAAATGTATGCACCGCGACCAGCCTTTTTTGATGTATGATCGACGAGAACCTCTCCTTCAGGAGTACGTACGACACGTACTAATTCCTTTTTCGGTTTCATTTCATTCGTAATAACACATTTTCTTAGGGGTGTTTTTTTCTTTCCAGCCATCATGACCAACTCCCTTAATCGTTCTGATAATCAGCAAGCTCGTTATCAGATGATAGCTCTTCCACTTCAGCTTCATTAAATTCTGATAATGTAGTTGAATTTGGATCATAAATTCCTAGCTCTTCAGCATCCGATTGACTCTTAATGTCAATTTTCCAGCCAGTTAATTTTGCAGCAAGTCTTGCATTTTGCCCCCTTTTTCCAATTGCTAAAGATAATTGATAATCAGGAACAACTACTTGTGTCATCTTTTCTTCCTCATTCACAGTTACTTGAACTACTTTAGAAGGACTTAAAGCATTTGCAACATATACCTTGGGATCGTCTGACCAACGAACTATATCAATTTTTTCCCCTTTAAGCTCGTTTACAATCGCTTGAACACGTTGTCCTTTTGGACCAACACATGAACCAACTGGATCTACTTCAGGATCATCAGCATGAACAGCAATTTTCGACCTATCTCCCGCTTCTCTTGACACAGACTTAATTTCTACTGTTCCATCATATATTTCAGGTACTTCTAATTCAAATAAACGTTTTAAAAGACCAGGGTGGGTTCTAGAAATCATAATTTGTGGACCTTTTGTTGTTTTTTCCACCTTTGTTATGAATGCTTTAATTCGATCGTTGTGTCTATAGGTTTCATTAGGCATTTGTTCATTAATAGGCATTAATGCTTCTACACGTCCTAAATCTACATAAATAAACCGGTGATCTTGTCTTTGAACAATACCTGTCATTATGTCTTCTTCACGATCGATGAAATCAGAATATATAATTCCACGTTCCGCTTCTCTTACTCGTTGTGTTACTACTTGTTTTGCCGTTTGAGCTGCAATACGACCAAAATCTCTAGGGGTAACTTCAATTTCCACAATGTCATCTACATCGTATTGTGGGTGAATTGCTTTTGCAGCCTCCACAGATATTTCTAACCGTGCGTCAAATACCTCTTCTACTACTTGTTTTCTTGCAAATACTCTAATACTTCCAGAGTCACGATTAATATCAACCCTCACATTTTGAGCGGAGTTAAAATTCCTTTTATATCCCGTAATTAAGGCCTGTTCTATTGCTTCGAGTATAATTTCTTTATCAATACCTTTGTTTTTTTCGATGCTTGTTAATGCATCCATGAATTCACTATTCATGAACTTAATTTCCCCCTTTCAATTGGTAAAAACTTTTTTGTACTTAATTCTGACTATATAAACTTAAAACACTACTGCCAATCTTGCTTTCGCTACTTTGTCGTAAGGAATCTGTATTTGTTTTGTTCTTGTTTTTACTTTCAATTCCATCGTTAAGATGGATCCATCGAAATTAACGAGTTTCCCTTCAAATGTTTTCTCTCCATCAATAGGTGCATATGTAGTGATATTGATATGTTTACCGACAGCCCGCTTTACATCTTGCTCTTTTTTTAATGGACGCTCTGCGCCAGGTGAAGATACTTCTAAATAATACATTTGCTCGATAGGATCTTGTTTATCTAATATTTCACTTAAACGTTCGCTGACGTTTGTGCAATCATCTAAATCTACACCACCATCACGATCTATGTATACGCGAAGGAACCAACTTTTCCCTTCTTTTTTAAATTCAATATCTACTAGCTCTAATGAAAGTTCATCTAAGATGGGAGTAACAAGTGATTCTGTTGCTTCACGAACATTTCCGGACATTGTTTTACCTCCTTCTTTTTAAGAAGATTTTCTATAGTTAAGCGGTTTGCTTCTATATTATTGCAAAAGAAAGAGTGGGATGCACCCACTCTTTCGGCTCGTTACTATTACTTAGTATTTCCATCTTACTATAACATAAACCATAAACCCTTGCAAATTAGCTTTTTGCTATATTCCACCTAAATATAGACATCAAACTAAAATGATATCCACTTTGTCATGCATTAAGACATTCGCTATTACCATATAACTCTACACGTGTAAGATTAGAATAGCGATAATTGGTTTGAGTCTGGTAATCCTTCTAGGCAGCCGTGGTCGTCTAGAGTTTCTAATACGGTTTTTGATATTTTACTTCTTTTCTGTAGATCCTCTTTCGATAGGAATTCTCCATTTTCCTTTGCCTTTTCAATGTTTATGGCTGCATTTGTTCCTACTCCAGTCAATGCATTAAATGGCGGAATAAGTGTATCCCCATCCACGAGAAATTCTTTCGCGGAAGATCGATATAGATCTACCTTTTGGAAGGACAATCCTCGCTCACACATTTCTAATGCTAGCTCTAGAACTGTTACAACACTCTTTTCTTTCGGTGTTGCATCCAACCCTCGTGCATAAATCTCTTCTATCCGTTTGCGAATGCTAGCAGAGCCTCTAATCATTGTATCTAGTTCAAAATCATCTGCTCGTACCGTAAAGTAGGCTGCATAAAAGAATATAGGATAATGAACTTTAAAGTAGGCAATTCTAACTGCCATTAAAACATAAGCTGCCGCATGGGCCTTTGGAAACATGTATTTAATTTTTAAACAAGATCCTATATACCAATCAGGAACTCCATGTTTTTTCATTTCTTCTACCCATTCTTCTTGCAATCCTTTTCCTTTACGTACAAACTCCATAATTTTAAATGCTAAAGAGTCTTCTAACCCTTTATAAATGAGGTACACCATAATATCGTCACGACAGCCAATTACCTCTTTTAAAACACACGTTCCACTCGCTATTAAATCAGCTGCATTATTTAACCAAACGTCCGTACCATGAGATAGACCAGAGATTTGGACAAGTTCACTAAACGTGCTTGGTTTTGTTTCTTCTAACATTTGTCGAACAAATCGTGTACCAAACTCAGGTATTCCATATGTTCCTGTTTTACACATGATTTGTTCTTCTGTTACCCCTAACGATTCGGTACCACCAAACAATTTGTAAACTTCAGGATCATCAACAGGGATATCTTTTGGATCAATCCCACTCAAGTCTTGGAGCATACGAATAACGGTTGGATCGTCATGTCCTAGAATATCTAACTTTAACAAGTTATCGTGAATAGAATGGAAATCATAATGCGTTGTTTTCCACTCTGACTCATTATCATCAGCAGGATATTGAATCGGTGTAAAATCATATATATCTAAATAATCAGGAACTACAATGATCCCCCCTGGATGCTGACCAGTTGTTCTCTTAACACCAGTACACCCTGAAACGAGACGGTCCACTTCTGCACCTCTCAATTGAAGCTGATTATCATCTTCGTATCCTTTTACAAACCCATACGCGGTCTTCTCCGCTACCGTTCCTATTGTTCCTGCTTTGTAAACAAAATCTAACCCAAAAAGTTCCTTCGTATAATTGTGAGAGGTTGATTGATATTCGCCAGAGAAGTTTAAATCGATATCAGGTACTTTATCACCTTTAAACCCTAAGAACGTTTCGAAAGGTATATCTTGTCCATCTTTTTTATACTTCGTTCCACACTTCTCACAATCTTTATCAGGTAAGTCAAAACCAGAACCAACAGACCCATCTTGAAAGAAATAAGAATGGTGACAATTCGGACAAACATAGTGCGGTGGTAATGGATTTACTTCTGTAATTTCTGTCATAGTTGCTACAAAGCTCGAACCAACAGATCCCCTAGAACCTACCAGATAACCATCTTCTAAGGATTTCTTCACTAGCTTTTGAGAGATTAAATAAATTACGGAAAATCCATTACTTATGATACTATTTAACTCTTTCTCTAGTCTGTCTTCTACAATTTTCGGAAGATCTTCTCCGTAAATTCTACGAGCCCGTCCGTAACTCAACTCCCGCATTTCTTCATCAGCACCTTCAATCTTAGGTGTATATAAATCATCGGGAATTGGCTTTATTTCTTCTATTTCATCCGCAATAGCAACTGTATTTGTTACTACGATTTCTTTCGCTTTTTTCTCAGGTAAAAACTTGAAACATTCTAGCATTTCATTCGTTGTTCTAAAATGTACCTCAGGAAGTGCAGCTCTGTTTAGTGGATTCGCTCCACCTTGTGAAGCAATTAAAATTTTACGATAAATAGCATCCTCTTGATTTAAATAATGTACATTACCAGTTGCAACTACTCTTTTTCCCAGCTTGTCACCAAGATCCACTATTTTTTTCAGTACATCTTTCAATTCAAGCTCATCTCGAATTATTTCTTTTTCAATAAGATGTTGATAGTTACTAGGTGGTTGTACTTCTAAATAATCATAAAACTCAGCGATTTCCTCGACTTCTTCTGGTGCCTTTTGCATCATTGCATCAAACACTTCTCCATTATCACAACCAGAACCAATTATAAGACCTTCTCGATGCTTCATTAACACAGATTTTGGAATTCGAGGAACACGATAAAAATAATTAATATGTGAATAAGATATTAGCTTATATAGATTACGTAAGCCTGTTTTATTTTTGGCTAGAATAATGCAATGATTGGGACGTTGTTTTTTATAATCATCTGGTGATGATTGCTCATTTAGTTCATTGTGATTATATATCCCTTTTTCTACTGCATCCTTGAGCATTTTCCACAATAAGTGTCCAGTTGCTTCAGCGTCGTATATTGCTCGGTGATGGGAAACTAGTTCAATGCTAAATTTCTTACACAGTGTGTTTAGTCGATAATTACGGAATTCAGGATATAACAATCTTCCTAATTCAAGTGTATCTATAACTGGATTAGATGCTTTCTGATATCCAATTTTTTTATATCCAGCATTAATAAATCCCATATCAAAACTAGCATTGTGAGCTACTAAAGTAGCATGGCCTGTCCATTCGTAGAAATCCTTTAATACATCAGCAACCTCGGGTGCATTTGCTACCATGTCATCAGTTATCCCTGTTAAATCTATAATTAAAGGAGATAGCTTCTCATGTGGATTGGCAAATCTTTCAAACCGATCTATAATTTCTCCATTTTGTACTTTCACTGCAGCAAGCTCAATGATCGTATTATACACAGCAGATAAACCTGTAGTCTCCACATCAAAAACAACATACGTTTCATCAAGTAAGCTACGATCTGCTACGTTGTAAGCTATAGGTACACCATCGTTAACAAGATTTGCTTCTACACCGTATAACATCTTTACGCCCGTTTTTTTGCTAGCTGAGAAAGCCTCTGGGAATGCTTGTAAAACAGCGTGATCAGTGATGGCAATCGCAGGGTGACCCCATTTTTTGGCTTGCTCCACATGCTTGGAGACAGCTGTAACTGCATCCATAGCACTCATGGGAGAATGCAGATGTAATTCTACTCTTTTTTCGTCTTCTGGTGCTGTATCCTTCCGCTCATCAGGTTTAATTTCTTGTAAATCACGCCCCATCATAACTAGATCTCTCACAAATGTATCATATTGGATTCCACCTCGTACCTTCAGCCACATCCCTTTCTTAATAGATTGAAGGACTGAGAGGTCTTCCTTTCCATTTGAGAAGATTTTTACGAGAATAGAATCTGTATAATCTGTAATCTTAAACGTTAATAGCGTTCTACCACTCTTTAATTCTTTCGTTTCAGAATGGAATACTAGCCCCTGAACAGCAACTCGACGGTCTTCTTCAATTATATTTTTAATAGGTTGAATATCATCATTCTTAATCATCGAACCGAGAGTAACTGATTCTACTGTACCGGCTTCGCTAGCTTTGTCTGCTTGCTTCTTCTGTTCCATCATTGCTTCTAACATTTTCGAATGATCTTCTTGCGTTTTTTGTTCGATAAATTTTTCTACAGCTTCCTTGGATTCTTTTATGATAGTCTCTACTGAGATTCGACCAAACCCTAGCTTCTCGAATATATGTTGAATGGGCTCTTGTATACGTCGAAGTACCATTTCCCCTTCTGTCTCGTTCATCACCGTAATAACTATTTTATTTCCATGTATATATGGAGTTTGTTCTTGAAGACGTTTAATTAGTCCATTTGTAGAACTTCTTAGTTTTTCTATAAAATATGGCCAATATTCTCTTAGATGCTTATTAACGTCTATCTCTTCAGTATAAGACAACTTGATTTCAACTGCTGCTATGTGCTCTAATCCATGCTGTATACGACTTTCAAATAATTCAAATGCAGAATAAGGTAAAATAGTAGGTAAGGAAAAATGAAATATCCATTTTCTATCTTTTTGGAAAACCTCAAGTTTCTCAATTGCCCCTTCTTGTAAATGCATTTGAACTAAATCTTCCGGCATGACTACTTGTTCTAATAAGAGGTTAAATCGCTCTTGACGTATTTGTCTTTCTTCGTTCATGACGGTCCTCCCCGATTACTTCTTTCTCTTTCATTTTGTCTGAAAAATACGCATTAGTAAGTGATTTTAAACTATCTAGTTTTAATAACTTTGTTAATCTTAATTCCATTCGTTTCAGCCCATTCCATATACAGTTGATGTTTCTATAACATCTAATAACGTATTTTCATTCTCCATAGTGCAGATTTTTACTTGCATGGAGGTAAAATGAAAATACGTTAGTTAGCCATATGCCAACTAACTAGTATTACTAACTTATAAGGCTTTACTTTAAAAGAGGGTGCGTCAAAAGAAAAGTAACTTTTGACCCACCCTTTTATGATATCTTTAACCAAGATGTTTTTCGATGAATTGTACTAATGAATCTTTGTGTACTTCTTCCGTTTCACCAGTTTTTCGAATCTTACATTCAACAATACCTTCATTTGCTTTCTTTCCAACAGTTACTCTTATTGGAAGACCAAATAAATCAGCATCTTTAAATTTCACCCCTGGTCTTTCAGGGCGATCATCTAATAAGACGTCAAAACGTGCAGTTTTTAGAGATTCATATAACTCCTCAGCTAATATTTTTTGATCCTCTTGTTTCATATTAACAGGAACTACATGAATATCAAATGGGGAAACAGTGGAAGGCCAGACAATTCCATCCTCATCGTGATGCTGTTCTACAATTGCTGCAACGGTTCTCGAGACACCAATTCCGTAGCACCCCATAATCATTGGTTGATTTTTACCATTTTCATCTAAGAACATAGCACCTAATGCTTCACTATATTTCGTTCCTAATTTAAATACATGGCCAACTTCAATTCCTTCTTTAAATTGAATAACACCTATACCATCAGGAGATGGATCTCCCTGTTTAATATTTCTCAAATCAGCAAATTCTTGTACTTTGAAGTCTCGTCCAACATTTACATTGACAGCATGTTTATCCATTTCATTTGCACCACAGACTCCATTTACTATAGCTTCAATTGCGCGATCCGCTACAACTGTTATATCGTCATGAAGATCTATTGGACCAAGATATCCCGGAATTACATTCATCCATTTTTTTGTTTCTTCTTCTGTTGCCATCTCAACAAGTTGAGCATCAAAGAGGTGTTTCACTTTCACATCATTTACTTCATGATCACCGCGAACAAGCACAAGGACAGGTTTGTCATCGACAATAAATAATAGTGATTTAATTAGTTTTTCCTCTGATACGTTTAAAAACGTCGCTACATCCTGAATAGATTTTTGTCCAGGTGTAGCCACTACTTCTACATCCTTTACTTCTTCATTGGATTTTACATATGTTACGTTTACTTCTGCAATCTCAATATTGGCTGCATAATCAGATGAATCAGAATATGCTATCGTATCCTCACCAATTTCTGATAACACCATAAATTCATGTGTATCAGTTCCTCCTATTGCACCAGAATCCGCTTCAACTGCTCGGAAATCTAAACCACATCGAGTAAAGATCCTTGTATATGCATCGTACATTTTATTATAGCTTTCATCAAGTCCTTCTGTATTACTATCGAAAGAATAAGCATCTTTCATTAAGAATTCTCTTGACCGAAGAACCCCAAATCTCGGACGGCGTTCATCACGAAACTTATTTTGAATTTGATACAACGTCATTGGTAGTTTCTTGTATGAATGTACTTCATCTTTAACTATCGTTGTAATTACTTCCTCGTGTGTTGGCCCTAAAGCAAATTCACGACCATGACGGTCATTTAAGCGCATTAACTCAGGTCCATAAACATCCCATCGACCTGATTCACGCCATAATTCAGCAGGTTGAATGGCAGGCATTAGGAGTTCTTGTGCTCCTGTACGATTCATTTCTTCGCGAATGATATTCTCCACTTTTTGTAGAACCTTTAAACCAAGTGGTAAATAGGAATAAACACCAGATGTACTTTGGCGTATTAAACCAGCCCTAAGCATTAATTGGTGACTTTTTACTTCTGCGTCACTTGGGTTGTCGCGTAAAGTGGGTGCTAAATACGTACTTTGTCTCATCTATGACACCTCGATCTTTCTTATTAGCAATTTATTTTAAATCTACCCTGAAAATACGTGGTTCATGGTAGTCAAACTTATCTAGTATGACCAACTTTGTTGGGTTTATATTCCATTCGCTACTGTCCACTCCTTTCCGTGGGGAGCTGCCGAGCCACCTTCACGACTACGTCGCTATGGTGTCTCGCCTTTACTCTACTTCCCACAGGAGTTCGTGGACTTACGCTCATTCCATAGGTGCAAATCTTCACTTGTATGGAAGTCTCCCCTGAAGAGTTTAGAGGAAGAATTTGTTTATGTCATTCCATGTTACCACTAACATTAGAAGCATGAGAAGTGCAAAACCAATAAAATGAACCAACCCTTCTTTTTGTGGATCAATTGGTTTTCCTCTTACAGCTTCCAAACCGATAAAAATGAGTCTTCCTCCATCCAAGGCTGGAAGCGGAAGCAGATTAATAATTCCTAAGTTTACGCTTAAAATTGCGGTCCACTGCATTAGCACCAAAAAGCCCATTGCAGCTACTTCATCGGTGTAGCTATAGATCCCAACTGGTCCAGCTAAATGATCCAACGTAAACTGCCCAGTTACAAGCATTCCCAACGACTCAAAAATTAGCTTAGTAAACTCATATGTTTGAGTAAATCCAAAACCTACAGCTCCTAGAATTGATTTCTCAGTTGCTTGAAAGATACCAACCACGCCTTGTACTTGTTCATCCGGTCCTACTCTTTCTTGCGGTGTCATCATTACATCAAATCGTGACGTTCCACGTTCAATTTCAAAAAGTAAAGGTTCACTTGGGTTCGTTTGAATAATTGCTGTCATCTCTTCCCAAGTAGTAACACGTTGTCCATCTATTGATACGATACGATCCCCACTCTCTAGACCCGCTTGAATCGCTACACCATCTTCTGTAACATTTCCAACAGTGGCTTCATCTACAGGAATCCCCGCAAACCAAGCATAAAAAGTAAGGATAACAATGGCAAGAACAAAATTCATCATTGGCCCAGCGAACAACGCCATTGCTCGTTGTGATTTCGTTTTTGAACCAAACTGTCTATCATATGGAGCAATCTGTGTAGCTTGTTCATCTTGAATATATTCTGCTTTTTCATCGATAGAGTACGTAACCAAACCTTCTACATCTGAAACATAACCAGTTACATTCAAGTCATGTTCTAAGTCTACCTTTTCAACTTGAATGATTTTACAGTCAGGGTGCTTAGATTTATTATTAATAATCAGTTTATTTACCTTACCCTTGTCATTAAATAATAGACCTATTTCATAACCTGCTTTTATCTGTATCATTTCTGGATCTTCACCGGCCATCCTTACAAATCCACCAAGGGGCAATAAACGAATGGTATATACGGTTTCTGCTTTTTTAAACGAAAATATTTTTGGCCCGAATCCTATGGCAAATTCTCGACATAGAATACCAGCTCTTTTGGCAAAAACTAGATGTCCAAGCTCATGTATAAACACTAGTAGGCCAAAAATAATAATGATTGAAATAAATGTATTCATCAATACACACCCTTTAACTCATGTATGTTTTTACTTTTTTACGTGTTTCTTCATCTAAGTGTACAATTTCTTCTAACGTAGGTGCTTGAATTGCTGTATGATTAGATAGTGCTTTTTCTACAACTTCTTCTATACCTAGAAAGGCCAGTCTACCTTGTAAAAAGGCTGAAACAGCTTCTTCATTCGCTGCATTTAGAACCGTTGGTGCTGTTCCTCCTATCTTCCCCGCTTCGTATGCTAGTTTTAAACAGCGAAATCGTTGAAAGTCTAATTCTTGAAAATGAAGGGTACCAACTTCCCACAAGTTTAGCTTCTTTCCACCATGTAAATCAAGCCTTGCCGGTTTAGATAAGGCATATTGAATTGGTACACGCATATCTGGTGTACCTAAATGTGCTAGTACACTACCATCAATATATTCAACCATAGAGTGAATAATACTTTCTTTATGCAAAATGACATCAATTTTTTCATAAGGCATCTGGAATAACCAATGAGCTTCAATCACTTCTAATCCTTTATTCATCATTGTAGCAGAATCTACGGTGATTTTCGCTCCCATCTCCCAATTCGGATGGTTTAAAGCATCTTTTACTGTTACATTTTTTAACTCTTCTCTTGAACGGTCACGAAAACTACCACCAGATGCAGTAAGAATTAAACGAGAAACTTCTTTGTCCACGTCACCATCTAAGCATTGATAAATAGCTGAATGTTCACTATCAATAGGGATTAGTTCGACATTATTTTTCATCGCTAACTCTGTAATAATGTGTCCTGCGGTTACCAATGTCTCTTTGTTAGCGATAGCGATGTCTTTTTTCGCTTCTATTCCTGCTATTGTTGGCTCTAGTCCGACACTACCCATTACTGCATTTACTAACACGTCAGCATCTTGATGAACAGCAACTTCTATTAAACCTTCTTTTCCATAAACTATCTTAACTCCTGTAGGTAAGTCGTTTTTTATTAAATTAGCAACCTCTTTTGATTCAATACTTACAACTTTCGGTCGAAATTCATGGATTTGCTCTAATCCCTTTTGAACATTGCGACCAAAACTCATTGACACTAGTTCAAACTGCTCCTTATGTGAACGAAGTACATCTAATGTTTGTACGCCGATAGATCCCGTAGACCCTAACAGACTGATCTTTTTCATTACGAATCTCCTCAAGTGTTTTTATACTTATCTTTCTAAAGTTTATAGTAGATTTACTAAATATAAAATAGGCATTACAAAGATTAAGCTATCGAATCTGTCAAGGATTCCTCCATGACCTGGCAATACTTGTCCAGAATCTTTCACAGCATAGTGCCTTTTTAATGCAGATTCAACAAGATCTCCTAATTGTCCTGAAATGGAAACAACCAAAATAAAAACAACAGTTGATAACCATGAAGAAAAAATAGGGATATAAACAGTATAAATAACCCCTACCAAAAACGCTAAAGCAATTCCTCCTATGGCCCCTTCAATTGTCTTATTTGGACTAATATCTGGCCACAACTTGTTTTTCCCAAAGCTTTTTCCTGTGAAATATGCTCCAGAGTCCGTTGCCCAAACGAGGATGAGAATAAAGAATAAAACCGCTAAACCTTGTTCAAGGAATCGTGTGTAAATAAAATAATGAAAGCCAAACCCGATATATACAGAGGATAAGATAATGAAGCCGGCTTCATCAAAAGTAAATTTATTTTTTGTTATAACGGTAAGAGCAAGTAAAACAACGATAAGTAAGAGGAACATTTCAAGTTTATCAATATGAAGCCATTCAAAAGAAATAACATTTGTAGGTATAAGTAATATCCACATCAATACAAAACTTAATATCCCCATAGGAGATGACCATTTCATTTGCTTCATTTTTAATAATTCATTCATTGCAATAGTTGCCAGTAGGATCATCATGAGAGTAAAAGGCAGATTTCCGATGATGATTATTGTTAAAAATGCTGCTCCAGCTATAACAGCGGTTATTATTCTTTGTTTCATTTCGCCTTACCTCCTCTCTAAACGCCTCCGTATCTACGTGCTCTTTTCTGATAAACACGAATTGCTTCATTAAAATGTTCTTCGGTGAAATCTGGCCACAAAACTTCAGTAAACCAGAATTCAGCATATGCAAGCTGCCATAACATAAAATTACTTAAACGAATCTCACCGCTCGTGCGGATTAACAAGTCAGGATCTCTTAAATCACCCGTCATTAAATGCTTATTAAGCATCTCTTCCGATATAGAATCGATAGGAAGTTGTTCTTTTTCTAGAGACTCATATACTTTCTTTACAGCTTGAATAATTTCAGAACGACTGCCATAGTTGAGGGCTATATTTAAGATTAACCCATCATTACCCTTTGTAGCACTGATAGCCTTGTCTACTGCATTAATTGTATGCTTCGGTAAATTTTCTTTAGAGCCAGTTAATCTAATGACCACATTTTCTTCCATAAGTGTTGGCAATTCTTTATTTAAAAACATTTCAGGTAGTCTCATTAAAAATTCAACTTCACTTTTCGGACGTTTCCAATTTTCTGTGGAAAAGGCATATAGAGTTAGTGTTTCTACTCCTATTTCATTTGCTCTACGGACAATCTTTCTAATAACGTTCATACCTTCCCTGTGACCTGCAATACGAGGAAGTCCTCTTTTATTTGCCCATCTTCCATTTCCATCCATGATAATTGCCACATGTTTTGGTATATTTTTATCATCAAGCAAAGTATTGTCAGCTTCTGATTTTATATTCTTCTTTTTAAATCCTGTGAATTTTTTTAACATACCCTTATCCCCCAGATTGCCTAAAAATTCTTCATTTAAAAAAATCTTATGTATAATCTATATCTTTAATCAAGGTTTTTATCATCTTCGTTTAATACATAAAAAATTAAACATATATCGTATAAATTAAAAAGAAAAACTTGGCTTACCCTCTAGTTTTCAATAAAGAAAACCTTCACCTTTACTAAAACGTTCATTTTTTATTAAAGTTAGACATTCTTAAACTTCAAAAAACCTACAATTAAGTAATATTCAATAGTAAAAAGTTCTTTTCGTTCATATAAAGTGTAAAAAACCCCCTTAATGATAGAGGGTCTTTTACCATAATCTATTTTACATGTTTTCTTATTAGACTTCCATGATTTCTTGTTCTTTTTGTTTTGCTATTTCGTCAACATTTTTAATTACACCGTCTGTTAACTTTTGAACATCATCTTGACTTCTTCGTAGATCGTCTTCTGTTAATTCTCCATCTTTTTCTAGCTTCTTTAATTCATCATTTGTATCACGACGAATATTTCTAACAGCAACTTTTGCATCCTCTGTAAAACGCCCAACTAATTTTACCAAGTCCTTACGGCGTTCTTCCGTTAATGCAGGAATAGAAATGCGAATAATATTTCCGTCATTTGATGGTGACAAACCTAGATCCGCCTTTTGGATCGCACGTTCAATATCAGAAATAGAAGATTTATCAAACGGTTGGATTGTTAGCATTCTTGCTTCTGGAACTGCTATAGTCGCTAATTGATTTAATGGAGTAGGCATTCCATAATACTCTACTTGAACCTTGTCCAATAGAGAAGGGTTAGCTCTTCCGGCACGAATAGTTGCCAGTTCTTTTCGAAATGAGTCAACAGATTTATTCATACGATCTTCCGCTTGAGAGTAGACCACTTTTGACATGTTTATTTCCCCCTTATAATCGTTCCAATTTCTTCGCCAATTACTGCACGTTTAATATTTCCTTCTTCCATGATAGAAAAAACAATGAGAGGAATGTTATTATCCATACATAGAGACGATGCTGTGGAGTCCATTACAGCCAATCCTTCTTTAAGGATATCTAAGTAAGTTAATTCCTCATATTTAACAGCTGTTGAGTCTATAGAAGGATCTGCACTGTATACACCATCAACCTTATTCTTAGCCATAAGGATTACATCTGCCTCAATTTCAGCCGCTCTTAATGCTGCCGTTGTATCAGTTGAGAAATAAGGGTTTCCTGTACCAGCTGCAAAAATAACAACTCGCTTTTTCTCTAAATGACGTATAGCTCTTCTTCTTATGTATGGTTCAGCAACTTGACGCATTTCAATAGAGCTTTGTACTCTTGTTTGAACATCTATGTTCTCTAAACTATCTTGAAGAGCCAAAGAGTTCATAACAGTAGCTAACATCCCCATATAGTCCGCCGTGGCACGATCCATCCCTTTTGCACTTCCTGCCATACCTCTCCATATGTTTCCGCCACCAACTATAATTGCTACTTCTACTTCTAAATCCACAATATCACGAATTTGTTCTGCAATGGATTGAATTACTGATGGATCTATCCCAAATCCTTGATCTCCAGCTAATGCTTCTCCACTCAATTTTAATACAATTCGTTTGTATTTTGGTTTGTCCATAATACCCTCCAATTTTCACATTTCAGTTCATCGTTGTTGCCAGATTCTTTGTTGTAAGAAAAGCGCAAGGCGCCCTCTCACCACCGATATGCAAATGTTCTGGACGATAAAAAGCGCTTTTTACTTTTAATCGGGCAGGTTATTTGTCAAGAGGTGATGGCGCCTGGAGCTAGACAATTTTCTAAGTCCAAAAATTTTATACTTTCTTACCATTTAAAAAAACTGGACTTAACTGCAGTATCAATAACATTTTAGGAAAAAGGGACACGATGTGCCCCTTCCATTGTTTGCATTTACTTATTATTTCTTTACTTGAGACATAACTTCTTCAGCAAAGTTATCTACACGTTTTTCTAGACCTTCTCCAACTTCATAACGGAAGAATGTTTTTACACTCGCACCTTTAGAAGATAAAAACTTGCCTACTTTTTGATCTCCATCTTTTACAAACGGTTGATCATTTAAGCAGATATCTTCAAAGTATTTACTTAATCTACCTTCTACCATTTTTTCAACGATATTTTCAGGTTTCCCCTCATTTAATGCTTGCTGTTTAAGAACTTCACGTTCTCTTTCAACTTCATCTTGAGAAACTTGGTCGCGACTTACATATTTCGGGTTAATTGCCGCTACATGCATTGAGATATCTTTTGCTAACTCTTCATCAGTAGTACCTGTAAGGACAGTCAATACGCCAATTCGTCCACCCATGTGTAGGTATTCACCAAATGCTTCGTTTTCAGCGCGTTCTACAATTTCAAATCTGCGAAGTGAGATCTTTTCTCCAATTTTCGCAATTTGGTTATTAATATAGTTTTCAAGTGTATCTGCATCACCATCAAACGGTTGAGCTAGTGCAGCTTCTACATCACTTGGCGTATTGTTCAATAAGTGAGTAGCCACTGTATCTACCATGTTAATGAAGTTTTCGTTTTTCGCAACAAAGTCAGTTTCTGCGTTGATTTCAACGATAACTGCCTTATTTCTATCAGATTTCACATGAGATAAACCTTCAGCAGCAACACGGCCTGCTTTTTTCGCCGCACTAGCAATACCTTTCTCACGTAAGAAATCAATTGCTTTTTCCATATCACCGTCAGTTTCTGTTAATGCTTTTTTGCAGTCCATCATGCCTGCACCTGTTTTTTCACGCAGTTCTTTTACCATACCAGCTGTAATTGCCATGGATAAATCCTCCTTTAACGATTATGTAAATTCTTATTAACACACACTAAACTATTGTACCCATTTTTATATAGAATGGTTCTTATACAATATTTGTTGCTTCAGTTTATTTTTAAAGCTCTGTTAAACTTTGTTGTAGATTTTCACTTCAGGTTGCTCGCTTTCCTAGGGAACACCGCAATCTCCTAGGTCGTTTCCTCCCTGTAGAGTTTCACCTGGTAAGCTTTTGCAATAGGAGTCTCGTACCTTCCGTAAAAATGAACATTGTCCATTAACATAGCTATTTTTAAAAAGGGTGATAAAGGGTCAAGCCCTCTATCACCCTCTAAGAATAACCTTAAGCAGTTGTAGTTTCTTCCTCTTGACCTTGGTTAACTTCAATAATAGCATCGGCCATTTTAGCAGTTAATAAACGTACTGCACGAATAGCGTCATCGTTACCTGGGATAACATAGTCAATTTCATCCGGATCACAGTTTGTATCAACAATACCAACGATTGGGATGTTTAATTTGCGTGCTTCAGCAACAGCAATACGCTCTTTACGTGGATCGATAATGAATAAAGCATCAGGAAGCTTCTCCATATCTTTAATTCCACCTAAGAATTTTTCTAAACGATCTAATTCCTTATTCAATATTACTACTTCTTTTTTAGGAAGAACTTCAAAGGTACCGTCTTCACGCATACGCTCAATTTCTTTCAAACGAGCAATACGCTTACGAATTGTACCGAAGTTTGTTAATGTACCACCTAACCAACGTTGGTTAATGAAGTACATTCCACTACGCTCAGCTTCTTCTTTCACAGCATCTTGCGCTTGTTTCTTTGTACCTACGAATAAAACGGTTCCACCTTGTTCTGCAACTTGGCGTACAAAGTTGAACGCTTCGTCAACTTTCTTAACCGTCTTTTGTAAGTCAATAATGTAAATACCGTTTCTTTCTGTGAAGATGTAGCGATCCATTTTTGGGTTCCAACGACGTGTTTGGTGACCGAAGTGAACACCTGCTTCTAATAATTGTTTCATGGAAATCACTGCCATTCTACACACCTCCTCATGGTTTTTTGTCCTCCGCTCCCATCCGCTCTATGTACAACTACGTTTAGTAGCACCAGTACATAAATCAGGAAACGTGTGTGATTAACACCGAGAAATAATATACCATATTGTGTCGAACAATACAAGTCCTGAAAGAGTTTATTTATGAAACTTAATCATAAGTTCCACTTCTCCCGCTCCCATATTTAATTTTTGTGCAATTTCTTTTACCGTTAAACCGCGTTTATGTAACGATAAAACCTTAGCTGTGTCAGAGGTAGTCGGCTCAAGAATTTCTTTGGGAAGAAATGGTTTGTAATTTGAATAGTTTGTATACAGGTCATCTTCATCTTCAATATTATTTTTACCCTTACTTTCTATTTCGGTAACATCATCTTTAGATCTTTCGTTTTCTCCATTAAGTTTTGCGTGAAATGGAACTTCTTTGTATGCGCTTTCTTTACGTTCCTTCAAAATTATACGCACAATTCGATCGTTATTCTCTTTCATCTCTGTTGTATAAGAGACTAACATATCTTCCATTTCTCTTAATACTTTTTCTCCCTTTACAGGTTCCTGCTTTGACTGGCGCTGATATAAAAGGATCATTATATAAAAGCTAATAAAATGTAGAATAAAGCTTACAACAAGTAAATAAACCATTTCAAGATCTCCTTTAACCCTTTATATCGAGGCTCTTCCCTTTAAAAGGATGTGCATCTGTATCTTCTTTTATAGATATTTCCTTCCCATTGTTTTTAAACATACGTTTACCTTGTCCACGACTTTGTTCATCATCATTATTTAAACGTTTTTTCTCACTTTTCTCTAAGTGAGATACCGTCCTCTTTATTCTATCATTCTCCTCTAATTGCTTTTGAGATAATTGATTTTGCATCAAAGCGGCTCTTTGTTGTAATTGATCCTGAAGTTTGCCAGCTGTTTGTGTCCTAGGTAAAGCAACTTGCATTTCAATTGATCTTAAGCCACTCATAGGTTATTCGTCTCCTTATTTATCAACGTAAGGTTGAAATTTTATTTCTCCCCGTTCAAGTTTAAATTGTACATTTTGGTGTTTTGTAATAATTTTACGTTGGTATTTACCAAAATAAAGAATTGTATTGGGGTGAATTTCTCGCGACACGTTTATGTACGCATCTTGTTGATCATGAACATTATCATGTAAATCTTCTATTTTTTCTTTTAAATCTTCTATTTTCCGCTCATTATTTTCAATGGTATATCGTATTTTTAGTTTCATCATTCTTTGCTTTTGATCTAGTGCTCCTGCTTGTTCCATTGCTGTTACTTTTTCTAAAAGTAGGAAAAGCTTTTCAAGTTCTGTATTCAAAGATTGTAATTCCGTAGTGTATTCTTTTTCTAATTTTAGTAGCCTTTGATTTGTACCAATGTATATGGAAGTTGGGGTATTCATCGAGTTACCGACTTCGTTCACTTTAATCCCCTTTGAAGCTGAAATATCTCCTCCAACTATATTACCATACCCCTTGTTACAATAAATGAACCCTTCACAGTTAATAGTACTATGTAAAATGGATTGGTGTACAACAACATCGCCTCCAACCTCTAAAACCCCTTGATTTATGAAAGATGTTTCTACATTACCTTTTGCCTTTATGGATCCTTTGCTCTGAGCAACAATACCTTGAGTAATAAATACAGAGCCTTCAGAAATGATTTCAGCCGATTCAACGGAACCTAAAATACGTATATCACCTGTTGCAATTACTTTAAAACCAGAGCGCACACCACCTCTGATTGTAACATTCCCTATAAAATCTATATTTCCAACAGCTAAATCAACATCTCCATTTACTTCATAAATAGGGAATACATTTATTCGTTTTTTCTCAACAGATACTTGTCCATCAATAGTAGAAATAATTTGTCTTCCGTCTTCACTTACTACAGTATTTTTTCCAGGTCTAAGAGTAATATCCCTGGCTTTTTTTGCTCTTACTACTTCACCTAGTACATTCATACCATCTATTTCTTTTTCTACATCTATCTTTATACCGACAACAGTTCCTGCAGATACTGATCCGATTTCTAATACATTTCGTAAATCTACCGTTTCCGTTTTATCTATATTCTTACCTGTGATCCTTTTGGAAGAAATTAGAGGCTTTATATAGGCATCCTTCCCCAAATTCGCCTGAGTTCCTTCTGCAATCACAAATGGAGGTTCAATCTCACCTAAGAGAAATTGAGTAATTTTGTCTCTTTTAATTCCATACTTAATTCCGTATTTGTTTAGTATGAATTCTATGTCTTCCATATTAATTTGATTATCATTTTTATTATTTTGATTTAACATTGCTTCCATTTTGTCTTTTGTAATTTCGATTTGTATGTCTTGCTCTATGATTTCCATCTCTGCCCCCCCTCTCAATATCAAAAATATCGTATTGTATTTGTAATACTATTTATTTGAAAAACGTTGTTGTAATTTAAAAAGTATCCGAGAGTGAATTTGGGATATTCTGGATGTAGATAATTTTAAAATTTCTCCTATTTCAGTTAATGTTAGCTCTTCAAAATAAAACAAGTGAATGATCATTTGTTCTTTATCAGTTAATGTTTTAATAACACTTACTAACTCTTCTATCTGCAATTTTTTATCTAAATTACCTTCAGGAGTCAGGGTTTTTTTATCCTCAATAGATGTACTATATGATTCTTCCCGATTTGAATCATGAACTGGCTCGTCTATAGAAAGCTGGTTTGCTATGAAACTCTCATTCATCGATTGTAATACTTCCGTTTCTTTGATCCCTAAGTGGTCCGCAACTTCTAAAGAAGTTACATATCTTCCATGCTGTTGTTCTAACACTTCGACAGCTTTTTCTATTCGCTTTGTTTTTTCACGAACAGTGCGTGGTAACCAATCTTCTTGACGTAATCCGTCGATGATAGCACCTCGAATACGAAATGATGCATACGTATCAAATTTTAATTCTCTTTTATGATCAAATTTTTCTAATGCATCATACAAACCGAGCATTCCATTACTACGCAGGTCTTCCATTACAACGTTTTTTGGAAGGTTAGCTCCAATACGCTGAACATGATATTCAACTAAAGGGAGATATGCTTTCATTAAATTATCACAACTCATTTGGTCACGAGAACCCATCCACTGTTCCCAATCTTTTTTTAATAACGTTGAAACATTTCCATATGACATAGAAAAAACCTCCCTTTTAGTAAATATATGACCTCTAAGTAGAAACGATTGATATGATTTATTGCAATTTGAAAAACCTATATTTCTTTAATCCCTTGTTTCACAGTGCGTATTTCCAATTTACCTGTTGAAGGGTCAAACTCTATCGTTCTACCATTATTCCCTCCTACATCTTCACTAATTAAGCTAACTTTATGCTTCTGTAATGCATTTTTTACTGCTTCTACATTACGAGGTCCGATTCTCATCATTTCGTTATTAGTAGAAAAAGAAAACATTTGCGCTCCACCAGCAATTTTTGCTTTTAATCTATTAGCCTTTGAACCTTTTTGAACCATATATTGAAGTAAATCCTCCACTGCAGTATCTGCGTATTTCGCACGTTGAATTTGTCCATTTCTAGCTAACGTTGATTCGGGGAGCATAATATGTGCTAATCCGCATTCTTCAATATATTGGTCATAAATGATAATACCAACACAGGACCCTAGCCCCGAAGTTCTGATTCGATCTGGCGAACTAGCATATTTAACATCAGCCATTCCAACTTTAACTATTATCATTTACATTTACCCCTAAAGATTGAAATATTTTCTCAAAGGAGTCTGGATCTGGTAGTAAGAAAAAGTGCCCTTTTGTTTCTGTTGTTGCATTTAAATCATTTCGTTCCGTAATTTCTGTATCAATAAGGATAGCGTAATCACCAGCTTGAGATATTTCCAATAACCCATCCCCTAAAATTGCTACCATCATATCTATAGCAATTGCAGGAGGAGTGGGGTGAAGATGTAAAGAAGTAAAATCAGAGAATGCAGATAAATAAGAACCCGCTACAATATTCCCCATTTCACAAAGAGCAGATAGCCCCATTTCATTATAGGGTGGGCATTCAAAATCAATTGTTTTATCCCCTGTTAACTGCTGGATAAACTTCGAAGCTTCTTTAATAGGTAACATAAAGAACATATTACCAGGTGCATCCCCTTGAATTCTTAAAAATATAGCAGCTACAATAACATCAGTTCCTCCCACTGTTTCATAAATATCCTGAAAAGGTACTATTTTCACTGCTGGAACTTTCATATCTATCACAGAGTCTAGTAAAACGGATAAAGCTGTGGCAGCATGTCCTGCTCCAATATTCCCTACTTCTTTTAGAATATCTAAATGATCAGGATGTATTTCATTTACAAATGTCATTGAACTTCCTCAAGGTTTTGCATTTCACTTAGTTCATCAGGACTTAACACTTTATTAAGATTTAGAATAATAAGTAATCTTTTATCCAGTTTTGCAACTCCACGTATATAGTCTGTTTTAATGCCACCAACTACTTCTGGAGGTGGCTCAATAGCTGAAGAAGAAATATCAATAACATCATTTGCTGCATCAACTATTAAACCAACATTCATCTCTTCTACGGTTACGATAATAATTCTAGATGAATCAGAGAATTCTTTCTCTTCAATACCGAATCGGCTACGAAGGTCAATAACCGGGGTAACAACTCCACGCAGATTAATTACTCCTTTTACAAATTCAGCGGTTCTGGGTACTCTTGTAATATGTTGAAACCTTTCAATGGAAAGCACCTGTTCAACCGAAACACCATACTCCTCATTCTGTAATTGAAAAACGATAACTTTTATATCATTGACTTTTATATCTGTATTCATTATTTAACCCCCTGTAAGTATTATTAATGTGATTATCTCATTGGAAAAAAACATCGTACATAGTACCTTTTTGCACATTTTGAAAAAGAATTATTTTATAAGAGAATTACAATCTAGAATAAGAGCTACTTGTCCATTACCAAGAATAGTCGCGCCAGATATTGCAAATACACTGGACAAATAATTACCTAATGATTTTAATACTATCTCTTTTTGGCCGATAAAAGAGTTAACAACTAGTCCAGCAATTTTATCCCCTTTTCTTACAATAACGATAGATTGATAGCCATTGTTCTCTTTTGATTTAGGAACATCGAAGAAAGATGTTAAATCAATAAGCGGAACTACTTTTCCTCTAAAATCAATAACCTTTTGGTTGTGGACTACTAAAATATCTTCATCTTTTATAATCGCTGTCTCAATAATAGATGAAAGTGGAATCGCGTAAGTTTCCGATTGAATTTCAACAAGCATAACCGAAATGATGGACAACGTTAATGGTAATTGAATAGAGAAAGTAGTACCTTTTCCCGGAACGGAATCAACAAATACATTCCCACCTAATGATTCAATTTTATTTTTTACAACATCTAACCCAACTCCACGTCCCGATACATCAGATATTTTCTCAGCAGTACTAAAGCCACTGGAGAACAATAACTCATACACTTCCTTATCTTGCATGGTACTGCTTTTATCTACAGTAATAATTCCATTCTTAACAGCTCTTTCTGTAACTCTATTTCTATCGATTCCAGCACCATCATCTGATACCTCAATAAATACATGATTACCACTGTGGTAAGCTTTTAATGTAATTGTACCCTCTTCTGGTTTTCCTTTGGAGGCACGGTTTGATGGATGTTCAATTCCATGGTCCATTGAGTTCCGCAATAGATGAACAAGTGGATCGCCAATTTCATCTATTACTGTTCTATCTAACTCTGTTTCAGCTCCCACGATATTTAACGATATTTTTTTATTTAGATCTTTAGCCAAACCTCTTATCATTCTAGGGAATCGATTAAATACCTGCTCCACTGGAACCATTCTCATTGTTAGGATGATGTTTTGTAAATCCCCTGAAATTCGAGACATATGCTCAACTGTTTCCGATAATTCTTCATTCTTCGCATCTTGGGAGATTTGTTCCAATCTACCTCTATCAATAACCAATTCTTCAAACAAATTCATTAGTCTATCTAAACGATCTATATTTACTCGAATCGTCTTGTTACTAGGTGATGTACTCCCTCGTGTTCCTTCTGTCGCCTTTGACGAATCAGTTAACTCTTTTGAAATTGTCTCATTCTCAACTATTTCTGATTTTTCTACTTGCTCCGTCTCTTGTAATTCTTCCGAAGACTGAAACTCTTCTACATTTATTTCTGAGATGGATACATGATCGATCTCGGATACCTTGAATATCTTAGCTTTCACATCTTCTACAGAGTCTTTCGTTAAAAGAGTAATAGTGAAATCTAAATCAAAGTTCTCTTCTTCTAGTTGATCTACTGTAGGGCTTGACTTAATTACTTCTCCAACCTGTTCTAACACATCAAAGACCATGTAAACCCTAGCTGCTTTTAAAATACAATCTTCTCGAAGGTGAATATGGGCTTGGAATGCATGAAACCCTTGTTCTTTTGATTGAATTAAGACCGTACGCTCAAAGTTATCAAATTGTTGATCTAGCATACTATCTGTACTCGCTATTTCTAATGTTGCAGAAGTTTCGCTTATTGTAGTTCCTTGTTCTATTTTCTCAAGCTTTTTTACGATAGTAACTACATCTCGTTTCCCCTCACCACCAGAGGAGATATCCATTACAATTTCTTCTAAGACGTCAACTGATTCAAAAACAACATCCAATAAATCACTTGAAACCACGATCGAATTATTTCGAATTCCATCCAATACATTTTCCATTTGATGGGTAATATTTGCCAAGTCTTCATATCCCATCGTCGCTGCCATTCCTTTTAAAGTATGGGCCGAACGGAATATCTCACTAATTAGCAATGGATCACTTGGGTTTTTTTCCATTTCTAGCAAGTTTTTATTCATAGATAATAAATGTTCTTTACTTTCTTCTATAAACATATCTAAATATTGATTCTTTTCCATTTCATTACCTCCCTGAGCACTGTTTCATAATTGTTGTTGAAATTTGATCTATATCTACTACTAAATCCACTAAATTAGACTGTATCACGGCCCGAGGCATACCAAACACGACAGCTGTGTTTTGAGATTCTGCTATTGCAACAACTCTTTGACTCTTTTTTAATAATTCTAGGCCTTTAGTCCCATCCGTTCCCATTCCTGTTAAAACAATTGCTAGTACATCCACATTCGGCAATGTAGCTAAAGAGGAAAACATTGTATCTACTGAAGGACGATGGCCATGAACAGTTTCAGACGAGTCTAATTGAATACCAAGTGACATTCCAATTTTTCGTACTTTTAAGTGGAGTCCTCCAGGTGCAATATACGCTATGCCTTTTTTTAAAATATCACCATTTTCAGCTTCTTTTACAGTTATTTTCGATAAATCGTTTAATCGCTTACTTAATGATTTTGTAAATCCAGTAGGCATATGCTGTACAATTACAATCGGAAAGGGAAAATCACTAGGTAACGTGGTTAAGATTTGCTGTAATGCTCTTGGACCACCAGTAGAAGTACCAATTGCAACAATCCCTTTACTCGATAAGAAATCATCTCTTCTTTTTATTTCGTATGTTTCAAGTTGTGTATGTAAAGAGTCCTTTGCCTCAACTATTCGACTTTTTACAGAATGTAATTTAGATAAGGGTACCTTGGCTGCAAGTTTTATTTTTAACACTAAGTCCTCTTTTACTTTATGAATGTCCAAAGAAATTGGTCCGGAAGGCTTAGGTATAAAATCAAATGCTCCATACTCCATAGCACGTATCGTTGTATCTGCCCCTTCTACGGTCGTACTCGATACCATAATAACCGGGGTAGGAACTTCCTTCATTATCATTTGTAAAGCTTCTATGCCATTCATAATTGGCATCTCCACATCTAATGTAATAACATCTGGATGATGAAGTTTTATCTTTTTTAATGCATCTTCTCCATTTCGAGCCCTATCAACGACTGTGATATCCTGTTCCTCTTCTAATAAATCGGATATCACTTTTCTCATAAATGCAGAATCATCAACAACAAGAACTTTTATCATTTTTGTCCTCCTGCTTTTACTTGAAAGAAATCCCTTAGCTTCCACACGAAGTTGGTTAACGTTCCCTTGCTTGACTCATCCTTAGAAACACCTCTCATGTATAACAAGGCTGTTTCTTTTATAGCTATTGACGGTTTGCTATTTGGATGCGAAAGCAAGAAAGGTTGTTGTGAACGTACAGCTTTCCATACTACCTCATCATCTGGTACATTTCCTAAGTGAGTCACTTCTTTTTGAAGAAATTGTGAGCAAACATTACGTATATTTTTCATTGTGACCTCCCCATCTTGCTTCGTTCGAACACGATTCACTAGAAAATAAATAGGGATTGTGCTGTCTTGTGCATGTATATATTTTATAGTTGCATAGGCATCTGTAACGGAAGTTGGCTCTGGTGTTGTAATTAAGATAATTTCATTTACAGATAACAAAAATTGTAAGCTGTTGTTAGAAATACCTGCCCCCATATCAAATAGAATATAATCATATTTTTCTTCTAACACTGAGAGCTGTGCTAAAAAAAAATTCATTTTTGATTCATCCATTTCAAAAATATCTGTGAATCCAGTCCCACCAGAAATAAAGGTAATCCCTGTTTCGCTACTTCCCATTATGTCCTGAATGGGAATATCTTTCTCTAACATATCCACAACAGAATAGGTTGTTGATCTCCCTAGTAAAATGTCAATATTACCCATCCCTATATCTAAGTCAAAAATGAGAACGTTTTTTTTCAACTCTTGCAATGCGATGGCGAAATTCACAGTAAAATTAGTTTTTCCAACCCCTCCTTTTCCACTTACTATTGCAATGACTTTCGTTTCTTTATCCTCTTGATTAGATCGGTCCTGTATTTGTTTCATTTTATTCCGTAAAACGTCTGCTTGATCTTTCATAGATCATTCAGCTCCTTACCACTCGATCTATAACTAGTTCATGTGTTGCATCATCAATATCATCTGGTACATTTTGTCCAGTAGTAAGATAGGACGCCCCTACGTTAAATTCAAAAGGTATATTTAGCATTGCGCCATAAGATTCTGTTTCATCTAATTTCGTGAAAATTATCTTATGAATGGTGACACGAGCAAATTGCTCTACTATTTTTTTCATATCACCATACTTTGAAGTTAGCGCTAAGACAAGATGCGTTTCCATTTCATTGTCAAAATCTATCACTTCACGTAACTGATCAACATACTCAGGGTTTCTAAAATTTCTTCCAGCAGAATCTACTAGGATTAAATCATAGTCGTTAAGCTTTTCTTTAGCTTCTGTGAAATCTTTAATGGAATATGCAACTTCGACGGGAACGTTTAAAATTTTTGCATACGTTTTTAATTGGTCTATTGCAGAGATACGATAGGTATCTGTTGTAATAAATGCAACCTTTTTCCCATGTTCTATTGCTGCTTTGGCTGCAATTTTTGCAAGTGTAGTTGTTTTTCCTACACCTGTAGGTCCTACAACATTTAGAAACCTCTTATTATACTGAAATGGACCATATGATTTGTCTTCTAACAACTTTCGAAGCGTGTGTTTGGTCCAATCGTATACTGCTGTTTTCGTTTGTGCTTCTCCATTTTCTGAATACCAACGTATTAATAAACTCTCCATAATTTTCAGTAGGTAGATTTTCTCTACCTCTTGCTGCACTAAATTGTTATAGATCTCTTGTAGATATCCTGGGTATTGTTGCACCGTCTGGGAATTTGTTGAATTCACATCTTGGATTAACTTCTTTAGTTCAGATATTTCTTTCATTATTGCTTTCTTTTCATCCACTTGTACTTGTTTTACTTTCATTGTCCGTTCTTGTGGTGGTTGTTGCTGCTTCCTCGGTGTTTTTGTAGTTGAATTTTTCCTAATATCAGGGTCAATTGCAGCAATGACTTCAATCATATTTTTTGTGAAAAACCCCAAAAAACCGCCAGTACTAATTTGTTTAGAATTTAATATAACTGCCTCGCTACCTAATTCATCACGTACTTTTGCCATGGCTTCTGGCATTGTCTTTGCTGTATACTTTTTTACTTTCATTAATAATTCACCACCCCTACACTTTGAACTTCAATATAAGGCTCTAACTCGTTATAGGAGAGTACAGGTATTTGAGGAATATACCTATCAATAACGTGTCTGAAATACATGCGTACTGCAGGAGAGCAAAGAATGATTGGCATTTGACCTGTTTCCTGCATCTTGTCCACTTCTACCATCGTACCTTCTACAATGCCTTGCATAGAGTTAGGGTCAAGATTCAAAAAGCTCCCATGTTCTGTCTGTTGAACAGAATCTGCAATCGCCTTCTCAACAGCACCACTTACAGTAATCACATACAACGGCTCCCCCTCGACAGCATATTGTTTAGAGATTTGTCGTGACAATGCTTGACGAGCGTATTCCGTTAATAAGTCTGGGTCTTTCGTCATTTGTCCATAATCCGCTAATGTTTCAAAAATAATTGGTAAATTACGAATGGATACTTTTTCTTTTAATAAATTGCTTAGGACTTTCTGAATTTCTCCCGTAGTCAACGGATTAGGTGTAACATCCTCTACTAACGTCGGGTATGTTTCATTTAAATGATCAATTAACTGTTTTGTTTCTTGGCGCCCTATTAATTCATGAGAGTGACGTTTAATTACTTCTGTTAAATGAGTAGATACCACGGATGGTGGGTCTACGACAGTATAGCCTGATAATTCAGCTTGATCCTTAAATTCTTCTGAAATCCATAAGGCTGGTAAACCAAAGGCAGGTTCTATCGTCTCAATTCCAATAATGCTTTCGTCATCCACACCTGGACTCATAGCCATAAAATGATCAAGAAGTAACTCACCTTTAGCAACCTCGTTTCCCTTTATTTTTATGGAGTATTCGTTAGGCTGGAGTTGAATGTTATCCCTAATTCTTATTACAGGAACAATCATTCCCATTTCAATTGCTAGCTGCCTTCGAATCATCACAACCCTATCTAGTAGATCTCCACCTTGATTTGCATCTGCCAATGGAATTAATCCATAACCGAATTCAAACTCGATAGGATCTACTTGCAACAAACTTACAACACTTTCTGGAGATTTAATATCATCTTCTTTGTCGTTTATTTCATCATTCACTTCTTCTAATTGTAATGACTTCTTCTCGTTACGCATAAGCATAAAACCACCAACACCTAACGTAAGAGCAACTGTTGAAGTAACCCATTCATTAATTGGTGTAAAAAATCCTAATAAAGCAATGGTTCCACCTGCTACGTATAACATTTTGGGGTACGCTAATAATTGTTTTGTAATATCATGTCCAAGATTTCCTTCTGATGCGGCTCGAGTTACCACAATCCCTGTTGCAGTTGAAATTAATAATGCGGGAATTTGGCTAACTAAACCATCACCAACGGTTAAAAGCGTGTACTTCTCCGCTGCTTCTCCAAGAGAAAGCCCCTGTTGCGCCATCCCAATAACAAAGCCGAAAATAACATTTATTAGTACAATAACTATTCCGGCAATGGCATCTCCTTTAACAAATTTACTAGCCCCATCCATAGAACCATAAAAATCAGCCTCTTGTTCTATTTTCTTTCTTCTTTCCCTTGCCTCTGAATCAGATATCATCCCAGCATTTAGATCTGCATCAATACTCATTTGTTTTCCTGGCATTGCATCTAACGTAAAACGAGCCCCTACTTCGGATACACGTTCAGCACCTTTTGTTATAACCACAAATTGTATAACGACTAATATGATAAATACCACAAAACCAACAAGTGCGTTTCCACCAACAACAAACTGGCCAAAAGTTTCTATCACATTTCCAGCATCACCTTTATCTAGAATAGAACGGGTTGTTGAAACGTTTAACCCGAGACGAAAGAGTGTAATTAATAATAACAGTGTTGGAAAGATAGAAAATTGTAATGGCTCCATCGTGTTCATAGAAACCAAAATTATTAACAGCGCAATAGTAATATTAATAATAATCAAAAAATCTATTACACCTGTTGGAAGGGGTATAATTAACATCATTACAATGAGAATTACTCCTAATAATATACTAAAATCTCGTATAGCCATTTCTCGCTTCTCTCCTAACACATCTACATCTATAAAAAAATAAATTACGATAATTTATTTTGTATTCGATAAACATACGCTAAAACCTCAGCAACTGCTTTAAACAAGTCCTCAGGTACAGGGTCACCAATATCCGCTTGAGCATACAAAGCCCGAGCTAATGGACGGTTTTCTACTGTAATTACGCTATTGCCCTTTGCAACATTAATAATTTTCAATGCGATATAATCCACACCTTTTGCCACAACGACAGGAGCGGACATATTCTCTCCGTCATATTTAAGAGCTACTGCAAAGTGGGTAGGGTTTGTAATAACAACATCAGCCTTCGGTACTTCAGCCATCATCCTACTCATGGCCATTTGTCGTTGCTTTTCCTTAATTTTCGATTTTATTAAGGGGTCACCCTCTGATTTTTTGTATTCATCTTTAATGTCTTGTTTTGACATTCGAATATTCTTTTCATGATCATATTTTTGGTATAAGTAATCAAATACAGATAAAAAAATTAATAAAATAGCAACAGCAAGTCCCATGATAAGTGTTAGATTTCCTATAATCCTTACACTCTCCCCAATTGAATATAAAGAGAGTTTTAAAACATCGTCAAAAAACATCCATATTACAGTAAATGTTACGAATCCTACGAGAACAATTTTTAACATCGATTTTAGAAATTCCACTAGTGCACGTACAGAAAAAATTCGTTTTGCACCTTTTATAGGATCTAATTTTTCTAATTTCATTTTTATTGCTTCTGGAGCAAATAAAATCCCCACTTGTAGGTAATTACCAGCAATTGCTGCAATCATAGCAATAAACATAAACGGTCCTACTATAAGCGCTGATTGCACACTGTATTCCAAAAACAAAGATTGTACATTCGTTTCCGTTAATTCCATGAGTAAAAAGTCTTGAAAACTGGACTGAAGTAACCCCTCTAATTTATCTACTACATATCTGCCAAGAAACCAGAACGATAAAAATACAAATAATAAAATAAATGCAGTGTTAACATCATTACTTTTCGCAACTTGTCCTTTTTCACGAGTTTCTTTCTTCTTTTTAGGGGTAGCTTGTTCTGTCTTCTCTTGAGCAAATAACTGTAAGTCTAGAGATAAATACATTAACTTATTCCCCCGTAAAGCTGCATAAGTGTTCTCATTGTAATGATCATTGTTTCAATTAAATACTTTACTAAATAGAAGAAAGGCGTCATTACTAATAGTAAAATGAGAAAACCAGCTATAATCTTAAGTGGTAAACCTACGACAAAAACATTTACTTGTGGTACTGTTCTCGACACCATTCCTAAAGCAACATCTACTAAAAATAATGATCCAACAATGGGCATTGCCATCTGGAATGCAATAAGAAACATCATATTAAAACTTGATACTACATGTTCTAAAACAGAATCACTATGAAAAGGAATGGACACTTGATCCATCGGTATAAATTGGTAGCTGTAAAACACTCCATCTAAAAGAAGATGATGACCATCCGTTGCTAATAAAAACAAGATAGCAAAAGCATATAAGTAACCCCCAGTTAGGGGAGTTTGTGTTCCTGTTTGAGGATCAATGACATTTGCAATCATAAAGCCCATTTTAAAATCGATAAATCCACCCGCTATCTGAATAGCGTATAAAAGAATCATCGCTACTAACCCTACCGTCAAGCCCACAAGTGCTTCCTTTATGATTAGTAGGTAGTAAATATAATCTATTGCTAAGATAGGCCAATCACCTGTAAAAAACATCACCCAGGATAGAAAGACAGAGATACCTATCTTAATCATTGGTGGGATATTCTGATAAGAAAAGAAAGGCAACGTCACCATAAAAGCTGAAACTCGAACTAATATTAATAAAAAAGCTGGAATCCATTCAAAAACCTCTATCATTATTCCTTCCTACCCAACAAATAAATGAAGATTACTAAATATTTGTTCAGCAAAAGCCAGCGTTTGAGAAAGCATCCACGGTCCAAAAACAATTAAAGCTATTAAAACTCCAACGATTTTGGGAATAAATGCTAACGTTTGCTCCTGAATCTGTGTTGTAGCTTGAAAGATACTTACTATTAATCCAAGACCTAGTGCAATAATTAGTAAAGGTCCTGCGATGAGAATTACCATAAATACGCCTCTTTCAGCTAAAGAAATAACCATCTCTTGACTCACTTACATCACCTTCTAGAAACTCAGTAAGAGAGAACGGACTACTAAATGCCATCCATCCACCATTACAAAGAGTAAGATTTTAAACGGTAGTGCTATCATAACTGGCGGTAACATCATCATTCCCATTGACATCAAAACACTAGCTACAACCATATCAATTACAAGAAATGGAACAAAAATCATAAATCCTATTTGGAAAGCAGTTTTCAACTCGCTAATTGCAAAAGCAGGTACTAATGCGGTTAAAGGAATGTCATCTAACGTTTCTGGCCTAGGGAGTCCAGCATATCCCATGAATAATGCTAAGTCCTTCTCTCTTGTATGCTTTGCCATAAATTGTTTCATTGGCAATGCTGCAGATTCAAACGCCTCTTCTTGCGTAATTTCTCCTGCAAACATAGGTTGAAGTGCCTGCTCATTTATTTCCGAAAAAACGGGTGTCATTACGAAAAATGTAATAAATAAAGCTAGGCCAACAATTACTTGATTTGGTGGCATTGATTGCGTAGCTAATCCTGTACGCACAAAGGACAGCACCACTACGATTCTAGTAAAACAAGTTGTTAAAATTAGAATACTTGGTGCCAAAGACAAAACGGTTAATAATAGTAATAACTGTACTGTTCCCGTTAGACTTTCAGGGTCATCTGTGAAAATGTCTAATGCTGGTATTTCAATCATTAGTCCTTCTCCTTTAATGCTGAATGAACTTTTTCTTGTGATTCTTTTACACCCTTAAGTTCTCGCTGGAGAAGGTGCTGAAAAGAAGTATCTGAGGTTACAGACGATTTATGAAGGATACGTCCACGTAACCATTCTGTTACTCTTGTTAGTGGTTGATCGAAAACTTCCTGTGGTCGATGCTCCTCTATGATTTTTTCAACTTCCTTACTATCATCAATTTCTTTAAGTAAATTAATTGAATCACCAACACCTACAACATATAGTTTGTTCCCCACGCGGACAATCTGTACAGATCTATTTGACCCTAAGGGTACACCACCAATACTTTCAATGGTTGTGTTAGTTCGAAACGACCGACTACGACTATTTACGAATTTAAGTAACGCATAAATAAGAAATATTACTACACCTAATGCTAAAAACATTTGCAGTGATAACAAGAATAGATTTTGATCTTGAGTTCCGATGATGTTAGTATTATCATCGGAATTACCAAAGGATCCACCTTTCTCGTCACTAGGCTCCTCATCCGTTGTATCTTCAAGATTGGAGTCAGAGGTACGAAACATATTTTCTACTGTTCCATTCCCTTCTCCAAACTCTTCTGCTGAAGCATCTATTGGGAAGAGAAATAACAATAAAATGAGGGAAAACCAAAGTTGTTTCAAATTCTACACTCCTCAAGGGAATTAACTTAACGTTTTATTAATCGCTTCTAATACTCGATCAGCTTGAAATGGTTTAACAATAAAATCTTTTGCTCCTGCTTGAATAGCATCAATAACCATTGCTTGTTGCCCCATAGCAGAACACATAATTACTTTGGCATTTGGGTCCATTTTCTTTATTTCTTTTAGTGAAGTAATTCCGTCCATTTCAGGCATCGTAATATCCATCGTTACAAGATCTGGAGAATGTTCTTTATACAAATTAATTGCTTGTAACCCATCACTTGCTTCTGCAACAACTTCAAATTTATTTTTTGTTAGAATATCTTTAATCATCATACGCATAAATGCTGCATCATCTACTATTAATACTTTTACTGCCATTTTTATTTCCTCCTCAAAATAACTACCTTTATGGTTGACTCTTTATATAACACTATTCGCTTTAGAACATTGATAAATTAATATATCATTTTATTTTAATTGATGTAATCTTTCTTTCTGACTCACAATATCAGTCAATCTCACTCCAAAGTTCTCATCAATTACTACCACTTCCCCCTTTGCGATTAAACGTTGATTCACTAAAATATCAACAGGTTCTCCTGCTAATTTATCTAATTCAATAATTGAACCTTGCCCCAATTCCAATATATCTTTTATAGAACGCTTTGTTCTTCCTAATTCAACAGTTACTTCTAACTGTATATCTAAAAGCATATCTAAATTCTTTACTTCTGTATCAGTTAGGTTGGGTGTATCAAAAGTACCAAAGGCAACAGGCTGAACATTTGCTGAGCGTTCGGGTTGTTTTCTTTGTTGCAGCGATATATTAGGTTGTTGTCTTGTATCAGGTGTATGTTCCATCGAACTGTACTGTTGTGCAACCTCCTGTGTACTTCTTACCTCTTCTTGATATTGTGAAGGTATATTCTGTTCTTCAGGTGGTTCCTCCTCAACAGGATTCATGAGCTGTTCTACCATATCTTTGGCAAAACTTACTGGAATAAGTTGCATTAACTTGGAATCTACTAACGTGCCTACTTTTAGATGAAAAGATATCTGAACAAGAACATCTTCCCCTTCTAAAATATCGTCATGGTAGGGCGTCTCCGTGAAATCCATTAAATCGATTCCCGGTGGAGAAATATCCACACGCTTATTAAAAATCGTTGACATGGAGGTTGATGCAGATCCCATCATTTGATTCATCGCTTCTTGAACTGCGCTTATCTCCATTTCTGTTAGCTCTTCTGTTACATTCGTTCCATCGTTTCCAAGCATAATATCTGCAATAATAGCAGCATCTATTGTATTAATTACAAGTAAGTTCGTACCCTCAAAGCCATCTGTATATTTAACGGATATAACAACATGTGGACTTGGAAAATTATTCTCTAATCCATTTTTACTAACTACTGATACTTCTGGGGTAGTGATATCTACCTTATTATTTAACAAAGTTGACAATGCTGTAGCAGAGCTCCCAAAAGATATATTCCCTATTTCGCCTAATGCATCTTGTTCAATACTAGATAAATAATTGTTAACATCTAGGTTTGTTTTATCTTCATTTGATTCATTATTCATACCATTAAGAAGTGCATTTATTTCTTCCTGGGAAAGCATATCGCTCATCGTTGGTCCCCCTCTTCTTCCACCGAATCGGTAATTTGGACTGCTAAATTACCCTTTATTTTTCCTGGTTGTACATAATATTTTGCCTGATCTTCCACCCTAGCTAATAGTGGCTTTTCTATTTTTTGTTCTAGTTCTATTATATCTCCTGTGCCTAATTGCAAGAATTCATTGATAGTAATTTGAGATTTCCCTAATTCAATAATTACATCAAGTGGCGCTCGTTTAATATTTCGTTCTAAATCAACTAGTTCTTCTGGTTCTCGTATCTTTTTCTTCTGCTGCATCCATAAGTGAACAGATAGCTTTGGTAATATAGGTTCAATGACAACATGTGGCAAACAGAAATTAATCATTCCAGAAGCTTCTCCAATTGTTGTCGAAAAGGAAATAACAACAACCGTCTCGTTTGGTGAGACTAACTGCAAAAATTGTGGATTCACTTCTATGTCATCCATTCTTGGATCTATATCTTCAACAGATTCCCAAGCTTCACGTAACGTTTCTAACTTCCTTTGAAAAATTTGAGAAATGATTCTCGCTTCAATTTCCGTTAAATTCCCTACTTTATTTACCGAAACACCTTGTCCACCTAATAATCGATCCAGCATAGCATACGCTATATTAGGGTTCACCTCTAGAACAAAGCGCCCGTCTAGAGGATAAGGTTCAAATACATTTAAAATAGTCATCTTAGGTATAGATCGAATAAATTCTTCATACGGTAGTTGATCCACTGACGCAACAGAAATTTGAACATACGTTCGTAACAAAGCTGATAATTGTGTTGTTAGTAATCTAGCGTAATTCTCATGTATTCGAGTCAAACTTCTTATTTGATCTTTTGAAAAACGGAGAGCTCGTTTGAAGTCATAAACTTTTACTTTTCTCTCCGTATCTTCCTTTTTTAACTCTTCAGCATTCATCTCACCTGTTGATAAGGCAGATAATAGGGCATCTATTTCCCCTTGCGATAAAACATCAGCCACAGTGCCACACCTCTCTACTACAACTTTATTGAATAATACGTTGGTTCATATAAACATGGACAACATAGCCGTCTTGCAGAATATCATTGATCCTATCTCGAACCCTTTCTTCTAATTCACGAATACCTTCTGATCCTCTAAAGTCACTTTCTTTCATATCAGCGAGTTCTTGTATAATAATATTATTTACTTGAAAATCCCGCTTCTCAAACTCTTCCTTTGATTTCGTGTTATCCAGATGAATTACAAAGCTTGTCCGAATTATGTGGTTGGAAAGTAAATTCGTTGTAATTTCATCTGTCTCAACCGATGTTCTTATTATGTCATCAATAGAGATTTCACTTTCTGCTTTGGTTTCTTGAAAAAATTGCGTATATAGAACCAGTGTTAATGCTCCCATTAAGCTTAGAGTGACTAATATGATTAACATTATGTTAACTAGCCTTTGCTTAAACATATTTTTCACCCACCGTCATTTGATTGATTGTTTTTAGCTACAATTGATGTTAGTCCAATTTTTTGATAAAACTGTTCTACCTTTTTTACAACTTCTATCTCTGTCTCTTTTACCACTAACTTCTTTCCATTTGTTAACGTAATAGTCGTGTCTGGAAAGGCTTGAATTTGTTCAATATATAATGAATTCAACGTAAATATATTACCGTTTAGTTTTGTTAATTCTATCACGATTTTTTTCGACTATATTCGCGAAACTATAATAGTCTCCTCCTCTTTAACAAGTAGGCTTAAAGCAATAGGAAACACCCTAAGCCATTAATTTCATTTTCTTATCGTTTTAAGTTTACTAACTCTTGTAGAATTTCATCGGAAGTAGTAATGATTCTCGTATTTGCTTGGAAACCACGTTGAGCTACAATTAACTCTGTGAATTCTTCCGAAAGGTCAACGTTTGACATTTCTAGTGAACCACCTGTTAGCATTCCACGGCCATCTCCACCTGCCCCACCTATTTGTGGTTCACCAGAGTTATTAGAAATTTGATATAAGTTGCTTCCAGCTTTGCTTAATCCACCAGGGTTGTTAAATGTAGCTAAGGCTATTTGTCCTAATAAGCGAACTTCACCATTAGAGAATACTCCATTTAATTCTCCCGTTTGAGAAATACTATAGCTTTCCAATGTTCCATCTTCATTTCCATTTACACTGTGTAGTCCCACATTTGTATTACGAGCAAATTGTGACATTCTGGATAAGTCTAGTTGGATATTAGAAACAGCTGCACCATTACCATGAGCATAATTCTCAAGTGTAACAAAGTTCGATAGTTGATCAATAGGTGCGCCTACAGCACCGACTCCAAGGAAGCTTCCATTATTATCAAGTCGTAAGCGATGTGCAGGATCCCCAAGGGCATTGAACGTATATTGATCGTTGTTAGGATTAGGCGTAATACGGCCGACCTGCCATTGATTTTCACCAGTTTTTCGGAACACCAACTCCAACTGATGAACATTACCTAATGAATCTATAATAGGATATGGAACAATCGTAGTACTATCATTCATAATTTGGTCCATAGTTAAGGTATTGCCCTGTAAAGGAGTATCAGATTGCTCTACTCTTGCATCCAAATTCCCCTTAAATTGAACTTCCGTTGTTGCCGTAGGTGGCATAAGTTGACCAGAAGTAATTTGTAAGGATCCGAGAACAGTAGTATCAAGTACACCATCTTCTGCTTGATAACCTTGAATTCGTAAACCATCAGCAGTGACTAAATTACCTACTTCATCAATATAGAAATTACCTGCTCGTGTATAATAAGATTGCCCTCCATTATTTGCAATGAAAAAACCATCTCCTGTAATTCCCATATCTAAATTTCTTCCTGTAGTCTGTAAGGATCCTTGCGTCTGAATTGTATCAATAGAAGCTATTGTAGACCCTAAACCCACTTGAGTGGGATTAATTCCTCCTCTATTTTCTGTCGGAGTTGCAGCTCCAGATATTTGTTGACTCACTAAGTCTTGAAAAGTTACCCGCCCTTTTTTAAATCCTGTAGTATTAACATTTGCGATGTTATTTCCAATTACATCTAATTTGGTTTGAAAACTTCGCATTCCACCAATTCCTGAATACATTGCACGTAACATTGTTGTAATCTCCTTCCAAATTTTCAATCATATACTGCTTCAGTCGGTCCGCAGTAAGTGGCTTCCGAAACGGTCCAGCCATTATTTTGTTAATCTATCAATATTGCTCCAGAAATGTTTGTAAATAGTTGTGCTTGTGCTTCGTTTCGATCCATTGCAGTAATAACTGTTTTATTTTTTGCATTTACAACTAAAGCTGCATTATTAGTTAAAACTAATGAATCGTCCACTCCTTTTTTCTGTGCTTCTATTACTTTTACATTTATTTTGTTCCAAACCTCAGGTGAAATAGTTATTCCACGATCATGTAATCTTTTTTCGGCATGTTTGCTAAGCTTAAGTTCATTCCCTTTCATTGAACCATCTAATATAGCTTGAAAAGTTCCATTTGTCATAGGAGAGTGAAGTGTCTGCTTTTTAGGTAATGTTTTTATAAATGGTTTTTGTAAGTGATAAGGCGAAATTTGATTGCTCACCACAGTCACCTCTACTTCTGATTATCGTCATTAGGAAGCCTAACTGCATGTACTGATTTCGTTGATATGTGATATTCTTTATCCACTATCAGTTCTACACTCCCATTTTTAAATGCTACACCCGTAACGATTCCGCTACTAACATCTTGGCGAACTGTTCCATCTTCATCTACTCTTTCTCTTAACCAGTCCACTTGTTTACCAATTAACTCACTATGAGAAACGAATTTGTTTTGTTGTTGATCAATGAATGCTTTAAACTGAGTGTTCATATTTGTCATTTGTTCTAAAGATGTAAATTGGGCCATTTGAGAAATAAATTCTCTATCTTCCATCGGATTAAGAGGATCTTGATGTTGAAGTTGCGTAATCAGTATTCTCATAAACGAATCCTTATCTAAATCACCTGTATTCCGTTCAGCTTTTTGTTTTTGATAGTCTGTGAGATATAAACTATTTGAAATGCCATTCACCATTGTCATCACCTACACTTTTACATTTATGGTTTCTTCTAAAAATACAGAAAAGCTATCCCCATCTCCTTCAGTAGATTCCTTTTCTTTCTCATCATCCGGTAGGAATTGTTGACGTTTCTGTTCTTCCTGAGGATCTTTATTCAAAAGTTGTTGTCCTTGTTGTTGTGTTACTTCAATCCTCTCTACTTGGAGATGATTTGCCTGGAATGCACTACGTAACTGTTGAAGTTGACCTTCAAGCATTTCTTTAGTGGTCGCCGTGGATGTTACCATCCTAGCAATTAAAATACCGTTAAGTTGTTGAATATTAATCTCTAACCTCCCAAGTGATTCAGGGTGCAGTTTTACTAGTAGCTGTTGAACACCATTCCCTATGTTTTTAAATTGACTACGTGCCAAAATACTTTGTATCTGTTTTTGTAATTGCTGATCTAACTCTTTCTGTGCCATCTGTTGTTCACCATTTTGAACACTAAGTGCTGGATGTGTTCCTGTTAGCTGATTCAAAGTATTATTGCCTAACAGAATGGGAGTACCATTTTTATCATCTAGTAACTGAGGAGTCGAGTTTACTAAAGTTACAATTTTTTGAAATGGTAAGATAGATAGTTGCTCATTTTTTTCTAGTTTAGCGATACTATCTAAGTCACTATTTTTTGTATTCTTTTCAATTTGCTTTGAAACATGCTTCATTAATTGAGCTCCCACCATTTCCCAAGTGGTTATCTGGTCTTCCTGCTTGTTATTAGATTCATAGCTTGTAACCAGTCCTGCTATCAAAGAAAAGACACTGCTTTCATTTAATGAATTCGTTTCTTGAGTTTGTTCTCCATGTATACCTGCAATAACAATTGCAACAATATGACTTAACTTATCTAAGTGTTGAAGCAACTCTTCCATTGGAGTGTTTTTTTCAAGTAAAACCAATGTTTCGCTTGCCAATTCATCTGGTAAGAGTGAAATTAGTTGAGATACTTCTTCCATTTCTAGCATAGAAATGTTAATTGAAATTCCTGAAACATCTATATCGTTTAATTTAGATGTTATTGGATCGTTTTTTGCACTAGTCAACTCATTCGTATCTTCTTCAGATATCATGAATTGCTTTATCAAATTACTAAAAGATGTATTCGTTTCTGCTTTTTGTGCAGAAGTACCATAAGAAACTTTCTCTCTTACATTGCATATTACACCCATTAGTTCATTCATCATTATTCACCCCCTTTCAACTTAACACTCATTATTCTGTTATCAAACTAATAATTTCCGCTGCATCCGCTGGGGGCATTCTACTAATTATTTGTGATCTTCCTTCTATATTCATTGCACTAAGCAACCTTGCTGCTTCTTCTGCTTCCAATTCACTTATAATATTTGCTGCCTTGGATGCAGTCATTGCCTCAAATGTTCGAACAATATCTTTCATCTCTACTTTTTTACTATCATTCTCTACTTTCAAGATATCCATCTCTTCTAGCAAAGCTTGTAGTTCATTTTGTAATTGATCAATTTTACTTTCTTTTCTAGATACATCACTTTCTAGCTGAGAAATAGTAGTCTGTTGTACCTTATTTTCTTCTTCTAAGGTTACGATTTGATCCTGTAATACACTTTCAAAGGAATCTTCTTCTTCACTATGGAAAGGTAGAAACGTCATGACTTGCTGTATACCACTGCCAACGTTGACCCCCATATAATTTAAAAGTACGACTGCTAGTATCATAGCAAAAATAGCAGGTATAAAAATTACCATTAAGAACCATTGCCATTTACTATGCTGCTGTTCCTCTTTGTTCATACGTCCACCCTATTTCATTTCTTCAAATATTGTTGAACAGAAATTTCATCAACAAATTTATTCTCTTTTTCTCGTTGGTCTAATAAATAGATTTCCAACTTTCTTTCCTTCATTTTTTCATATTTCTTTACATCTACTGCCGTAACCGTAAGTCGTCTTTCTCTTTCATTCATAAGAGCTCTAGCATTTTGTGTTTGGACTTGGAGTCTATCAATTTCTCTTTGTAAGTACTCTAATGATTTTTGAGTTTGCTGTATAAAAGCGATTGGTAAACCTTGTACTAATTTATCTTCATAAGATGATAGCAAAACTTCCTTCTGTTTTAAGAGTTCATATAATTGCGTTGCAACTTTCTCAAAATTCATCATAGCGTCTCGGTAAGCTACTTGTGCTTCGTTTTTCTCATACTCTTTTACATCTAGTACTTTTTGCAAAGTAAATTGAAATGTCACGAGATTACGCCTCCCCGAACTCTCTTATCAATTGATTAATTGCGTCATGGATCGTAATATTTTCATTAACCTCTTGTTTTAAATATCGAATGATATCAGGGTGTCTTCTTACTGCTTCGTCTAATTCTTTATTTGTTCCACGCTTATATGCACCAATACTAAGTAGATCCTCAGAATCTTGGTATATTGCTAGATAATGACGAAGACGATCTGCAATGTGTTGATGATTCCCATCTGTAATATCACTCATCACTCTGCTTATACTCGTTAGAACGTTAATTGCAGGGAATTGCCCTCTGTTAGCTAACTTCCGATCTAGAACAAGATGACCATCTAAAATCCCACGAACGGTGTCTGATATAGGTTCATTGAAGTCATCACCGTCTACGAGAACAGTATAAAAAGCAGTTATTGTTCCTTTTTCGTTCGTTCCGCTACGTTCTAGCAATCTTGGTAATAAAGCAAATACGGATGGTGTATATCCTTTTGAAGTTGGTGGCTCTCCTATCGCCAAGCCAATCTCTCTTTGTGCCATAGCAACCCTCGTAACTGAGTCCATCATTAATGTTACGTTTAACCCTTTATTTCGAAAATACTCTGAAATAGCTGTCGCTGTCATTGCACCTTTAATTCGCATCAATGCAGGTTGATCTGAAGTAGCAACAACTAAAATTGTCTTTTTCATTCCCTCATGGCCTAGATCACGCTCTACAAAATCTCGAACTTCTCGTCCTCGTTCACCGATTAAAGCTATCACGTTTATATCAGCATCAGAGTTTTTTGCAATCATTGCCATTAAAGTACTCTTCCCAACACCACTTCCAGCAAAAATTCCAATTCTTTGCCCCTTGCCTACAGTGAAAAGTCCATCTATTGCTCGAACACCAAGACTTAATGGCTCTGTAATACGCGGACGACTTAATGGGTTAGGAGGAGGATTGTCTGTTGGAAATGAAGCTAGACCATTTCCTATGTCTTTACCATCAAAAGGTCTACCTAATCCGTCTAAAACAGAACCAATAAGAGGAGTTCCTATTTTTATCTGCAGCGGTTTTTTCGTTGGTTCAACTAAGTTACCAGGAGCAATATCCTGAATTCGATCAAATGGCATTAATAGCACTTTTTCATTTCGAAATCCTACCACTTCCACCATTATTTTGCGATAAGGTGGTTTTCCAACTAGGATGTTGCATATTTCACCAACAGATACTTGAGGACCGATAGATTCTATCATTAGACCAACTACTTGGCTTACTTTACCATAATGTTTTAATGGTTGAACGGAAGCAACTTCCTTTACTAGGTCGTTAAGCATTTTGGTTTACCCCTTCTTTTAACTTCTCAAGCAAAGCCAGTTTAATTTCCATCAACTGACTATCTACGCTTGCTTCCAGTTGACCAAATGGGGTTTCTATCATACATGCACCTTCCGATAAATCTCCATTTGGATAGATAAGGAGCTGATGTGTGTTCATTGCGATCTGTTTAAATTCATCTAGATGATCTAACGTCTTCTGATAATTGGATGGGTGTACGGAAATTGTTATTTCTTTCTGAGCTCTAACTTCAGATATTGCTTCTTTTACGAGATGAATCCAAGCATCACTAGTTTCCTTTAATGTAGAACCAACAATTTTCTTTGCAACTTCTAATGCTAATTCAAGCATCACTGGCTCAGAATCTTGTATATGGCGATTATAATCTTCTTTTGCTAACTGTATGATCTCTTTAGCTTTCTCTATCTCTTGTACATACGTGTTCTTACCAGCTTCGACACCAGCAACATACCCTTTTTCATATCCTTCATGAGTAGCTGCTTCGTAACGCCTTTGTTCTTCTTCGGCAATTTGCGATTTTAAAAGCTCTAACTCCTGATATGTTTCATTAGCTACTTTTTGAGCATGTAAAATAATGTGCTCAGCTTCTTTTTCTGCTTCTAGAAGAACCTGGTTCCGTTCTAAATAGTGAACATCACTTTTTTCCTGATTAGCTTTATCAGTTACATCCCCGTCACCAGTATGATAATACGCTTTATTAATTGATCGTACTTTAATTTCTTTTGCTTCATCTCCTACTGGATGTTTCACATTGTTAGACTTTATCAGTTTAGACAATGATATCGTCTCCTCCGCCACGGGCAATAACTATTTCACCAGATTCCTCTAATCTTCTTATGACTGCTACAATCCTCATTTGAGCTTCCTCTACATCACGAAGTCGTACTGGTCCCATAAATTCCATTTCTTCCTTGAATGTCTCTGCCATTCGTTGAGACATATTATGAAACACCGTATCTTTTACTTCCTCACTAGAAACCTTTAAGGAAAGTTGGAGATCTTCATTTTCTACATCTCGAATGACCCTTTGGATTGATCGATTATCCAGTGTAACAATATCTTCAAATACAAACATCCGTTTCTTAATTTCTTCTGCTAATTCAGGATCTTGAATCTCTAATGAGTCAAGAATGGTTCGTTCCGTACTTCTATCAACACTATTTAATACCTCAACCACAGCCTCGATTCCACCAGCTTGTGTGAAGTCTTGCGTAACTGTAGCGGAGAGTTTTTGCTCTAGTATTTTTTCTACTTCACTAATAATTTCAGGTGATGTGCTATCCATAATCGCTATACGTTTTGCAACATCGGCCTGAACTTCTTGTGGTAAAGAAGACAATATTTGTCCAGCTTGAACACTCTCTAAATACGATAAGATTAACGCTATTGTTTGAGGGTGCTCATTCTGTATAAAATTTAAAATTTGAGTAGGGTCAGCTTTTCTAGCAAAGTCAAAAGGTCTTACTTGCAATGTTGATGTTAATCGATTAATAATCTCCATTGCTTCTGCTTCACCCAAGGCTTTTTCTAATACATTCTTTGCGTATCCAATTCCACCTTGTGTGATATAATCCTGCGCAATAGCTAGTTGATGAAATTGGCCCAGAATTTCTTCCTTTAGGTCTGGTTCTACTTTTCTAACACCAGCAATTTCTAATGTTAGCTTTTCGATCTCCTCTTCTGTTAAGTGTTTATACACTTGTGCAGAGACATCTGGACCAAGAGAGATAAGTAAAATGGCAGCCTTCTCTCGTCCTGTTAATTCTTTTTTCTTCGCCACTTTATTTCCTCCTTACTCCTCAGACAACCATGTTCGAATTAGTTTTGAAAACTCTTCTGGCTTCTCTTTTGCTAATTTCTCTAATTGACGTCGACGAGCTTTTTCTTCTGAATCCTTTTCCTCAATCATCGGAATTTCATAAGTTACTTCTTTCTCTATCTCTTCTTCCTCTACCGTTTTTCTTCTTCGCATTAAAATAAACAGAAGGACGATTATGATCAGAAGTAACACACCACCGACAATATACTGCCAATAACTTGAAGCAACTGTTGGTGATTCAAATTGCACCTTACCAAAAAACTCTTGAGAAGATACGAAGATTCTTTCATCAATATCTCCTTGATTCCAGTCAGTCGTATATTCACCATCAATAGATGTTCTTACAATTTGTCCTAGTACTTGCTGAATAGCGTCTAGACGTTCAGCTGGTAATGTTGCAGGGTCTTCCGGATTGGGTGGTTCTACGAGAACTTGAATACCTATATCTCGAATTTTATAAGGACTTTCTGTTATTTCTCTATGAATTCGATTCACTTCGTTGTTAATCCGTTCTTCCATTCGTTCATAATCGCCTCGTGAGCCACCTAAAACACCGGGATAGCCTGGAATATCTGTCTCACCCGTACCTGGTATACCACCTTCTGCTTCTTCATCCCCTGTAAATGTTTCTGTTATTCTTTCTATACTAAGTGCAATCCCAGACATATTCTCTTCATTTACTGGAGTTACAATCTGTTCTTGGCGATTTTCTTGAGTGAAGTCAATATCGGTTGATACATATACAACTACTTTATCTGGACCTACTAACGTTCCTATCATTTGTTGGACTTGTCTCTGTATATCTCTTTCAATGTCACGCTGTATATTTCGCTGCTGTTCAAATAAAGTAAGTGTCGAATTAACGATCGATTGATTATCATCAAGCTCTAAAAATTGCCCCATTTGATCCATAATCATAATATTTTCTAGTGGGAGACTTGGAACACTCTTTGAAACTAGATGATATAATGCTCGAATTTGTGATTGTTCTAATCGATAGCCTGGTTGGACTTGTAACAAAACTGATGCTGTAGCTTCCCCTTTATCATCCATTAACCATAAGCTTTCTTCAGGCATTGTAATCATTACTTGAGCATGACTTACACCGTTAATATTCCTAATCACATCTTCAATGGAAGTTTGAAGAGCAGCTCTTTCTAACAATTGAAATTCATTATCTGTTGTACCGAACCCCATATTATCACGAAAAGTAGAGTAGTCGATACGACCAGTTCTTGGAACACCTTCTGCCGCTAAACTAACAGTCAACTCTTCTACCATAGGTTCTGGAACGGATATTGTTGTTCCTCCATTACTAATCTGTGATGTTACCCCTCTAGCATCTAACGTGGCTTTTATTTCTCCCGTCTCTTGAACAGTTAAGTTCGAATAAAGTGGTACATAACTTGTTCGTGAGCTGAACCACATGAACGTGATGAAAACTAACACAATAATTGCTATAGTGCCAATATACAATCCTTGTTGTGTTTTCGTCCTTCCCTGCCAGAATTCGGTAGTTTTCTTTTTATATTCATTAAACTTCTCGTTCATGTTTACCCCCGAATTTCCTGCTTTGAAATTTATAATGTAAATTATTCATTTTTTTACAGTAAGTATTAAATAAATTACCAATAAGACGATAATATATATAGCAGTTAAAATAATGTTTTTATACTTGCATCCTCATAATTTCCTGATATGATTCAATTACTTTATTGCGTATTTCTACTGTAGTTTGTAAAGAGACACTAGCTTTTTGAGCTGTAATCATTACATCATGTAATTGTATATTTTCTCCTCTAACAAATTTCTCTGTCGCTATCTGAGACTGTATTTGCGCTTGATTTACATTTTTTATGGATTCATTAAGCCATGCACTAAACGCCTTTTGTCCTTCGTATGGTTTCGCTGATGGTGATGTATTTATAGGTTTCATAATAGAATGTAAGTTTTGTAACCCAGATACGTTCATAGTTTATAACCCCTTATCGTTGCCGTTATCTACCAATTTCCAGTGCTTTTAACAGCATATTTTTATGTGCATCTAATGCTGTAACATTTGCCTCATATGACCTTGTCGTACCTATTAAGTCAATCATTTCTTTTAATGGGTCAACATTAGGTAGTTGAATATATCCATCTTCATTTGCGTCTGGATGTTCAGGTTGATAGACAAGTTTAAAAGGTGTTTGGTCTTCTATTATTGCCCTCACTTTAACTCCATTTATTGCTTCATTACTTCCCATAGCCTTGCTCAAGTGTGAAGCAAAGGAAGATTGATTTGGTTCCATAACAACCATTTTTCTTTGATAAGGTTGCCATTCCCCATCAACTAGCTTCCCTCTAGTAGTCTCTGCATTAGCAATATTAGCAGAAACTACATCCATACGTAACCGCTGCGCTGTTAACGCAGATGCAGATACATTCATTCCATTAAAAATTGACATTTATGTTTACCTCCCTTGCCCAAGAACGGTGCGAATACTATTAAATCGACCATTCAATCTATCAATAAGTGCATTATAATAAATTTGATTTTTCGCTAATTCTGCCATTTCTAAGTCAATGTCGACGTTATTTCCATTATGATTATATTGACTATTATTTCTCTCAGTTACACGGGTTCCCATATTGTTTAGGTGACCCCCAAATTCTAAATGTCGCGAATCAGTTCGATATGCTTTTACTCTTTGATTTGCAACCGCTTGTTGTAACTCATTCTCAAAAACAACATTCTTTGCTTTATAATTAGGTGTATCTATGTTAGCTATATTGTGGGAAATAGCTTGTTGTCGTACCATAGACGAATTCAACGCTGTTTGGAGTAATCTAGTAGTTGAATTATTAAGTAATTCCATTAAACACAACCCCCTTGCAATAACTACGTTAAAAGTACTAATAAGACTTTCAATAGTTTTCGAAACTAAAACAATTATACTCGAATCAACAAGATTTTTGTCGTTTTTTATGAAATTCTTTTAAACTTGTCAATTTTATATTAGATAATCCTGATTTCCTACGCATAAATTGGTACAAATGTACTATATACTCACCTTATTATTTCTAACTAAAAATACGAAATCCCAATTAGTGGTTAACTTATCTATTTTTACTAACCTTGTGAGTAATATTTACGTAAATTAAACATTCTTAAAGTATAACAATAAGAAAGCGCAAGGCGCCCGCCTATCGGCGAAAAGCAAATGTTCTGCCAGATTAAAGTGCGATCTTACACTTTTATATCTGGCAGAACATTTGATCTCGAGCGAAGAACTACCTGAATAAGCTTCTATGCAGCTTTGCGAAAGAGTTACCGAGGAGCAAGTATGCGCTGAAGATGGTTTTCTTCCCATGACGGAACTAGTTATCCACAGGTCAAAAAATTATAGTTTCCTTTACAACAAAAAAACCTAACTAATAGTTTCAGTTAGGTCTTTCTCTACTTATTTTTAATAAAGTATGGGGCTAATACTAGTTCTAGTTCTTTAACTTATCTAACTCAAAAAGGAATTTGTTATTTAGAACTTTAATATAGGTTCCTTTCATTCCCAATGAGCGAGACTCAATTACCCCTGCACTTTCCAGCTTTCTCAGGGCGTTTACAATAACTGATCTTGTAATTCCAACTCGGTCAGCAATCTTACTTGCAACAAGTAAGCCTTCATTACCATCTAATTCTTCGAAGATGTGTTCTACAGCTTCCAATTCACTATATGATAGTGAACTAATTGCCATTTGAACAACAGCTTTACTTCTTGCTTCTTGCTCAATTTCTTCTGTTTTCTCATGTAAGATTTCCATTCCAACAACTGTGGAACCATATTCAGCAAGCAAAAGGTCATCATCATCAAAAGAACGCTCGAGACGAGCTAAGATTAACGTTCCTAGGCGTTGTCCTCCACCAGAAATCGGAACAATCGTAGTTAATCCACTTGCAAACAAGTCTTTGTTTTCTACAGGAAAAGCAGTAAACTCACTATTAACATCAAGATTAGAAGAAGTTTCTTCTATCTTAAAAAGTCCATTTGTATATTCTTCAGGGAATTGTCTTTCCTCTAACATTTGCTTCATTCTTTGATTTTCTATTTCTTGTTTAATTGAGTATCCAAGTAACTTCCCTCTTCTACTTACAATAAAAACATTTGATTCAATAACATCTCGTAAAGTGACGGCCATATCCTTGAAATTTACCGCTTGCCCTCCACTTTTCTGTAATAATTCATTAATTCTTCTTGTTTTTGATAGTAGATCCATTATTTCTCCTCCAAATATTATAAGATGTATTGACTTAAATCGCGATTTTTGGCAACATCTTGAAGCTTTTCTTCCACATACGCTTTGGTAATGACAACTTCCTCGAGATTAACTTCTGAAGCCTCAAAAGAGAGGTCTTCTAGTAGCTTTTCAAGAATAGTATGAAGTCTCCTTGCACCGATATTTTCCGTTTCCTCATTTACTTCTGTTGCGATTAAGGCAATTTTATAAATAGCATCGTCAGAAAATTTCAATTTTATTCCTTCTGTACCCAAAAGTGCTTGATATTGTTTCACCAAAGCGTTATGTGGGTCTACTAATATTCTTACAAAATCATCAACAGTTAAGCTAGCTAACTCTACACGAATCGGAAAACGCCCTTGGAGCTCCGGAATTAAGTCAGAAGGTTTTGAAAAGTGAAACGCCCCAGCAGCAACGAATAACACGTGGTCTGTTTTTACCGGACCATACTTTGTTATAACTGTCGAACCTTCAACTATAGGTAAAATATCACGTTGTACACCTTCTCTTGAAACATCCGCGGATTGCTTTTCCCCTTTTCCAGCAACTTTATCGATTTCATCAATAAAGATAATTCCCAATTGCTCCGCCCTCGAAACTGCATCTTGAGTTACTTCATCCATGTCTATAAGCTTCTGTGCCTCATCTATTGTTAACACTTTTCTCGCTTCACGTACAGTTAATTTTCTTTTTTTCTTTCGTTTTGGTACCATACCACCAAATAAATCTTGCATATTCATGCCCATTTGCTCCATACCAGAACCTTGAAACATATCTAGTAAGTTCGATGATTGTTGCTCATTTACTTCTATTGTTACATATTTATCTTCTAATTCACCCAATGCTAACTTTTGAGCCATCTTCTTCCTTAGATTACTTAGAGAATCTTCCTCTTGCTCACTTACCGTATCTTCATTATCATTTTCATTATTCCCTTGAAAGAGCATCTCAAAAGGATTACGAATATTTGATTCTTTTTTTCTTGATGGAACTAGTAAATCAACAATTCTCTGATTGGCATTTTGTTCAGCTTGAGATTGAACAGTACTCATTTTCTCTTCTTTTACTAATCGGATAGACGTTTCTACAAGGTCACGAACCATCGACTCTACGTCACGACCTACATAACCAACCTCTGTAAATTTTGTCGCTTCCACTTTAACAAACGGTGCACCAACTAGCTTTGCTAAACGACGTGCAATCTCTGTTTTCCCAACACCAGTTGGTCCTATCATTAATATATTTTTAGGCGTAATTTCTTCACGAAGTGTTTCATCTAATTGATTTCTTCGATAACGATTACGTAAAGCAACAGCAACAGATTTTTTCGCTTTATCTTGACCTACAATATATTGATTTAGCTTTTCTACAATTTGGCGTGGCGTTAATGTTTCACTCATCCTATTTCCTCCTTCTTTTGAGGTAAGGGTTGACTACTCATGAAGTTCCTCAACGATGATTTGATCATTTGTATAAACGCATATATCTGCAGCAGTTTTTAAGGAAGCCAAAGCAATTTCTTTTGCTGTTAAGTGAGGTGCATACTCCTTAAGCGCTCTCCCGGCAGATAATGCATAATTTCCACCTGATCCAATTGATAAAATACCGTCATCAGGTTCAATGACTTCACCTGTACCTGCAATTAAGTATAAATTGGACTTATCCATTACAATAAGCATTGCTTCAAGTTTACGCAAAACTCGGTCGCTTCTCCATTCTTTGGCCAATTCCACAGCTGCTCGCTGAAGGTTTCCAGAGAATTCTTCTAGTTTCTGTTCAAATTTTTCTGCTAACGTAAACGCATCCGCAACAGATCCCGCAAAACCTGCAACTACTTTTCCACGATATAACTTTCTTACCTTCTTAGCGGTATGTTTCATAACTACGGCATTACCAAATGTAACCTGCCCATCACCTGCCATTGCACAAGTGCCATTGTGCTTTACAGCAAATATTGTAGTTCCTCGAATTTGCTCCATTGTAAACCTCCTTCATTAGAGCTCTTATGATGGATGTATGGTATATCGTTCCATTCCTTGTCGTTCATGTGTGGAAGATAGCATTAATATGTAGTGACGAAAGCATGTTCAGCCATACACATAAATGTATATACAAATTGGATTGTAATATAATTAAGAGCAATTGTACAACTTTACCATTTACTTTATATATATAAATCAATTTATGGACTATTTGTTAAACATTTATACCTTTTTTCATCTTTAAGAGCTACTAAATAGTAACACAATTTAGTAGCTCTTTCAATAAACTTTACAATTTTTTCACAAAATTCTGAATTGTCCTTAATGCTCTATCAGCTAATTGTGAATTACGTTCTTGTTTATTTTTAATTCGCTTTTCGAATGGAGGAAGAAGACCAAAATTCGCATTCATTGGTTGAAAGTTCTTTGAATTTGCATTTGTAATGTAATTAGCCATAGACCCAATAACAGTTTCTTCTGGGAAAACAAGAGTTTCTTCTCCATTCACTAATCTTGAAGCATTTATACCTGCAATTATACCAGCTGCAGCAGATTCTACATAGCCCTCTACACCTGTCATTTGTCCAGCAAAAAATAGGTCTTTTCTATCTTTATATTGATACGTTGGACTTAATAAGTTTGGAGAGTTGATAAATGTATTTCGATGCATAACACCATATCGTACGATTTCTGCATTTTCCAAGCCAGGTATGAGTTGAAGAACTTCTTTTTGAGGTCCCCACTTTAAGTGAGTTTGAAACCCTACAATATTATACAACGTTCCAGAACTATTGTCTTGTCTTAGCTGAACAACAGCAAATGGACGTTTTCCCGTTTTCGGATCTTCTAGTCCTACAGGCTTCATCGGTCCGAAAAGCATAGTTTTCCGTCCTCGTTTTGCCATCACTTCAATTGGCATACAGCCTTCAAAAAACATTTCTTTTTCAAATTCCTTTAAAGGAACTGTTTCTGCCTCAATAAGTGCTTCGTAAAAACGATCAAATTCTTCTTCTGTCATTGGACAATTTAAATAAGCCGCTTCCCCCTTATCATATCGTGATTTTAAATATACCTTTTCTCGATCGATAGAATCAGCCTCAATAATCGGCGCAGCAGCATCATAAAAATACAAATATTCTTCTCCAGTAAGCTTTTTTAACTCATTGGATAATGCTTCTGAAGTTAATGGACCAGTACTAATTACGGTCGGCCCTTCGGGTATAGCAGTTACCTCTTCTTCTAAAACTGTGACTAGGGGATGGTTTTTCACCCGTTCCGTTACTAGTGCTGCAAATTCATGACGATCCACCGCTAGAGCTCCTCCAGCAGGTACGGAACAATCATCTGCAGATTGAATAATGACAGAATCTAATAATCGCATTTCCTCCTTTAGAACCCCCACAGCGTTCGTTAGAGTGTTAGCTCGTAACGAATTACTACAAACAAGCTCTGCAAACTTGTCCGTATGATGGGCAGGAGTTTGTTTCTTTGGTCTCATTTCATACAAGTTTACCGGTATACCCCTCTTAGCAAGTTGCCATGCTGCTTCACTTCCAGCTAATCCTGCTCCGATGACATTTACATGTTGCTTCAACGGAAAGCCTCCTCTTTCATTTTTCAGGGTGCCTTCAAAAGCAATGTTACGCTTTTAAAGACACCCTGAGCTGCTTTTATGATTTAATTTTGCTCTTCTTTATAATCACAATGCACGCATTGTACGTTCACACCTTTTTTCGTCTTCTTCTCGACTAACATATGATCACATTTTGGACATTTTCTTGCGATAGGTTTATCCCAAGAAATAAATTCACATTCAGGATAGCGATCACATCCATAAAATATTCTTCGTTTCTTACTCTTTCTTTCAACCACATTTCCTTCGTGACATTGCGGGCATTTAACACCAACTTCTTTCACAATTGCTTTTGTATTGCGACAATCTGGGAAGTTGGAACATGCCATAAATTTACCGAACCTACCCATTTTATAGACCATTTCATGACCACATTTTTCACAATCTTCACCAGCGGGTTCGTCTTTAATTTCCACTTCTTTCATTTCTTCTTCTGCTTTTTTCAGACGCTTTTCAAAGTCATGATAAAAATGATCAATAACATGGACCCATTGTTCTTTTCCATCCTCAATGGAGTCTAAATCATTCTCCATTTTCGCAGTGAAATCAACATTTAGTATTTCTGGGAAAAATTCTTCAATTAATTCTAGAACAATCTCCCCTAATTCAGTTGGGACAAAACGTTTTTCCTCAAGAGCAACATATCCCCTACGTTGAATCGTATCTAACGTCGGTGCATAGGTAGATGGGCGACCTATACCTAGCTCTTCCATCGTTTTCACTAATCGAGCCTCTGAATACCTTGGAGGTGGCTGTGTGAAATGCTGATTTGGATCTATGTTATCAGCTTTCGCTTTCTCCCCTTCATTCATTTCTGGAAGTAAACGATCTTCTTCTTTTTTACCGTCATCGTTGCCTTCAATATATACCTTCATAAAACCTTGGAACTTTAATTTAGAACCAGTTGCCCTGAACATAACCCCGTTGTTCACTAGATCTACAGACATCGTATCAAGAATAGCCGGTGCCATTTGACTTGCAACCATGCGTTCCCATATAAGTTTATATAATCGCAATTGATCCCGACTCAAGAATGATTTTACAGACTTTGGATCCAATGCAACAGATGTTGGTCGAATTGCTTCGTGAGCATCTTGTGAATTAGAGCTTTGTTTTGTTTTTACATCTTCTTGGTTGATGTACTCTTTTCCAAAATTAGACTCAATATAATCCTTTGCTTCTGCTTTCGCTGTTTCTGACAGTCTAGTGGAATCCGTTCTCATGTATGTGATTAAACCGACAGTTCCTTCTTTTCCTAAATCAATACCTTCGTACAGCTGTTGAGCTAACATCATAGTTTTCTTAGCACGGAAATTTAGTTTCCTAGCAGCTTCTTGCTGTAATGACGAAGTTGTGAAAGGTACGACAGGATTTCTTCGTCTTTCCCGTTTTTTCACTGATTCTATAGTAAATGACTTGCCAGATAAAACTTTTAAGACACGATTCACATCATCTTCTGAAGATAATTCTATCTTCTCACCGTCAATAGAAACAAATTTCGCTTCAAACTCTTGTCCATCTTTCGTAAATTTTGCATCAATAGACCAATATTCCACAGGATCAAATTGTTTAATCTCTTTTTCACGGTCAATTATCATTTTCACCGCTACAGATTGAACTCTACCTGCGCTTAAACCTTTTTTCACTTTCTTCCATAATAGTGGACTAATGTTATACCCTACGAGACGATCTAACACTCTGCGAGCTTGCTGAGCATCAACTAAGTTCATATCAATGGTTCGAGGTCTTTTAAATGAATCTTTAATCGCTTGTTGTGTTATTTCATTAAATACGACCCTACATTCCGAAGTTTCATCAATATTTAAACTATGAGCTAAATGCCATGCAATTGCTTCACCTTCACGGTCGGGGTCAGCTGCGAGATATATGCGTTTTGCTTTTTTCGCTGCAGCCTTTAATTCCTTTAATATCGGACCTTTTCCGCGAATCGTTATATATTTAGGGGAAAACCCTTCCTCTACATCTACTCCCATTTGACTTTTTGGAAGATCAATAACATGACCCATAGATGCTTTAACAGCATATTTTTTCCCTAGATATTTTCCTATCGTCTTCGCTTTAGCGGGTGATTCCACGATCACTAAGTAATCGGACATACCCTATTTCCTCCCCCTTCAGAGGTAAATTACTAGAAAAACTTAATAGTCTTCCTGTTATTATTCCCTAATGAATATATATAAAAATGTAAAGTAAAATCTTCCCTATTATTAAACACTCTTTGCTGATTTGTCAAACATGATGTAAGAATATTTAAATAAAATATATTGATTCACCCTCTATATATCAACATTTATCTGGATAAAATATTTTTTGAATATTAGAAAACTATTTATGTATTTCTAATACTATCTCTCATTGTTTCACATTTAATAAGTGAAATATTCCTCTAGTATATCATTCGCTCTTAGAATTATTTTAGCCCCTTCTTGAATAAGCTTGTTTGTACCAAGTGATTCACTATCGGATATTCTTCCTGGTAATGCAAAGACATCCCGCCCTTGCTGTAATGCAAGGTCACTAGTTATCAACGACCCACTTTTTTCTTTTGCTTCTACTACAAACGTTGCATTAGATAATCCACTAATTATACGATTCCTTTCAGGAAAGTGCCACTTTTGAGGGCGAACGAAGGGTGGATATTCCGAAATTAGAAGATGATTTCTTCGTATTTCATGAAACAATGAAGCATTGGAATGGGGATATATCCAATTTAACCCATAACCTAATACTGCAATAGTATGACCTTTCTCTTCAATAGTCAAATGATGAGCCATTCGGTCTACTCCTAAAGCTAACCCACTTACGATGGAAATCCCTTTATGAATAACAGGTTGAAGGATGATTTTTAACTCATCCTGAATATAACTACTAGGATGTCGTGTACCTACAACACTTAATAGTGGTTGGTTGTGAAACAAAGAAAAATCACCTTGATAATATATAACCCAAGGAGGATCATATATATTTTTCAATAATATTGGATAATCATGATCAAAAACAGTGACATAGGAAATGTTTTTTGTGGATAAATCATCGAGGATAGATTGAATAGAAACACTTGTTAAATGATTTGCTATTGTAGAAGCTTTACTTATTTGTATTCCTAAAATCTTTGCTAAGTTCTCTGTTGACAACAAGTATAGTTTGGAAAACGATGGGTCGTATTCATAATATTTTTTCACTAAACGAAAATTACCACCACAACTGTAATGGAGGTGAAGTAAATGTAATTCATTTGTGTTCAAGAAACATCGTCCTTTCGAGGATATTTGAAGAAATGAGAAGATGTGGAGGCAAAAAAAGTTTGCTGACTCAAGGTAAAATTCCTTTGAGCCAGCAGTACTATCTATTTGTGTGTTACACACTTTTCATATAAACCAGTTTCCTTTAAAACAGAAATTAACGTTTCACCCATTACTGCAGGAGTTTCTGCTACTTTTACACCAGCAAATTCAAGGGTTTTAATTTTTTCTGCGGCAGTACCTTTTCCACCAGAAATAATGGCACCAGCATGACCCATACGCTTTCCAGGAGGTGCTGTTTTACCACCGATGAAGCCCACAACTGGTTTTTTCATATTGGCTTTAATCCACTCTGCAGCTTCTTCCTCTGCAGTACCACCAATTTCACCAATCATAATTACTGCATACGTATCTTCATCTTCATTAAATAACTTTAATACATCGATAAAGTTTGTTCCATTAACTGGGTCTCCACCAATACCTACTGCAGTAGATTGCCCAATTCCCTCTGTAGATAGCTGATGAACCGCTTCATACGTTAATGTACCTGAACGTGATACAACACCCACATGACCTTTTTTATGAATGTATCCTGGCATAATACCAATTTTACATTCTTCTGGCGTAATAACACCTGGGCAGTTCGGTCCAATTAAACGAGTACTTTTCCCTTCAAGGTAACGTTTTACTTTTACCATGTCTGTAACTGGGATACCTTCTGTAATTGTGATTACAAGCTCAATTCCTGCATCCGCGGCTTCCATAATTGCATCTGCTGCGAACGGAGGTGGAACATAAATTACCGATGCATTGGCACCAGTTTTTGCCACTGCGTCTGATACAGTATCAAAAACAGGAATCCCTTCAACCTCTGTTCCTCCTTTACCAGGAGTAACACCACCTACTACATTTGTACCATATTCTACTGCTTGCTTTGTATGAAATAGTCCTGTTGCTCCTGTGATACCTTGAACGATAAGTTTTGTATCTTTATTAATTAAGATGCTCATATTATCCCCCCACCTTTCTACGCTTTCACTAGAGAAACGATTTTTTCAGCGCCATCTGCCATAGAATCTGCAGCTGTTATATCAAGTCCTGATTCTTGTAAGATTTTCTTTCCTAGATCAACATTCGTTCCTTCTAGTCGAACGACAAGTGGAATCTCTAAGCCCACTTCTTTCGTGGCAGCTACAACACCTTCAGCAATTACATCACATTTCATAATTCCACCGAAAATATTTACATAAATTCCTTTTACATTTTCATCAGATAAAATGATTTTAAATGCTTCTGTAACCTTTTCCTTTGTAGCACCGCCTCCTACATCAAGGAAGTTTGCTGGGTCACCGTTATAATGCTTAATGATGTCCATTGTAGCCATAGCAAGCCCCGCACCATTAACCATACAACCGATATTACCGTCTAAAGAAATATAACTTAAGTCGAATTTAGAAGCTTCAATTTCCTTTGGATCTTCTTCATCTAAATCGCGATACTCTAAAATACCTTTTTGACGATACAGTGCATTGGAGTCAAAGTTTAACTTTGCATCTAATGCCATTACTTTACCATCTCCTGTTGTTACAAGAGGGTTAATCTCAGCGATAGAGCAATCTTTGTCTACAAATACTTGATATAGACCCATCATAAACTTAACTGCTTCACGAACTAAATCTTTCGGAATATTAATATTAAATGCTAACCTTCTTGCTTGATATGGCATTAATCCAACAACAGGATCCACCACTTCTTTAAAGATTTTTTCAGGTGTTTTTTCTGCCACCTCTTCAATTTCCGTTCCACCTTCTTCAGAACCCATCATTACGATACGATCTGTGGCACGGTCAACTACAAGTCCAATGTAATATTCACTTTGAATGTCACATCCCTCTTCGATAAGAAGTCGTTTTACTTCTTTACCTGCAGGTCCTGTTTGATGTGTAACTAGTGTCTTCCCTAAAATTTCGTCTGCGTATGTACGTACCTCATCAAGATTTTTTGCTACCTTTACACCACCAGCTTTTCCTCGACCACCTGCGTGGATTTGGGCCTTGACAACGGTTACAGCAGTACCTAATTCTTTCGCTGCTTCTACTGCTTCGTCAACAGAGTAAGCAACTTTCCCATTTGGTACTTGAACGCCATATGCTCTTAATACTTCTTTCCCTTGATACTCATGGATATTCATAGCCAGCCTCCTTAATGAGTAGTAGATATAACTACGAAAGTTTTTGTAGTTACACCCTTCCTATTTTGAAATTCCCATAACAAGGATTCGCCAAACAGATTGGAAATCCTCCTTCTACGGAAAAAAACATATGCATAAGTGAACAATTGAATAAACAATTCTTACTTTATGGCACAAGATCTATTTTACTATACTTTTCGACAATTTTGTGAATAAATGCTCAAAAATATTTTATTGGATAAAAACTTCTTCTAATTTTAGGTATTAGCCACCATTCAAGTACTGATTTATACAAGTTTTACCTAACATTATTTACATTTTACTTTC
>NZ_JBGUAU010000013.1:0-176324 GCF_041820985.1 Evansella sp. AB-rgal1
TGCGCTTGGCAGCGTATCGATCTAACGGGTGAAAGTCCCTAACACGCCGAAGTGGCGGAAGTGTATAGCTGACAGGTAGTGCATGTCTGTGAAGAAATGTGCGGAGGTCCTGAAGGCAAACCTCGGAACAGACGACTAACCACCATGTTGGCTGACAGGATCGGATGACCTTGCAAAGGATGGGGAAGTCCAGTGCCACAAGAGGATTCTGTAAGTTATGAGGACTGGATTCGAGGGAAAGATAGATGACGTGACCCAAGGAGATCTCATCATTTCCATGAGTAGTGGTAACTCCTAAACAAGTCCGTGATGGGCAAGTTGGGATTATGAGTGGTGAGAAGTCAGAGCAGGGGATATTAGTGAATAAGCTCGTCGGAAAAGTCGTAATGACGAGTGACTTAGCACCGAGTTGTTAAGGCGAACCCTTACCCAAAAGGAAGGGATTTGATGCGAAGCCCGTCTGCCCATGGAAGAAAAGCTATTCAATTTAAGAAGCCGTCATGTGCCAAGTAGAAGCCAGTAAGGTGGAGCCGAAGAACTGGGGTCGAATAGAAAGTAGACCGCTTGGGGCGGAGTACTTTTTGGGGAACTCGGAAAATGCCATGTGCTAGTCGTCCGAGGGAGACAAAGGGAAGGATACGAACATGAACGAGAGATTAAATCAGAAGAATTTTCGTGAGGGAGTGGAGAATTCACAAAAGAGGAAATGGTACAGCCTTATGGATAAAATATGGGCTATATCTAACATGGAGGAAGCTTTCAAAGAGGTGAAACGCAATCTTGGTTCGGCTGGAATAGATGGAGTTTCTATTACTAATTTTGAATTTGGTGTGAAGGACAATGTACAAGTGCTTCAACGTGAAGTAAAAGAAAAGACCTATAAACCGAGACCGGTTAAGCGTGTGTTTATTCCCAAATCGGATGGAACACAAAGACCTTTAGGTATACCTACCGTGAGAGACCGTGTTGTTCAAGCGGCAGTAAGGCGCATCATAGAACCAATCTTCGAAGATAAGTTTCTGGACTGTAGCTTTGGGTTTAGACCTAATAGAAGTGCACATATGGCATTGGAGAAAATTCATAAGGATTTAATGGATGGATACGTATATGTCATTGATGCGGATTTAAAGGCATACTTTGATACAATTCCACAAGATAAACTAATCATGGGGCTACGTGAAGAAGTGGTAGATGGAAGTGTTGTTTGCCTCATTAAGAGTTTCTTACAAGCAGGGGTGATGGATGGAGGTAGCTTCTACCTTAATGAGAAAGGAACTCCACAAGGAGGAGTAATAAGTCCATTATTAGCAAATATCTACCTACATCCCCTTGATGAACTCATGACGAAACGAGGACATCGAATCACAAGGTACGCAGACGATTTCGTTATCTGTTGTAAATCACGAAAAGGGGCGGAGAGAGTTCTTAAATCGGTTACACGCTTTCTAGATGAAGAACTCGGATTAGTTGTACACCCAGAAAAGACAAAGATTGTAAACAACCTACAAGAACCATTCGTATTTCTAGGTTACGAATTCAAAAGGGGCTACTGGGTATCTCCATCCCCTAAAGCACTGAAGAAATTCAAAGCTAAGATTAAGTCTATAACGAAGCGAAATCAGACAGTAAATGTAGAGCAACTAACCAAAGACAAGCTCAACCCTTATATAAGAGGATGGGGAAACTATTTTAGTCATTTTTATGGGAAGACCATCTTTATTTTACTGGATACATGGATACGTAGAAGACTAAGGGCAGTCCAATTGAGAAGTTGGAGGAAAATCAAGAAACTGCATAGGCAATTGAGGAAGAGGGGGTGGAAAGGGGAACTCCCAGGTCTACGTATGTGTAGTTGGAGAAGCTCCCTTTCCACCCCAGTCCATACTGCACTACCTAATGAGTGGTTTGAAGAAATCGGTCTTATTTCTCTAGTGAAACTTACAATGAACATCATCCCCAAGAGGGATAATCATGGAGGAGCCGTATGCGATGACCCGCACGTACGGATCTGTGAGAGGCGCATGAGTAACTCATGCGCCTACTCTATTTTCACCTTTGAAAGTTGTTCTAGATAAAGGTAGGTGCTACTTTTTCTTCATATGGTAGGTGCTACCGTAAAAAAAGTTTGTTAGATTTACTAACTTTATTATGATAGTGAGTTAGAATTTCATAGAAATAATTGTAGAGATTTTTGAGGGTTATACACTATCTTTGCAATTATTTGTATGAATACGTCATTTATGCTCGAACTTTTTAGAAAATTTGAATATATTACATTATTGACAAAAATTAGTTAGTTTATATAAGATAACTTGGTAATCTAGAAATTTTTAGGAGGTGAAGGTTTTATTATAGAAAGGATATAGTAGAAGAGAGGGGAAAGGATTGAGTATGAGTAGAAAATATTTTGCTAGTTTATTAGTATTATTGCTTTTATTGTCGAACTTTTCGTTTGTAACAGCTGGAGCAGCACAAGGAAATTCCAACTTAGAAAAAGTGAGAGCACTAAGTCAACAACAGGAAGTGAGCTCACTTACAGAAGCTGATTCAAGCTTTGATGACACAGACATTGTTCGTGTCATTGTGGAACTAAGTGGTGAAACTCCTTTAGAATATGCAACAAAAAAAGACATGCTTTACAAGGAATTGTCTGAAGTTGAAAAAGTGACGTTAGAAACAAAGGTAGAAAAGGAACAAGATAGTGTAAAACAATTGATATCTACTGAAGATGTTAACTTTGATTACAAGTTTACCTTTACAACAAGCTTCAATGGTTTTAGTGGAGACGTTCCATTTGGTGATATTTCAAAACTTGAAAGTATCCCAGGAGTATCCTATGTGTATCTTGCGAATGAGTATAACCGTCCTGTTACTGAACCGAATATGGATCAAAGTCACACCTTTATTCAGTCAGCAAAGACATGGGCTGACGGTCAATTTCAAGGTGAGGGAATGGTTGTAGCAGTTCTTGACACAGGGGTAGATCCAGACCATCAGGATTTCAATATTACTGAAGGTGTTGAGGTCGCGCTAACAGAAGAAATAGTAAATAATCTACTAGACAAGCATGATTTAAATGGTCAGTATTTTAATGAGAAAGTTCCATTCGGATATAACTATTTTGATTTAAATAATGAGGTGTTAGATTTAGGTCCACATGCATCTCACCATGGAATGCACGTTTCTGGTACAGTAGCGGCAAATGGAGTACTTAAGGGAGTTGCTCCAGAAGCTCAAATACTAGGAATGAAAGTTTTTTCTAATGACCCAGAGTATCCTTCTACAACATCAGATATCTATTTAATGGCAATTGATGATTCTATTAAGTTAGGTGCTGATGTACTAAATATGAGTTTAGGATCAACAGCATCATTTTATGATCCAGAAAGTGCTGAAGATGTTGCTATTACAAGAGCAGTTGATAATGGTATCGTTGTATCCGTTTCTGCTGGTAATTCAGGACATATTGGGCGCAGTTATGCGAATCCACTCTTCCAGAATCCAGATATTGGTGTAGTAGGAGCACCAGGACTTAATTACGATACAATTCAAGTAGCAGCAAGTGGAAATGTTGCAATAAAATATGAACATGAAATCACACTAGACGGGCTTGGCGATTTTTCCGCTGTTGGTTATGGAATGGACAGTTGGAAAGAATTAGATGGCTTTGAACTAGTAGATCTGGGTGAAAAATTAGGAGGTAGTCTTGCAGATTACGAAGGTTTAGATGTGGAAGGGAAAGTTGTAGTTGTACCACGTGGAGGTTTTCCTTTCATTGAGAAGAATGAAGTTGCTAAAGCAGCGGGTGCAGCAGGGATAATTGTTCGGAACCACGATCCTTCAGCTTTTTTCTTTGATGATCAAGGTGGATGGAGATTAATTCCTTTTATGAAAATTCAGCATGCAGATGGTTTAGCTTTACAAGAAGCGATTGCAGATGGATATACAACATTAAATATTGAAGAATTAGTTTCAATTGAAGGACCACAGATGGGACGTATGACGGACTTCACTTCTTGGGGAACGACACCAAGTTTAGAACTGAAGCCTGAAATTACAGCGCCAGGAGGAAGTATTTATTCTACTATGCAGGGAGATACTTATGGAGTTATGAGTGGAACATCTATGTCTGCTCCGCATGTAGCTGGTGGTACGGCATTAGTGCAACAATACTTAAAAACGGACGAGAGATTTGAAGGTTACTCAGCTTCAGAGCGTACTCGTTTAGCCAAAACATTAGCAATGAATACGGCATATGTCATCGAAGACTTAAATGGACAACCGTTTTCCCCAAGACGCCAAGGTGCTGGGATGATGCAAACATACTACGCCGTGACAACGCCAGTATATGTAACTTCTAAAGATACAGGTGAAGCAAAAGTGGAGCTTTACGATTTTACAGATACCTCCATAAGCTTTACGCTAGAGGCTACTAGTTTGATAGACGAAGAGGTAACGTATAATGTTGACACTTCTGTATTAACAGACTCGTTCCGAGAAGTAGTTGTTGGGCCGTTACGTAATGCTCTTATTGCAGGTGACTTAATTGGTGCAATGGTTGTTGCACCTGAAACAATAACAGTACCAGCGAATGGTTCTGTAGAGTTCATAGTGGAAATCGATTTTTCAGAGGCGAAAATCCCTGGCTATACTGCTGATGGAGAAGTAACTTCAATGGAGTTAATGGAAGATATTTTTGTTGAAGGATTTGTTACCCTTTCTTCAGAAACAGCTCCTGAATTATCAGTTCCTTATTTAGGTTTTTACGGGAAATGGGATCGTCCATCTTTCCTTGATGGTTTAAGTATTCTTGATCAAGATCGTTATTACTATGCTCATCGGGATGCTGATGGTGAGAATGATGTAGTTAACGAAAGAGGGCAATTTTTACCAGCTCCATTTACTGCTGAAGATGGAAGCAAATTCTATGGAATAAATCCATATTACGAGGACAGCGTATTAACTGGTATTAATCCAATCCCAGCATTTTTACGAAATACGCGTGAAGTTCAATATAATGTTTTAGATGCAGATCAAAAGTTGCTGCGCCGTATTTTACTTCAACAAAATGTACGTAAAAACTTTGGTGCAAATCAATTTAATTTTGTAGCTGATCGTGCATGGGATGGAAAAGTAAGAGGAGAGCTAGTCGCTGACGGAAAATACTATTATGAAATAAAAGGAAAAGTCGATGCTCCAGGAGCAGAATTCCAATCGATAAAAATTCCAGTAATGGTTGATACAACTGCTCCAGAGGTGAATATTGAAGACTACGATTCTGAATCCAACACAGTAACATTTTCTGCTGTTGATGAAGGAGTAGGAGTGAGACAAATCTTTTTATTTGTAAATGATAACGAACCTATTGCGATAGAACCTGGGGAAACAAGCTATACATTGGAAGAACCATTGGGTGAGCAATCTGTTATCGAAGTATTCGCTGTTGATAAAGTAAACAATATTGGATTCGATGTTATATCGGTAGATGATACAGAAGTGCCATTAATTTTCTTGACGTCTCCTACTGCGTTTGGAGCATATAACACATTTGAAGTGGTTGTTGCAGGATATGTTACAGATGGTACTGTTGTGAAATCTATGTTTGTAAACGGCGAAGAAGTAGCATTAATGTATGATAGGGAAAACAATAATTACCTCTTCGAAACGACATTACTATTTGAAGAAGAAGGAATGCAAGAAATCACGTTGTCTGCATTTGATATCGCAGGAAACGAGTTTTCTATTGCTAGAAGAGTATATATTGACGTGACGAAACCAACTATTAGCGTAGAGTTACCTGAAACGGTGGATAATGATGTGGAAGAAATTGAAGCCTCTATCTTATTAGAGGATAATTTCCATTACTTATCATTTTACATTAATGATAGTCATGAATATCTCCTCTCAGCAACAAACGTAGCTGGTGGTTTATTGGATGGAGTTTCAAAAACCTATGAAACCACATTGTCATTAGAAGAAGGCATGAATACGTTTGAGTTCCGTTTAGTGGACTATGCCGATAATGTAACAGAGAAAACAGTAGAAATTTATCGCATACCTGCTAGTGAGACGGAGGAGCCAACTAACCCTGCACCACCACCGGTATCACCACCACCTGGGCCAACTCCAGAACCACCACCAGTGGATGAAAAAGCACCAGTGGTTGTTCCAATCTCGGAAAGTGATATTAGTGGGCAATTAAACTCAGAAACGAACGAGATAGTAGTGGATATTGGTAAAAATGCCGATGGTAAGAAGGTTGTTCAAGCAGAAGTTGAACCAACTTTATTAAAGAAAATAGCAGAAAGTGATAAATCGCTCATGATTCAGGCGGAACAAACTTCCTTATCAATTCCTGCCAAAGTATTATTGCAAATGGAAGAAAAGGCAGGCTCTAAAAAGGTATACATTTCTGTAGAAACTTTAACAGATGTTCATGTTCCAACTGGGCAAAAACTTCTATCACCAGCATATGATTATTCTATTTTTGTTAAGGAACTTGATGGTGCTAAAACAAAACTATCAAAATTCGTTCATCCTATCACAGTGGAAGTAACAGTTGATCCAAATAAGGCAGCGGACAAACAGAAAGTATCAGCATTTTATCTCAATGATAATGTATGGGATTATGTTGGTGGGAAATTTGAAGATAAAAAGTTCGTGTTCAAAACAAAACACTTTTCTACCTTTGCTATTTTTGAATTAAACAAAACGTTTAGGGATATTTCTTCACATTGGGCCAAGGATGAAGTAGAAGTAATGGCTTCTAGGACGATAATTAAAGGTACTTCAGAAGAGTTATTTGATCCTAATGCGAACATTACTAGAGCTCAATTTGCAGCTTTACTAACACGTGCGCTTGGATTAGAGAAAACTTCTTATAAAGGAACATTCTCCGATGTTGGGGGAAATGCATGGTACGCACTTGAAGTAGAGGCAGCCCAACAAGCAGGAATTGTAGAAGGGTATTCAAATAAGTTTTCTCCTAATGCAAACATTACGAGGGAAGAAATGGCTGTTATGATTTTAAGAGCGTATGAATACTATTATGAAGAAAGTGTTGCTGTTTCAGGACAAGTAGCATTTACAGATAAGAGTGCAATTTCTTCATGGGCTCTTGAAGCAGTAGAAGCAGCTAATGAGTTAGAAATTGTAAAAGGTAGAACACCTACTACTTTTGCACCAAAAGATAATGCAACGAGAGCAGAGGCAGCTGTGATGCTTTACCGTTTATATTTTAGGTAGCAAGAGCAGCTACGATGTGCTAAAGCACAACGAGGAAGCAGCGGGGACGGTTCTCGCTGCTTCTTTCGTTTGGCGAAATGAATAAAGGTAGGTGCTACATTTTTTCTTTTTGGTAGGTGCTACATTTTATCCATTTGGTAGGTGATACCTTTAAATTTTTGGGATGGGGGATGTGTGGAGTTGACTCTTTTTCGGTTATTTTGCTTGTCATTTTGTGTGTCGGTAGTCTTTATCATAGGCTGTTCTAGTGAAGATGAGGTTATGGAAGATTTAAACGCTACTGATGAACTGGTTATAGAGGAGTCGGAGTCAGAGCAAGTGGAAGAAAGCAATGCTGAACCATTGCATCTTTTGGCGTATGCGGAGGAAGTGGACTTTCAACTACATACACCAGATACGAGTGCGTTTGATGTCCATACTATTGTAAAAGTGGAAGGAACAGTAAACAAAATAAAGGAACTAACAAGAAGTGAATTGTGGATCATTGTAAAATTTGAAAATAGAATAGAAGATTTGAAGACAAATGAGTTTCATTATTATGTTCCTGTGGAGAGTAATGGGTCCTTTGTTACTGATCTACAACTACATCATGGCTCTGGAGAATATGATGTTTTCATAAGAGTTCCTAGTATTGATCCTGAGGAAGATAATCTTTATTATGAAGTTGCAAAATTTAAAGTCACCAATCTAGATGAAGATATACAAAGAGAGGTTGAATACACACTCAGAGGGTTAAAAGAGGGTGTCGTTTTATCAGAAATCGTACGTGGTTTTAGTGAAGCAAAGGAAACTATCACAATCGAAGGTACGGTTCCAGACAATTATCAGGCAAAGGTAGTAATGGTAAATGTTCAAAAGGATAGAGAGTCTCAACACATTTCGTTGCCAATAGAAGAAGGGCGGTTTTCTGGTGAGGTACCATTATATTTTGGAGAAGGTATTCATTATATTATGGTACAGACACATGACAGTGAAGAAAACTACTACTATGATGCAGCAAGTTTTTATGTAGATAATACCTCCGCTAGGGATTTTGTTGAGGTGGAGCTATATCGAGAATTTTTAACAAATGAAATGGAGTTCTTTGAGCCAAACTTGTTTGTAGCTAAGCAGCTTAGTGACATTACTTATCGTGTTGAAGGAGAAATTGATCCTCAAATGCCAGGTGCAGAGGAAATGTCTCATGTGATTGTAACTATGAAAAAGACGGATGAAAAGGATGCAGATGTGTTATACATTATTCCTGTTGAAAACTATCGTTTTGCAGGAGATGTTTATTTCCGATTTGGACCTGGGAACTATGATGTTACGATGAATTTATTAGATACCGATAGAGAAGGTCCTTCTGTATTTTATTATAGAGGAATAAAAAAATTTACACATCATGTTCAAGATATAGAGGATAAAAGAAGCTTGTTACCATCGCGTGGTATTGAATCGGATCATCCCCAAATAATAAACAAAGCGAATGAACTAACAAAAGGTATTTCTGGTGAACGTGAAAAAGCCTTAGCCATATATGAATTTGTTTCAAAACACGTCTCCTATGATGTGCAAAAATGGGATGAACTTATCTTTGATATTTCAGACAGTGCTCTACTGACTCTTGAGTCTGGAAAAGGAGTTTGTCAGGACTACGCTTATCTAGCCATTGCTTTATTTAGAGCCATTGGAATGGAAGCCAATTATATTGAAGGCTATGCTGGTGGTCGACATGCATGGGTGGAGGTAAAGGTAGATGGAGAATGGCTAGTGATGGATCCTACATGGGGTGCGGGATATGTAGATAAGGGAGAATTCGTACCAGATTATCGAGAAGATTATTTTGATCCAGAGGCTGCGTTTTTTGAAGAGACACACAGAAGAAATGGCATAGTTTACTAATAAGCGGTAGCATCTACCATTTGGAGGTAGGTGCTACCACTGATACTATTCGAAACGATAAAGGATGACGTTTATGAAAAAGTATTGCTCTATCAAATCTACCACTCTTTTTTTCTAACTAATAATCGTACTGTTTTTAGTAGTTAGTGGATGTAGTAAAAATGAGGAAGAGGTAACGGATATAGGCTCAGAAGAAGATCTTGAGCATGAGGAAAATGACTTAGATAACAACGAAGAAAATGAGAAAGAAGAAGAAGAAACGCTGCCAGAGACAGGTGGCGGGGAAGATGATGCCCAGGCAAAAGTAAATATCTTTGAAAATATCTTGCCAGTACCTGAAACGTTAGAGGAAGTTGTAGCTTATCCAACGGGTGCTATCTCTGGACAACGATTTCGTGATGACCCGGAGCGGTTTCTTCCTCTTTTAGATGAATTACCGGTATTGGGTGAATCTGCAACGGAGGAAGAATTTGAGACATTTTTCAAAAAGTTTCTGTTATTAGTGGCAGGGGACTATCCAGGCCCAGAAAATGTTTTACGTGATTCTAAGATAAGTGCTTTCGGAGATGAAGAGATAGAGGATGAGCGGTTTCATTTTCGTAATCAGTTAAATGTGCAGATTATTTTAGATGTAAGCGGAAGTATGGCGGCCTACATTGACGGAAAGCAGATGATGGATATTGCGAAAGACTCTATTCGAGAAGTGACGTTTTCTCTGCCTGAAGGTACGAATGTAGGATTGCGTGTATATGGTCATAAAGGGGACAGCACAAGGGATAGTAGAGAACTCTCTTGTTCAAGTAGTGAATTAGTTTATGATATCAAACCATTAGTTCAACAAGAGTTTAACAGTGTTTTAGACCAATTTCGTCCAACTGGCTGGACTCCATTAGCTCTTTCCATAGAAGAAGCTGTAAAGGACTTTGAAGGATTGTCCAGTGAAGAGAACACGAATATTATTTATCTGTTAAGTGATGGGATTGAAACATGTGACGGTGATCCAGTTTCGGCTGCCAAAGCAGCTGCTGATTCGGAGATCCGACCGATAATTAATGTGATTGGATTTAATTTGGATCCACAACGTCAGAAGGAATTGAGAGAAATTGCAGAAGCAGCAGACGGTAGCTATAGTGATGCGATGAATGAAGAACAACTTTTAAATGAGCTCCGTACTATTCAAATAATGGCAGAACGATGGGATGAATGGAAACGGGATGCTATCAGTGATGCTACTACTACTTTGCGTCATCATCGGATGGTAGATATTCCACACTATATGAGCATTTGGTATGACAATATTTTTGCTGAACGTGCTAACTTCTTGTCCATACGACGATATCTCCTTGATGAAGGGAAAATCACTCGTGAGGCAGCAAATTATCTTAGTGATAGAGCGGAAGAGCGTATTAGTCTGTTACGAAGTTTGAGAAAGGGATTAAGGGCTGAGTTACGTGACGAAGCGGAACGGATTTACGATGAGGGTATTGGCGAGATTGAAGAGGAGTATAACGAGGGAGATGAATGATGAGGTAATTCCGCAAGCGTATTTTACGTCTTGCGGTACCTCTTGCAGTGAGTAGTATCGTCATTGAAGTTGGAGGTGAGTTATTCATTGAATTATAGGCAAAGGAAGAGTTTTTTTCGAAGAATCTGTGCTTTTTGCTGTTCTAATCATTAGCTTTCATATTTTGCCAGAGATTGCTCTAGAGATGACCCAAGGGAACCCCATTCATTACACCTGGATCCCCAATGACCCCTGGAAATCCGATGACCCCTTGGAATGGAACAAGTGGGCGAATTACCCTTCAACTAGATTGCCATACGACTTTATAATAAGGATTTCACAGTAAGTGGAAGAACATACGGTAATAATACCTGGGAAACGCGCCGATTAAACGTATATCGTGGTGATGTGACTACTAGGGGAGGACGATTTGCGAATATGCCTGACTCTCTCCGTCAACATGTAGACACAAGGTATGCTGATGGGAGCGCGTTAAATCAGCAATTCAATTTCCTAAATAGCAACAATATATCAGCGATGATAGGTGACCGACAATGGAGAAATCCATTAAATATGGATTGGATGAAAAGCAGTGTGCGTGGAGGTGGACTAGTAGGTCTTGTTTTAATTTCTCTAAGTAATATCTATGATTATTCACCATGGGGAAACAACTCGAATATAGGGTATGTTAGTACAGATTTTACTACCGCTATTTTAACTGACCTAACTTTGGGGGCAACGACCACTGCTATTACAGGAGTAACAGTTGTAAAGAATGCAGGAAATGCGATTTCGAATGGCTAGAGTAATATGACAAGCAAAGTCTCAAGCCTTTTTGGTTCCTAGTGGCGTGGTAATATATCCTTAAAACTAACAGCAGGTGATATTTATGATAAAACAACACAATGTATATTGGATTCAAATACTTCCATTATTGCTTGGTGGTAGTGCTTTACTGTTTTCAGAATGGGATACCCTTTTGGCATCCATCTATTTGACTATAAATGGATTATTATTCCTATTGACGATCTACAGTTATATGACATACCGGCATAATGATCCTAGGTGGTATGCGCTTATCTTGGTTGTAAATGGAAATGCTGCAGCATTTTTCACTTTCATGTCATCATGGCGACTCTTAGGAGAAACTCTCTTAGTCGGAGGAATCTACTTTTTCATTTATATTGTCAGTCTCATTATTGTCCACGTTCATAATGAAAAAGTGGCAAATGCCATTTTCGGTTTATCAAAAAAAGGAAAGTGGTTTCTTTGGATCACGTTAGGTGCCTTATGTATTTCTCCTAGTACTTATGCAGGTGCAAGAGCATTAAGTGGTATAGGAGGTAGTATTGTTAGTATTATCTATTCTATTTCATTTTTTGCCATAGCAATATTCTTTATTGCGGTGTTTCACTCTCTGACTGTCAAAATGAGAAAACCAAACTGGAGAGTTCAAGGGGATACCAAAGATATTGATCTGGAAGATTAAGAAGGAAGCAGTGAGAACCGACCCCACTGCTTCCCACTGCTTCCAAATCTGTTTGATTAGCGTGCTTCTAATACACTTATTATGTCGTCATCATCCATATCCCAAGCATGATCAATTGCTCTGTATCCATCAAAATCTTCTATGTCGGGATTCGCTCCAGCATCTAATAGAAACGTAACTAACTCTGCATCACCATTTACTACTGCATTCATTAATGGTGTCCAGCCATAATTGTCTTGAATATTTACATCTGCACCTGCACTGATAAGAACTTGAGCTACCTCTATATTTACTGCGTAATGAAGAGGTGTTTCACCGAAATACTCATCTTGCTCATTAACATCTGCGCCTTCTAAAAGGAGAAGTTCCACTTGTTGAGTATCGCCTTCCAATGCGGCTTCCTGTAAAGGAGTTAATTCAGGCAACAAGCTGTCTTCCCAATTTTCTATTTGATTCGCAACCTCATTACTGACGTATATGATTGTTCCAACAGATACCCCTATAGAAATGAATGTAACAAGGATGACTCCCAATACAGCAGCTTTACTGTGCAGCTTCAACTGTACCGTCGTTTCTTTTTGGGTAAATTCTTCAATGAAATACATTCGTTTTGATAATGGTGGATGAGTGGACAATAATTCCGTTAATATTACCATTATCCCTTTTTTCCTGTTGTATTGCTCTAAGTACTCTTTTTTATTTACTCTTTTGAAAAGGTATTTCCCTGTAGCTAAAACCATCAACGCGTTGATTCCTGCATCTGGTTTTTGTGTATGATGAACGGCCATGCGATCGCACGTTACTTCGCAAGCTCTTGAATAGGCTTCTCCTAAAAATGGAATCCATAATGCTGGAAAAATGAATAAGCTTTTTGCGACATGGTTTCTTTCCACATGAGCTAGCTCGTGTGCAAGGATAAATTCCACTTCATCAAGAGACCCAAACTCTACTAATTCAACGATATCTGAATAGAGAACCACAATGTTTTTCCCGAATAATCCAAATATTCTTGAAGCAAAAGCATTAAGGATACCGCCGGATTGAAGGATATACACCTCTGGTACGTTTGCAATTCCCATGTTCGATGCTATCTTCTTCGTTTTTTCATATAAGTCAGGAAATTGATTCTCGGTTAATTCGACTCCATTTAATCGAACATGTGTCATAGAAATACTATGAGAGATTAGTGTAAGAAACGCGATAAAAGCAAGAAACAAAATACCTACCACCGATACTGCTAAAACAATAACAATAGTAATTGAAAAAAATAGTGCTACGGCAAATAATAGGTTTTCTCTTTGATGGACAAGCTCTTTGTTCATTCTTTCTTTTCCTCTTTCTAAGGCAAATAGTAACATAGAACTAGTTACTATTTCCTAACTATTATAATTGACTAAGAGAATTATAGACCAATTAATGATAAAAGAGAATATATATTTTTCTAGGATTCTCGCCCTTCTGGTAAAAATCAACACTGTCCTTTAACATAGCCTTTTATAAAATTCAGTAGATCCTCTAATTGGACTTACTCAATTTAGACCTATAGATATGTTAGTAATTGTCATTGACAGAAGCACATCCATCTCGTAAGATGAATTTATACATTTGAATAGTTCTCCTAAAGGGGAGTAGCTTTTACAACAAAGTCGTCATTTCGGAGTTTTCATGCTCTCGGTTTTGTTGGCAACGAACGTTGTTAGCAAGACCTTTACCGGATTATGGTAAAGGTCTTTTGTGTTTAAACCTTTACCTTTGTAGGTAAAGGTTTTTTTTGCTAAGCGAAATGATCAAATAAGCGACCTCTGTATAACATTTTTGTGTCATGGAAAGAAGTCCAGCTTGAGCGCCTATTTGCTCCTTGGTAAACTTGTTCGCAAAGCTGTATAGAAGTTTATTCAGGCAGTTCTTCGCTCAAGGATAAAAGTAAAAGAAATTCTATTTGGTTTGGTAAATCACCATAATCGATAAATATATTACTTGTTGTCATTACTTAATAGTGTTAAACGATAAGCTAGTATTTTAGACAAATAGAGGGGAAGGAGTAATACCAGATGAAAACATACAATGAACTGGCTCAAAGTGTAACCTTTATTAAGGTTGGTTCAAGCATTATCTTAAAAGGGAGTAATCCTCTATTGGATTGTGTTGGTAAAGGAAGAAGTGCTTACGCTTTTAGAATTAAGAGTACTAATAAAGTTTTAAAAGTGTTCTTTCCTCCTTTTTCTCATCTTGCAGAAGAAGAAGCGGAAATCTATATCAAATTGCAAGGGATATCTTATTATTCTCGCTTGCATGATTATGGGGATAATTATCTAGTAGTGGATTATATTGAAGGAAAAACATTGTTCCAGTGTTTAGTACAAGGAGTATCAGTAAAGAAGGAGTACTTACTTGAAGCTGATAAAGCTTTGAAGCTAGCTAAACAGAGAGGATTAAATCCCTCTGATATACACTTGCGGAACATATTTATTACGAAAAATGGAACGATTAAAATTATTGATGTGGCTCGATACAGGCAAACGAAACATTGTTCACAATGGGAAGATATCAAATTAGCACTGGAAAAATATTATCTCCAACAAGGTGTACCTGTCAAAGTACCAACCGTATTTCTAAATGTTATAGCCTGTTTATATAAGAAAAACTATTTAAGGCGATACGTTACAAAGTTACCATCGAATGCAAGAAATAAAAAACAAATAGTGTAGTATTTCATTTTTCTACAGAAATGAAAGGTGATTTCAGTGGGCAGGTTTATCAAAAGGTTCTTATTTATATTCAAGTTTTGGAAGTTCATTCCGTTCTTAAAGGATTATTTTGTATCAAGAAACGTTCCACTTCGTCAAAAGATTATTGGGATTGTATTAATTTTGGGTTATATTTTCATTCCTTTTGATATCATTCCGGATTATATTCCTATAGTAGGAATTATGGATGACGCATTGATCGTCTCATTTATATTAGAGCGGATTGTTAAAATGGCACCCAAAAACCTTAAAGAGAAATATGACTTCGTCGACAAAAAGTAAGGTTATTAGGGTTTCTGGTCATGACACGAGTTACGGAAGTATAATATCATTCTTTAAGTAGACATTTGGAGGGGGAACCGTAGAAGTAGGGTTCTCCTCTTTTTTTATGGCTATGTTAAAGGACGATGTTGAAATTTGTGCTATGTTGATTTTTACGGAATATGCGAGACTCCTGGGGGATAACGAGCGAGGCGAGACCAAACAGGGAGGCGGAGCCAGGATGGAGAATTGAGGCCGTTGTCCACAGGACGTGGGCAGGCACTTATAGACCGTAATGGGAGGAGGCTTGCAGTTTTTTGCCCAAGGAAAGCGAGCAACCTGTAGTGAAAATCAACATCAATGTTTAACAGAGTTTTTTTATAAAAAGAAAAACCGTACGAAACGACAATTTTCGACAGAGTCAACATGTAAATTGTGATTTATCTTTTGGATTTTGTAGATAGGCTGAAAAGTAAAAGTAATATTGGTATCGGGGTGTTTCTTCTTCTTAATACACTGCTCGTTATGTGGTTATTTCAGAATGTAGTTATGGGTCTTATTATCTATCTTATTTCGTTAACGATTGCTTTGTCTCCAATTGGTGAATGGATTTTAAGGTTACAAACTGGATGTAAGCCGTTAGTTCGTAAAGACCACCTGGCACGATTAATGCCTTTATTTGAAGAGGTGCATGCGAAGGCCAAAGAACTAGATCCGTCTATACCAGATGATGTGAAATTGTTTATTTCCAATGATAAGGAGCCAAATGCCTTTGCTACTGGTAGGAAAACAATTTGTTTAACGAAGGGATTCCTAGAGTATGATGATGAACAGATTAAAGCTACGTTGGCTCATGAATTTGGACATTTATCAAATAAGGACACAGATTTAATCCTTGTTGTTACTGTTGGAAATTTAATTGTATCAGTTTTGTTCATTCTTTATCGATTCTTCTTTTTAGTAATCGCAGGATTTGTAGGTGGTGCAACTAGAGGACTAGGAGGAATTTTGGTAGCCATATTTGTTGATCTTATTCTCGTTGGTATGATGTGGCTTTGGACGAAGTTAGGTACCGCTTTAGTTATGCATTCTAGTAGACAGAATGAATTTAATGCGGATGCTTTTGCTTATCATTCAGGATATGGTCCTGCACTAATTGGGGTATTAGATAGTTTTCATGAACATGAAGTACATACGAAAGGTTTATGGGCAAATTTAGTTTCTTCCCATCCAGATTCCGATTTACGAATTGCTAAACTACAAGAATTAATGGAAGAATCATCTGATAAGGTAGAAAGTCTATAATTGATTCGAAATGGCATTCCGTTAAGCTCTTCAAAACGGGGTGCCATTAACTATGTTAAGGGCGTTATGGCAAGGATAAAAAACATATAAGTTAGTAAGAATTTGTTGGAAATTTGTCATATTATATGTGAAAATAGTCTTATGTCTTTCGATATATGAAATGAAATTATCATTAGGGGCATGTAATAGGATAATAGTTGTAGAACGACCCTATGAAATTATTAGTGATTAGAAACAATAGGAGGATTTTTTGAATGGGCTATGATATTTTTTTAAGTCATAGGGGACCTGATAAAGACTTTGTGAAACAACTGGCTGCTTTCCTAGAACCAGAGATAAAATGTTGGTATGCTCCCCGAAATATTTTAGAAAGCGATAATTATTCATCGGAAGTGTTATCTGGTATAGAAGGCTCCAACGTATTTCTAGTTTATCTAACGAAGGAGTTTGAAACAGACCCAGATAATTTCGTAACCAACGAGGTTTTTCATGCGCGTAAGTCTAAAAAAAGGATTATACCTATTTTAAAAGGAAGAACGAGTTATCCTAGAGTTTTAGAAATGCACTTAAATGCGACTCAATGGTTTCATTTTGATGATTATGAAACAGAGGAAGAAGCATTACAACAGTTAAGAAGTATTGTCCAGCTACTACTGAATGATAAAGACAATAGTATGGATGCAGATACATTTTTACGTCATACAAATAAAAGAGTGTTACATAAACCCAATGGTTTTTTGCAGGTAGGTGAAAAAGCATTGGACAAATATAAACATGTTTTTACACCGTCTCAAGATGTAAAGGAAATTTCTCCTGCTGATCGCGTTCTTCTTATGTACGGAGAAAACCAAGTTGGGAAAACAACACACGCGGTGAATCTTTTCTTGAAACAGGATAAGTCCACTATTTTTGAAGGATTATCCTTGGAGGCTTTCCAATCCTTATTGAACGAACCATTGCATGAAAATGCCGGATATATAGTAGAGATTTCATCTTCTGAATTGAAAAAGGTTCTAACGGAAAATGTCTCAGAAATCCTGAAGGAACGACTAGGAAAAGCAAGCGCTAGCCTCGTTATTTGTACAGATGCCCCAGTGACCTATTTGAATTGTATGGAGATAGATTTGCCTTCTAATAAAGGGGATTTTATCTTAAATCATGTGAACTGGAATTTAAGAGAGCAAGGAATGCATGCAGTATCATCAGAATTCATGAAGAACATGGAAACGGAAGTCAACGTCGATGAAATGGAGGATATAGAAACGTTAACGGCTATTATTAAGCTAATTATTAGCCATCTAAAGGAACAACAATCATTCGATGAGATGGTAGAATCCATTCGATTTTTGAAAACAAATAAAGCACAATTACCCTTTGATCTGCAGCATAGTAACATAGATGATCTTTTGTATAACTTAGCCCTTTCCTTTCATCACGGGAAAAGGTATGCCACGATTGTTGATACCTATCAACAATTGGTGGATGAGTACAACAACCATTTCCCTACTCAACAAATAAGCTTTCATATGCGATCCTTAACAAAGTTGAAGACCGATTTCCATTTAAAAGTAGTAAAAGAGGAGTCGGGAAATCATCTAGGTTTATATCATGATGATCATATTTATTATAAGCATGACTTTATTGCAGAAAATATATGGCCGATGGTTTGGTTGGAGTACCCATATTTACAGGAGTATTTATCTTCGTTTTTGATAAAACAAATAACGAATAAAAGTGCATACTCCATCCGTAATGTAGAAGAGGTTATTTTATCGTTGATAGATGCTCATTTTGAGATAGGGATCGACAAATTGATCTATCCGATGGCCAAGTCTGTCCATTTTGCAGAAAATCAAATGGCAAAGCAAATCTTAGTTTCCTTGTACGAACAAACGAAATATCAAATAAAAATACACCGCCTGTTAAAAAATTGGATATATACGAGAAATAATAAGCTTGAACGAACAGCTTTATTAACCCTTCAATCGAATATCAGTATCGAAAACTTCAAAGATACGTTAGAATGGTTGCTTGATTTATTTCGGAACCATCCAACTCAAACGTTATATATCACTTTTTCTTATTTGAGCAAATATATCTACTTGAATGAGGAGTTTGAAAAGTTATATTATCGGACGTTAGCTCATCAGTTGAAGGTTTGGGAAGATAACGAGGTATATGCTGAGTATGTAAGGTTGATAGGAAAGCTATTTACCAATCATGCTACGATGTTTTATAGAAGTAAATCTCCTTTTGTTGAGAAGTTTCTAGCTCATATTTTAATAGAATTAGCGAACAGGGAAGATGCTTCTTATGCAGGGCGGCTATTAGGTCGATATTATGATGAAATCTCTGAAGATCAAGAAAAGCGAGAAAAGTACAAAGGGTTATTACGTAATCTAAGAGATAAGTTAGAAAAAAGTGAATTTGAAAATCTAGTAAATATGATGAAGAAGGGGGCTTAACCATGTCATTAGTTTATAGTGAAGTGGAAGTGAAAAAGAAGCCGTGGTTTTCCGCTGGAGATCCAGAGCCACAGCTAAGGGTAGGGGAATTATTTATTTATATGACAAAGGATGGGGAATACATTCCCGTGGAAGCGGAGAAGACTCCCGTTTCTAATGCATTTATTAAGAGTCGTAAAATTTGTCGTAGGATTAAAATGAATGCTGGTCCGTTTCATTATTCACATGGTGATGAATATGTTACAAGAAACCATCGGGAGCAATTGCGTGTGGAAGTCACATTAAAGTTGGAAATTGTTGACCCAGTAAAACTTTATCATGCAAATATCAAGGATATTACCTCTTATCTACATAATCGAATTCCTTCCTTTATCTCTAGTATTATTGTTACTTATGATATGGATGAAATTAGTGTAGTTCAACAAAAATTCAGCGATGTGGAAGTATTTCCGCAGCTGATTAGTGATGTAAGAAATTGTGGTTTACGGGTAGCGGAGTATAATGCTCGTATCTCCAAGGATCAGGTAGCAAAACAGATTGATCAAAAATACCGCACTGCAGCAGGTGACCTTGATATCGAGGCGATGCAAGAAATGACTCGCATTAAAATAAAGCATGATGGTAGTACCATGGATAAGACGTATGCAGCTTCCTCTAAACTAGAACTAATTCGGTACTTTAATGAAATGCTAGAAGAATTGCAGAGCCCAACCATAGTTTTAGAGTTAATCGAAGAGGAAGAAAATAAAGAATTAATGAAGAGAGTATGGAAAGAAAAAGGGATTTATTTAGAAGAGGGACAAGAAAAAGCAACGAAACGAAGTAGTGATATTGAAGACTTGATGGAAGAAATAGACCGTTAATCATGAAGGAGAGACATACATTTGGATGAGTTGCTATTTTTACGCATTATAGACGGAGTAAAGATGTATGGTATACAAGTAATTGGGATTATATTAATCATTATCCTTTCCAAATACTTTATCCAAATATTCTTGTGGGTCGTTAGTATTGTGGTATCTATTTTACTAGCTATTATTAAAATCATCTTTTCTATTATATTATTTATCTTACATTTAATGCCGGCCGTTTTACAGGAGAAATTAAATAAACTCATCTATAAAACAGAAGCAGGCATTCGTGGAATGGAAATCAGGAACGGGAGAATTAAAGAGTGGTTTGCGGGTGCACCGAGAGCATATGAGAAAATTCATCGTAATATCTTGAAAGTAATTCAAGGAGCCTTTAAGATTTTCTTGATCGTTTGTGTGGTCATTTTTATTATCAACGTATTTATTCAAAGATCGTTAAACATCGAACAGATAATTAATCACCTCTAGGTGCCTGGTCACCACCCGGTTTTTGTCTGTTTTTGTCAAATGTAAAAGGGAATGGTGTACCTTATGAATCAAAGAACAGACACATAAAGAATAGCAACCAAGGGATCCGATCCTTTGGTTGCTATTCTTTTTTCAACAAATATCCTTGTGCGTAGTAGTATTGGAATAAGTTTTCAATCGTATTTCTATCATATTTTTTGAAGTCTGTTCCTGTTTTTTCCCTCACTAGGTCTAACTCGTTCCAGCTTACAAGACAGGCATGGAGTTTTCTGTTTGAATCTTTTCGATACGTTTTGGTTACTTCTTTGATAGGGAGTGTATCCCAACCACGTAGGTAATGAAAGGCATTCCAACGATTATGCTCAATTTGTGCCAGTTTATCAACATACTGTTCAATAAAGGTTAGATACTCTTCATTCGTGGCAATGACTTCGTCGGATGCTCCATTTCTTTGAGCAACAGAGAGAGGGATCTTTTTCAAACCTAAGAGCATTAATTTCGTATCGTTATGAAGCATTTGGGATCTGTTGGACTCCTGGGTGAAAACATCAAGCTGTTCCCAAGGTAGATCAGGTTGCAACCCCAATTCCTCTTTGTATTGCTGATAATTATCATGTGCTGCTTTCGCTAGTGTCTGAAGCTTCTCGTCTAAAATATATTCACTATTGAGTATTTCTCGTAAAAAAATGTACCGCTTGATGGACACGTATTCGTTTTTATGTTCGTGAAGCCACTTACTAACTAGATGGTCATCCTTCATTTTTATATAAATGGAGGCGTTGGGCAATAAATCTTTTAATTCAAGACCTTCGATCATATCTAGGAAATCATCCTTTAGGGAGACAAAGGCATGGGTAATCTCTTTCTCTACGTTTTTCAGCTCTCCAGCAACATCTTCCTGCAATAAATCAATCTCTTTAAAGAGAATCTGAGCAACTTTGTTCGAATAGTTTGCTAAATAACGCCACTCCTTCTCCACCTTTTTCTTATCTTTATCAAAGATGGTCATGCGTATAGGTTTTTGAGTCATGAAGTGCCCGCGATGAAGGATTTGGTACGCCAGTTGTTGATTACTTTTTCCAAATCCAATAAAAAGCAGATGTAAGGCTTCTCCCTGTGGATCTTGTAACCTTTTCTCGTGCCCAGTATAAAGGGGATTATCATGCAAAAATTTTTGAGCCATAACGTCGTGTGTGTTAAATGATCGTGAAATAGTCTTTGGATTTTTATCTTGAGCCATACTTTTAAATAGTTGCTGAGATGTAACGTGATTAAGGTGGACCAAAATCTCTTGTGTTATTCTACGGTTAGGAAATGGTTGGAGAACCTTTCCCATAACCTTCTGGAGGTGATTCTTCTTGTTTGTAAGATAGTCTTGAAGGGATATGTAAAAATCTAAATTCTTTGCGTCATCTTCAGTGAAAATGATGATATACTTAGCTTTTTTCCCACCGATTTTTGAAAAAAGTGGTGGATCTACTTTTTTCGCCTCGTGATATACAATCCCTCTTTTGTGTAAAAGGTCCTTCTCTCGTTTTTCCATGGCTGATCCAACGACAGCAACGGATTTACCTTCGTTTTTCAACGTATGCACGAAACGGGTGGCCTGAGTGCCTGTACCAAAAACGATGATATGACCGCCTCGAATTCGAAGCCAAATCCCGAGTAACGATTGGCCTGCATAGCGAAAAATGAAGAGACTTACGGTGGAAATGGTGTATAAAGCTGCTGACCATCGGGCTATCTCTAACGATAGTGGTAGCTGAAAAAATAGACTCTCCGTTTCAGTTAACACGGGATCCATATTTAATAAAAACAAGCGGAATGTGGAGTAAAGTGCATTTAAAAAGGAATAGTCTCCATGTGTGTGAATAAGAAACCCGTATAAACCTGATATAAATGCAAAAGTGAATGTTATGGTTTGTATAAGATATGGTTTTGCATATCGATAGAAAATAAGGGATGCCCACATTAAGCCAATGAGAATTGCGTTATAGATGGGGTCCTTTGTTGTTTGATTGGTAATCGTCCAAAGAAAATATATTGAAAAGAGCATGGCTACTATTATGTGAAATCGATACATCTGTTTTAAAAACATAAATTTCCTCCAAATGCGCTGAATGATGGTATAAGTTGTTAATTAGGAGTGGGACATCCATTCGAGTTGCTATATAAGTATGGAATAGTTCAATATTCCTATTCACCTAGTATTCTTATAATATAATAGATAGAAATACTTGTCACCAATCATTGTGGCAGTAAGGTTTTCGAAATGTAAACGGAGGCAAAAGAACTAGGCCTATTGGCTAGTATGATAGAATCATAACAGTTTTATTAGGATCAGTAGAGAACTAAAAGGAGTGTGTAGGTTGACATATAAACCGAATCCAATAAATACATCGATGGTCGAAATGCCAGAGGAAATTCAAGACGTAATTGAAGTTTTGGCAAAAAACATTCATGAAACGTGGGCAGTGCAGCGGATCAAAGAAGGTTGGTCTTACGGGCCTGAACGTAATGACGAGAGGAAGGAGCATCCGGGCCTAGTGCCTTACGATGAATTGACGGATCAAGAAAAGGAATACGACAGAATAACGGTAACAGAAACAGTGAAAACACTGATGGCTTTGGAGTATAGAATTGTGGCACCGAAAAAATAGTTGTGGTAGTGCTTGTCTCCACCCGAAATATGCGTTATTTTGTTGATTTAGGTAGCAAGGGGTTAAACCAAATTATATATTAGGATAGAAAGGGTAGTTAGTATGCACTCAATGATAGGACAAAGTGATCGTGTTGCAAGGTTTGAAGCAGCTTTTAACAGAATACATAATAAATTGAGAGAACTAACGATAGGTTCGACGGATCATATCTCCTATAGTGAGGCACTTTACAAAAGTCGTAATCGTCATAATGTAGTTAGGCAGCACTACGATATACTTAAACAATTTGGTCATCTGCGGAACGCACTTGTTCATCAACGGTTTAATAAGGATCATTATATAGCGGATCCCCATGAAGATACGGTAAAAGAAATTGAAAGAGTGGAAGGGTTACTTATGAAACCTCCCTTGGCACTTTCGATTGCTTCACAACCAGTCACCTGTTTTAAACCAGATATCCCTGTTACATATATTTTAAAAGAACTTGAGAAAACAGGGTTTTCCCAGTTTCCTATCTATGATGATGAGTCTGCGTTTGTTGGTTTGTTAACGGAAGGCGGTATTGCCAAATGGATATCTATGAACATGCATGGTGATGTGGTATCGTTAGAAGGCATACAAGCGAAAGATATTTTATCTTGTGAAAAGAAACATAATGTACAATTTTTACATAGAGGTAGTACGATATACGATTTAGAAGATGTATTTGAAGGTGCTTTTGATCGCAATGAAAAGCTAGAAGCAATTCTTATTACTCAGACAGGGATCCGTACCCAAAAGCCAATCGGCATTGTGACTTCTTGGGATTTAGTTAGAATAGATCACACAACATTAACCTTGGCTAGTCAGTTTTAGGAAGCGGTGGGGAAGTGGTGGGGACGGTTCTTGCTGCTTCCTTTTTCATGGAGGAAGCGGTGGGAGCTTTGTGCGGCAGTGAAGGGGAAGCATTGAAGCATTGGGGAAGCAGTGGGGACGGTTCTCAGTGCTTCTTTTGGCATGGGTGGTTTTCATAAGCATGCATACCACCAAATGGAAGCATGTTTTGGCAATAGACAACTATCAAGACCTGAATCTAGTACTAACAGTAAAAGGCAAATATGAGGAAAGATACAGCAAAGTCGCGGGAGTAGGGAAAACTTACTTCTTCGACTTTTTTTTGTTTTTGCTTTTGATTAATTGAAGTGGAAAGGCTTTTGAAAGAGTAGGTGATGTGATTTTTGCATCATTTGACAAAATGTAATATTTTGACCCCTATTTGTTAGATTCGTTCGCTTAATTGTAAGGTGTGAATAGAATTTTGAATAAGCAGTTGAGGGCGGGGGGGGGTGTACGGCCGCCATTCGACAAATTGTTAGTAATTTTCTTCTAATTGTTAGTATCCACCGCATAAATGTTAGTATTCACTGAAAAATTGTTAGATACCACCCGTTAATTGTTAGATACCACCCGTTAACCGGAACATTATCCATATATATGGAAATTGGACAGTCGGGCTTAGCAAGAAAACCTGCTTGAAACGGTTCAAAATGCATGATTAACCAGCCAATTAGAAGGGGGCACACCGGAAATAACACGAAAAATAGTTTAAATAAACAAAACTCAGTGAAAAAAGCAAAAATCAAAATCCTCCGCCCTCATTCCTGGCATTAGGAGGCGGGGAATGTGAATAGAATTTTGAATAAGCAGTTGAGGGCGGGAGGGTGGACAGCCGCCATTCGACAAATTGTTAGTAATTCTCTTCTAATTGTTAGTATCCACCGCATAAATGTTAGTATTCACTGAAAAATTGTTAGATACCACCCGTTTACCGCATCATTATCCATATATATGGAAGTTGGACAGTCGGGATTAGCAAGAAAGCCTGCATGAAACGGTTCAAACTGCATGATTAACCAGCCAATTAGAAGGGGGCACACCGTTCCGGTTGCTTCCCAATGCATAGTTTATGTCTTTGTGGTTATTTTAATTAATGTTGAGGAAAAAGTTACCCGAAAATAGGAGGAGTTTACATGTCTGAGCATCAAGGTAGAAAACCAAATTTCGAACCTACAAATCCAGATCGTAAAATACCAAATGAACAACAAAGAGGGAAAGCTAAATCGAACGCGCGTGGTAAAACACGGTAAGTACGAGCTGGGGTGGTGCTAGGCGTCACCCCACCCCCCTAAATTTGTCGAAAAGAAAGTTGTTGGTGATTGCTACTTCGATTATTTTAACCAAGGGAACCGTCCTCTTGGTTGCCCCTACCCCTTACAGATTCTGAAAATACGTGAAAATTTGTTTGTTCTCTTTACATAGACTATACATTCCCTTTACAGAAACTTTACTTAGAACGTCTATAATGAAATTGTCGAATAGTGAGTTATCTTGGGGGGACTAATTTGGAAATAAGGAAGAAAAATGTTTTATTAAAAGAGAAACAAGCGAGTGATAAGAGAAGTTTGTTCAGAGATTTGATGAAAAAAGTTAATTTAAGTACGAGGATGTTTATTATTTTTACCTCTCTTTTAGTTACATCTTTACTAATAGTTGGGTTTAGTTCTTATTTTAAAGCAAGAGATATGACAATCAATACGATGGAAAATCGTTTACTTAGTGAAGCTGAACTAATTGGTCATATTGCGGAAAACTTAAAATTTGTTTACGTTAGTGACAATGATTATTTTATGCAACAGCTTAATTTTAATGTTCAATTTCAGCAAAAAAAACTTGCTACTGAAGGAATTTCCGCAGATTTTTTTTACATAGAAAATAGTGAGTTAAAACCTTTTAATGTTAGTGAACAAGCAAATATTGATGTAAGCGACCAGCTGATTAAAAAAATAGTCGATATACAAAATGGAATATTTCATGAACGACTTAGTAGTGATAATTACACAATTGTTTTTCAACAAATGAGAGAAATTAATGGATTATTTGTCATGTTGATACCGAGTGACACTTATATGGAACCAGTTAACAATATGGCTTTATTTACTTTATCTGCAATAGTAATTAGTATCGTAGTGGTTATTATCGTAATTAGTATGTTTATGAGGACAATCACAAGGCCACTAACAGATTTACGCAGCACTATGCAGAAGGTAAGAGAAGGTAATTTACATCAATCACTATCGATTAATACAACATTGCCAGAGATTATTTCTTTACATAAAAGTTATAACGCGATGATTGGTCATCTGAGAAATGTGTTAGATGAGCTTAAAAGAACCGCTTTAAAATTAGAGGGAAATGGTAATGAATTGAGGATCTCCTCTGAGAATAGTCTTGCATCTAACAATGATTTAATTGATGCGATAGATATTGTTAAGCACGGGGCAGAACAAACTGCTAGTAACTCGGAAAGTTGTGTCATCATTTTAAAAGATATGGAAAATAACATGGGAAATATGACGACGAATATGGGGAAGGTATTTACTAGCTCCGATAAAATGACAGAGTCAGCCAAGTCTGGAGAGGAGAACATTACCGAGTTAATCTCAGTGATTAAAACATTCGAGGTAGGTTTTGACCATTTATCAAGTAACGTTAGGGAAGTGAAAAATTATTCCCTATCAATAAACAAGCTGGTTGGTTTAATTCAAGGCATAGCTGAGCAAACAAAACTGTTAGCTTTAAATGCAACTATTGAGGCTGCAAGAGCTGGCGATGCAGGTAGAGGGTTTGCAGTAGTTGCCCATGAAGTGCGTAAATTAGCAGAGCAATCATCTTCTGCAACGGATGAAATCACACAATCTATTGAAAAACTAGAAACAATCACTACAAACGCTAGTCAGGAATTTGATCAAATGCATGAACAAATACACGCAAATATAAGATTGGCAAACGATTCAAAGGTTTCCTTTGATGAGATGCTGCAAGATATATCGAAGGTAAGTAATCAATTAAAAGGAGTTCAATCTGAGTTGAATAGCGTTGTACAATCCTTGCCAATTTTAGAAAATGCATTAGGTAATCTATCTTCGGTTTCTCAAGAAACATCGGCAAGTACGGAAGAAATTCTTGCCTTAAGCGAAAACCAAGTAACCCAACTGAAAAACACAAATGACATTGGTATAAAGCTAAATGATTTATCTATTAGTCTTGCAAAAATGATGCAACGCTTTAAGTGATGAATGTTGCTACCTGTCACCACCAGAAGTTTGTTCGGTTTTATCGATCGTTTAGAAGGTTCACCTCTATAGTGAAAATTTTTGAGCAAGGAGTCCTGCGGGAAATTCCTTGCTCTTTTTTATCAAACTTCTATAGTTAAGTTCGGCTATTAATCCTTCTTTGACTAGTTCCACAGACCCGTGAAAAATCGATTTTGGCCATTTTAGAAGTTCGTGGTGATTCCCGAATTGTGGTAAATGGGTTAAGATGAGCTTCTCTACTTGGGCTTTCGTTGTTAAACGTTCTGCAAATTCTGGAGTAGAGTGTCCGCTTAGAGGGATCACTTTTGTATAGAGAGGCTTCACAGAGAAGGGTGCTGCTCCTTTCGTGAAAGGGATGAACTCGTCACGCCAATATGTATGGTTGATTGAGCCACAGGAACCGTCCCCCGGGTTGCAACATTTTACCCAAACGCAGTAGGTAAATTTATGAAAGTGCTTTTCTCTCTAGGGATAATGGACTATACTAAAAGAAACATTATAGTTTTGGCAAACTGTGTGAAAGCATAGGACGCAAAGCCACGGGTCTAAACACACAGCATGACAGCCGGGTTGCAATTATTAAACTGCTGTGAAGAAGGCAGTTTTTTTTGTGTGAAAAAGTTTTATATCAATTTTATCAAACTACTTGGTTGCATAACCAACTGATTTACAATATTTTCACTTTGATTTTCGGTGTTTCTCAAAGACAGAGTGGTTTTCTAAACATGGAATAGTGGATTATCCGAGCTACATAGAAGGTAGGTGAATGGAATGGAGTTTTTATTTTTTTGCATATTGTATTTGATTCCAGCAAGTGTATTTTTGTATATGGCGGGTATGATTTATAGTCGTAATCGTCATAGTGCTAGGCATATTACATGTAGCTTGTTGTATGTGTCCACTTCTATGTGGTTTATCGGTGTATTTGCTTCACTTGTAAATTATCCACTGTATTTTCACGAATTCAGTTTATACTGGGTGAATGGACCGATAACCATCGGAGCATTATTAGCGCTACATCTTTGGTTTCTCAATGGAGGCGTTTATAATAGAAAAAACGCAAAATACCTTAAACTTTTATTCCTTCCAGGAAGTATTTTGCTACTGACTTTTCCTATTGATTCATGGATGGTTAATGTAGAGGGGAGTACACTAGATACAACGTTTATTCCAGGACCAGGCATATATCTGTTATGGATAGTTAATTTTTCGTACTTAATCATTATCATATTTTTAACAATTATTGAAATGAATAAAGGGAATAACGCTGCTAAAATGTGGCTTAAAGGAATTTTGGCGTTTTTTTTCTGGACAAGCTTTATGTTAATTGTTTCCTTATTAATGGGAGATTCTAGTGATAATTACTTCCATTTTTTTATTCCACATGGTTCTATTTTCTGGGCAATCGCTGTCTTTTTTAGTATGTCAAAATTTGATTATTTATCGTCATATGAAAAAAGGTATCATATCTTGTTTCAAAAATCTCCTTCTGGAATTCTTATTATGGATGCACATGGCATGGTTCTTGAAGCCAGTCCACAAATCTCAAAATATCTTGGGGTGGAAAGTAAAAATGTTGTTCAATCGCCGATAATATCGTTTTTAACTGGATTAGACAAGGAAAAATTTGCTGCTAGATACAATAATGTTTTCGAAGAACAAATAAAAGTTGCAAACCTAGAACTATCTTTCGTCAACAAATTAAGAGAACGGAAAACGGTATTAATAGATTCCGATTTTATTTTAGTAGAAGGAAAAAAACTTGTATTTGTCATGTTAAAAGATATTACAGAAGCAAAAACAAGAGAAGAGAGAGTACAGTATTTGGCTTACCATGATATTCTGACTGACTTGCCAAATAGGGCTGATTTTGAAAGACAGATAACCGACCTTTTAAAGGGGGAAAATGAATTTAACCTTCTTTTACTAGACTTAAACAAATTAAAGAAGATAAACGATACGTTCGGTCATCAAACGGGAGATTATGCCATTCAACATTTTGCCTCTATTCTACAGAAAGCTATATCAGATAAACACCATGCGGCAAGATTAGGCGGGGATGAATTTGTACTATTGGTGGGTGTGGAGGAAACAGAAACGATTATCGAAGCCATTCAACAGCAGTTAGCAAAACCTCTGGAGCTTTCTTGTGAACATGAAATCTCTCTATCAGCAAGTATGGGTGTAAGTCACTATCCAACCGATGGCCAAACAATGGACCAATTATATAGCGTAGCCGATAAAAGGATGTATGTAGAGAAGCAGTGTAGGTAGGAAGCAGTGGGGACGGTTCTCGCTGCTTCCTTCGTTTTGCGAAACAAAAGAAGTGGCAAGGGAGTATATGGTGCGGTTCTTTGAGTTAGGCATAACCGAGATTTTTCCGATGAAAGGGTGAAAAGTAATGGAGATTTGGGATATATACGATAAGGATAGAAAACTTACAGGTAGAACGATGGTGCGTGGAGAATCCTTTGAAGCGGGAGACTTTCACCTTGTGGTTCATGTTTGTATTTTTAACAATAAGGGTGAAATGTTAATCCAACAACGGCAACCTTTTAAACAAGGATGGTCTAATATGTGGGATTTAACGGTAGGAGGTAGTGCCATTGCAGGAGATACAAGCCAGCAAGCGGCTGAGCGGGAAGTTTTGGAGGAGATAGGTTATATAATTAATCTTCATGGAGTAAGGCCGTCCTTTACTGTTAACTTCGAAGTTGGCTTCGATGATTATTATCTTGTTGTGGAAGATATTGATATTGGGGAACTAACCTTACAGCCGGAAGAAGTACAGCAAGTTAAGTGGGCTTCAAGGGATGAAATCATGAGGATGATAGACGAGGGGATATTCATTCCCTATCATAAGAGTCTGATAAATCTACTGTTCGACATGAGGAAGTATATGGGGCCACGTGTTCCTTAGGGTAGGAAGCAGCGGGGACGGTTCTCGCTGCTTCCTATTTGAAAAGGTAAGCAGAAAGCATAAAAATTAAAATTTTTGGACTTAGAAAATGGTCTAGCTCCAGGCGCCATTACATCGTGTCAAATAACCTGGACGATTAAAAGCAAAAAGCGATTTTAATCGTCCAGAGCATTTGGATTTCGGTGATGAGAGGGCGCTTTTTTTTATTTTCTGGGTTTTTGGGGTACAGGTGCATGTCACTACCAGAATAACAGCGTCGGTTAATGAGAGTGAAATGGCAAATAAAAGTGGTTTAAAAACCGTTTCGAGTGAAAGTTTATAAGTGCCACAACCCGAAATTTGTAGAACAGGAAGCAGTGGGAACCGTCCCCACTGCTTCCCCACTGCTTCCCACTGGTTTTAAAAAAAAGGGGTTGATATTCGTTATTTCTCATCGTATACTAGTAATTGATATTGATAATCAATATCAATTAAAACAAAACCACTAGATTAGTAGGAGGAATTATTTCATGATCAAAACTAGGATGAATTCATACAAGAAAGTTACCACCTTTTCTTTACTAGCGTTCTTTCTTGCATTTACTTTGTTTTTAACGGGGTGTGGGGAAAACGAATTAGATCAAAACGAGAATAATGGTGAGACTGAAAATACGGAAGAGTCAGGTACAGAAGAGCAAGAGCAAGAGCAAGAAACGGAACATGAAACTGCGGCAGATGGCGTGAGAGTAATTGAGCATGCTATGGGTACAACAGAAATTGAAGGCACGCCAGAGAGAATTGTTACCCTTTATCAAGGAGCGACGGATGTTATCGTTGCATTTGGTGTGACTCCTGTGGGTGTCGTAGAATCTTGGGTACAACAACCAGTTTATGATTACTTAAAGGGTGACCTCGAAGGTGTTAACATTGTTGGTCTAGAAACCCAGCCTAACCTAGAGGAGATTGCAGCACTTAACCCAGATCTAATCATTGCATCTAAACTGCGTCACGAGGAAGTGTACGAACAGCTTTCACAAATTGCACCTACAGTTACCCACGAGTCTGTGTTTGCTTTTAAAGAAACAGTAGAACTAATGGGTGAGGCAATGAATAAGCAAGAGGATGCTGCACAACTTCTTGCAGATTGGGATGCTAGAGTGGCGGACTTCCAAACAAAAGCAGCTGCTGAATTAGGAGAACAATGGCCAATTGAAGTTTCTATCTTAAACTTTAGAGCAGATCATGCACGTATTTATTTCACAGGATTTGCTGGTTCTATCTTGGCTGAGCTTGGTTTCGAACGCCCTGAGAATCAAAAAAGCGAAGAGTGGGGAGTAATGTTGTCTGACAAAGAAAGCATTCCTGAAATGAATGCAGACATCTTCTATATTTTTAACGAAGACGACGAAGCAGTCCAAGCTACTTTTGAGGAATGGACTAGTCATCCGTTATGGGGAAATCTTGATGCTGTACAGAACGATCAAGTATTTATAGTAGATGAAGTTACTTGGAACATGGCAGGTGGATACATCGCAGCGAACTTGATGCTAGACGATATTTCCGAACGACTTGGCTTAGAATAAATAACTTTTTTCAGCGAGGGCAGGAGGATATTCCTCTCAGCCCTTGCTTGTTTTGGTGAAAAAAATATTGTATTACAAAGTAACAGGTGAGGATACCTCACTAAAGTGGATTAATATAAACTTTTACAGCGATCTTGTCAGAATAAATACTGCGCTAGAAAGGGGAAAACAATGAAGTCAATTTTTTCCCGTATTCCCAAATTTATTATATTTCTTCTATTCCTATTTCTTTTTATTATAGCTATTTTTTTAAGCGTTGCCTTGGGAAAAACAGCAATCCCTCTGTCTACGGTTGTGGATGCTTTTTTAAACTATGATGAAACGGTCACAGAACATGTCATTATTATGACATCTCGAGTATCAAGAACAGTTATTGCAATAGTTATAGGGGCAAGTTTGGCCATTTCAGGAGCACTGATGCAAGCACTTACAAGAAATCCCCTTGCTTCGCCAGATATATTTGGCATCAATGCAGGAGCTTTATTTTTCATTGTATTTGCGGCAACCTTCCTATCGGTCTCATCGTTAGTGGAATACATGTGGATCGGTTTTTTAGGGGCGGCAGTTTCAGGTGCACTTGTTTATTTTCTAGGATCCCTTGGAAGAGATGGTCTTTCTCCCATCCGAATAGTACTGGCTGGTGCTGCAATTACTGCTTTGTTTGTTTCGTTTACACAAGGCATCTTAGTCCTCAGTGAACAAAATCTGCAAAGTGTTCTGTTCTGGCTTGCGGGTTCCGTTGCTGGGAGGTCTATGGATATGCTGCTGCCGATTTTACCATTTATGCTAACGGCGGGAATTGTTGCACTTCTTATGGGGCAAGCCACGAATATTATGATGTCTGGGGAGGACGTTGCCAAAAGTTTAGGTCAGCGGACAATTCTTATAAAAGTAACGATTGGGGTTATCGTGGTTTTCCTAGCTGGAGGATCTGTTGCTATTGGCGGGGCGATAGGGTTTATCGGTTTGATAGTTCCCCATATTGTGAAAGGAATTATTGGTATCGATTATCGTTGGGTGATTCCCATGTCGGCTATTACAGGGGCAACGATATTACTTTTTGCAGATGTTGCAGCAAGGCTTGTGATCATGCCGCAGGAAATGCCTATCGGAGTTATGACTGCGATGCTGGGCACGCCATTCTTTATTTATATTGCAAGGAAAGGAGTGGGAAGAAGTGAGTAAATTTGTTATAAGAAATAAAAGCGGCTCCATCTCCTTTCAAATCCACAAAAAAACCGTTGCCACGATTTTGGCACTGTTCTCATTTGCTGTTATTTTGTTTCTTCTTTCTTTATCAGTGGGAAGTTCGTGGATATCACCTGTCAAGGTAGTACAACAGATGGTAGGTATCACGAATGAATATGCCTTTGTTATTGAGTCACTAAGATTACCACGGGTAGCCCTTTCTTTTCTTGTGGGCGCTGCCTTAGGGGTAGCTGGGTTGATTTTGCAAGGAATTGTTCGCAATCCCTTGGCATCACCTGATATTTTAGGAATAACTGGTGGTGCTTCTGTAGGGGCAATTATTTTTCTTATGAGCTTTGCTGGAACAGTAAGTATTAAATGGCTTCCACTTGCGGCAATCATGGGAGCAGCCATCGTTTCCGTAATTATTTATTTGCTATCATGGAAAAATGGTGTAACACCGATTCGACTTGTTTTAATTGGTATTGGTGTCGCTGCAGCTATGAGTGCAATGACGACAATGATGATTGTATTAAGTGATGTTACTTCTGCCCAAAGAGCCTACCTTTGGCTTACAGGTAGTATTTATGGGGCCAATTGGGGAGATGTATATGGTTTGCTCCCTTGGGTAGTGGTTCTTATCCCCATTACAATGCTTTTTGCAAGGACGGTGAATGTAAAAGGATTAGGGGATGACGTAGCTACTGGACTTGGGGCAAGGGTACAGCTTTACCGTTTTTTACTTCTGTTTATTAGCGTTGCCTTAGCAGGTTCCGCAGTATCCTTTGCTGGTGGGATCGGTTTTGTTGGGTTAATAGCTCCTCATATCGCTAGGAAACTCATTGGGTTATCCTTTGCAGCGTTAGTACCAACAGCTGCGCTAATTGGCGGTGTCATTGTTGCTGTTGCTGATGTGGTTGGTAGAACCGCCTTCTTACCACTGGATATTCCTGCTGGAGTTTTCACGGCGGGAATTGGTGCACCATTTTTTATTTATTTATTATATAAAAATAGAAATCTATAATCTATACATCGGAGGGGGAATACAAATGGCAGATGAATCGACCTTCTTTGCGTCACTTAGTCAGGAAGAACTGGATTATTTAACGGAGAATTTTAGATTAACCACTAATCAATTTGCAGAAAAACAGTATTCATTTCTCCCTCAAAGTTTAGTAGACGTGGCCACTTGCGCAAACTATTTAGAGGAATTAACTCATCTTCTCCAATCTCCTTCTATGAAAGTTACTGCATCTCAGTTTTCGAAGCGATATGCTTTTTTAGCGATTGCCCCTAGCCTTTACGCAATGTCTATGTATAATAAAGGGTTACATTTGGATGTTGAAAACTGCTATGTAGAATCTAATCAAAAGGACGATCTATGGCTGCCGAGAATGGGGTTGAACAATATGCAGGTATCAGTACCAGAAGATGGGAATAGAAACGCTTGGCGTGATGAGGTCATCCACTCTATTTTTGCAAATAACATAGCGAAAGTGTGGAAGAACATAGCTACGGTGGCCAACGTTTCTCTGTCAGTTTTATGGGAAAACACTGGCGTATATGTTTATTGGCTATACGAAGAGAAAATGGGTACTCTTGGGGAAATGGATGGAAGTCAATGTTCTATAATCCAGGGCGATTTAGAATATCTTGTTCGTGAAGCATCTTCCATGTTGTTTGGAGAACCCTATAATCCTTTGCAGAAGTTTTATTCTCCAAGATGCAAGGAAACTTCTTCAGGTAAGATGGTGCGAGAAAGGAAAACCTGTTGTTATTATTATCAAATGACCTCTACACCAGCTTATTGTCATTCGTGTCCAATTCAGTTTCGGAAAAAGAAGTAATTGCCATTTTTCTAAGATGAACCTAATTTTTATGAGTTGGTAACTGCTTACTTTACAGTTTATCCAAATTCAATTTTATAATTGAAAAACGTTTTCAATTATATTGACAATGGTTCTCAATTAAAATAGACTTAGTTTACTAAGTGATTTTACTACTTATAAACTTAAAAACTATAATAATCAAACAATAGATATGATGTTAATTCAGCTTAGAGTAAACGAAAGGGAGTGTAGGGAAATGTATGGAATAGAAACGAATACCCTTACCCTTGGTTATGGGGAATCTGTTATCATTGATAATTTGGATTTGAAAATACCAAAGGGGGAAATTACCGTTTTTATTGGTGGAAACGGATGCGGGAAGTCAACATTGCTCCGATCCTTAGCTCGATTGTTGAAGCCAAAAAGTGGCTCTATACTCCTTGACGGCTCTCTTGTTCATAAAATGGGTACGAGAGATGTGGCAAAGCAATTGGCTATTCTTCCACAAGGTCCAGAAGCGCCAAAGGGATTAACGGTCCAACAGTTAGTAAAACAAGGAAGATATCCACATCAAAATTGGTTGAAACAATGGTCGAAGGATGATGAGGAAAAGGTAACACGTGCGTTAGCCTCTACTGGAATGGTTGAATTTGCTGATAGGGAAGTGGATTCCTTATCGGGGGGGCAAAGACAGCGGGCATGGATCGCTATGGTTTTAGCACAAGATACGGACACAATTTTGTTGGATGAACCAACGACGTATTTAGATATGACCCACCAAATTGAAATTCTTGATTTATTGTTCGATTTAAATGAAAGAGAAAATCGTACGATTGTAATGGTTCTACACGATCTTAATTTAGCGTGTCGCTATGCTCACAATCTTGTGGCGGTACAGGATAAAAAGATTTATGCGCAAGGGAAACCTGAAGATGTCGTTACATGTGAACTTGTGAAGGCTGTATTTAGAATGGATTGCCAAGTGACAAACGACCCTCTTTTCGGAACACCACTGTGCATCCCATTTGGAAAAGGCCGTTGTATCACAAATCTGAATTACAAATAGGAAGCATCGGGAACGGTTCTCGCTGCTTCCTTTTTTTGTTTACGTAGGTGCCACCTCCTACCGTCCGAAAGCAGTGGGGACGGTTCGAGACCAGTGAAAAAGTAACGAAAAAAGTGAAAGCTAAGTATAAAGCTAATATTCTTCATATTTCTACTCCATTTTTCTCCACCAGACCAGACATTACTTTGCTCCCATGAGTAGGATCTCGTCGTCACCTTATTAGGAAATACCTAGGTGCAAAGGATCCCGTTATTATTCGCATTTACTAAAAAGGAAGAATTATGCGCTGAGTAAATTGAAAATTGACCTTTTAGTTCTGTTAGCTTTAATTTATTTTCGAATCTAGCTGAACCAAGCTCAATAAGGAATTGATTAAAAAGGTTGGTGCCTGTGTCACTACCCGAAGTTTGTTAGTTTGAACCACTTCTCATGTTTGATGTGGAAATACTTCCTCTTTTTTTACAACATATTAGGAGAGTATCCATAACTAAATATGATTTGAATCAATAATCTACGTTATATTGAAAAAATAGAGTATATCGACTCTTGAGCGAGCATAAATAGGTATTCCTTTTTAAGAAACGTTTGTAATGAATTGTATATACATTTTAGTAAATTAGATTAACAAACATAGAAGCTTAATCAATGAGTGAACATACTAAGGAATAATTGACAAACTGTTCAGATTTTTCCCAACGGATGTTATGACAATGACCTTTCCTTATTGAGAGACTCTTTATGTAAAAAATTGTTGTTTATTATTAATAGTAGAAAGTGAGAAATAAGGAAATATAAGTAGGGGGAGTAGTGTGTTGAAGTATGGAAATGAGGACGATGTGATGTCCGCGAAAGATACCGTCTATAACGAAACTAGTTTAAAAAGAAACGATCTAAACAATAAGCCTAACTTGAAAATTAAACATATTGAGGATGTATATTTGGAAGACGAATTATAAGGAAATATATGACCATAAAAACTTTTTATTTTTTCAAATAGAAAAGAGTTATAGGTAGAGACATATTAGAAAAGAGAGATGAAATTTGATTAATCATGTACTAGTTTGCGATCTATTTTCAGGGCTGAGGCATTTGGTGAATTATGTCGTTGGCTAATAATTATACAAACTTCATCCAATATGTATCTTATAGAAATAATATTCTAATAACTTTCCGGGAATTTTTTATTGGTATTTTAACCGGAGATATTATCAACATATAATTAGTTGCCAATACATTCTCTTTAAAAGTACTATCCTCCATTACTGTTCTTCCCATTTACCTCGTTTTCGTTTTTTTAACAAAATCTATGCTTCATAGGGTTTAACGTGAATCGGTTTGAAAGTTAAATTTTGAGAGAGATACTTAAAAAGTAATACAGATTTTAGGTATATCTTTTCTTAAGATTAGTTATTTGATATGTTTACCACCAATTTATTAAACTCTTATTCTTCGGAATGAGAGTTTTTTATTTGGTTATTGTACCTAACAATCATTTTGTTCTATATAAAGAAAAAATAAAGTGTTTTAGTGAGATATTCTTAGTAAATAGAAGAAATATCAAGGGTTTGTGTTCTTAATAAAGGAATTCGGACGAATGAGAGGGTTTTCAATTATATTTTTGTGGATTATACTTAGCTTACAAATTCGTTAAAACGAACAAACGATATAAATTCTGACATTGTGGTTCTTAATTAAGATTCGTTCTATTCAAGGCTGAACTCTTTGCAAAAGGCAAAGATTCACATACATTTACATACCCAAGAAGGGTCGAAAGGGAGGAATTATTTTGAGTATTAAGAAAAAGTTAGGTATGGGGATTCTGTCGGCGGCGCTCGGTATTTCATTAATTGGGGGAGCAACATTTGCATACTTTAGTGACACTGCGGTACAAACTAACACATTTGCGTCAGGAACAATTGATTTAGATGTGGATCCAGAAGTTCAAGTAGCAATGACAAACTTAAAACCAGGAGACTGGATGCCAAGAAGTTTTGAGCTTCAAAATAATGGTTCTTTAGATATTAAATATGTGGATCTAAATACAGAGTACTCTGTAACTGATTCAGACGGTAATGCAGTTGTTCCAGGACTTGCTGATGAATATGCGGAACAATTAATTGTTGAATTCTTATATAACGTGTCTGGAGACGATGATTACGAAGTACTTTTCGAAGTATCGTTGTATGATTTAGCGAATTTAACTCCAGAAGACTTAGCTACAAAAATTGATATTGAAAGAGTTATGACTCAGCCAGGGGTAATCTGGTTACCGTTTATTGGTTGGGTTGGACCACCTCAGTATGCAGATATTCCTGAAGAAGTAACTGGTATCGCAGCTGGTGACACTGCTGACTTTGACGTACAATTCCGTTTCAATGATACAGGTGAGCGTCAAAATAATCTTCAAGATTTACACCTTGAACTTACTTGGACATTCGAAGGATTCCAAACTGACGGTGAAGAAAGATAAGCAATTAATATCAGAAAAGGTGAGTCTATCTCACCTTTTTCCCCTATTTATTTCCTATCATAAATCTACAACTTGTTGTGTATTCATGATAGAAAATAAAGCGAAACGGCTAGACACATGAAGGAGGAATGGAATTTGAGGTCTACACGCACTGCCAAGTATCGGAAGAATTATAAAAAAATCATCGTTTTGGGGCAGATATTATTGATTTGGTACGCATTAGTGTTCTCCATTTCCTTATTAACAACAGAAACGGAAGCTTATTTTAGTAACTACTCCACTGCACATACCAGTATTTCTACAGCGTCCTATTGGTGGGATAAGAGTGATTTGGAAATAGTAGATAGTATTATTATTGACTTTGAAGAAGATGAAGAAGCAGAGGGCTTATGCCTACCGGTGGTCATTGAAACAACATTGAAGAATAAAGGTGTAGGAATGACAGGTAGCACGGATTACGAAGTTTTCTTTAGTGATGATGGTGATGTAGTAAATAGTGGTGAGATTATTTATACAGGAATCATAGAACCAATAGAAGAAAATGCTACTTCCCTAGTATCCTTTGAAGCACATGAAGAGGGCTATTATGTACTAAAAGTATACCAACGTGAAGGCTACAACCATAATTATGAAGAACGTTATTCTGTCTGGAGTAATGTGAGTGAGGTTGAATGTCCAGAAGTGGAAGAATCAGATGAGGAAACTAAAGAAGAATCAGATGATGAAGATACTAAAGAAGATACAGCGAAGGAGCAAGATGGCAACAAAGATGAATCTAGCGATAATACCGAAGATGATAAATCCAAAGAAGATAAGAAAGATGTAGATAAAGATAAAGATAAAGAGCTGGAAAAGGAATTGGATAAAGAGAAAAAAGAAGAAGAGAAAGAGAATGAGAAATCTCCAGAGGTAGAGGAAAAAGAAGAGAAAGATATAGATAACGAAGACGTTGATAAAGAAAAGGAAGAAGAGAAAACGCAGGAGCAGAAGGAAGAAAAGGATCAAAAGGATAATGAAAGTGACTCCTCAAAGAAAGAGACAGATACAGAAAAGTCTAATGAAGATGAAGATTCAAAACAGGATGGTGAATAAACTATGAAAGTTTTAAAAGTTACCAAAAAAATCGCGAGCGGACTAGTTACAGTGACTCTCTTTACAACCCTTGTTTTCATGGTATTCGTTGTCCTTATGACAAAAGCATCTGGTGGAGAACCTGAGATTTTCGGTCATAAAATTATGACCGTGTTATCAGGTTCCATGGAGCCTGAGTTCAAGACAGGTTCTGTAATTGCTGTAAAACCTGGAGGAGATTTAACTAGGTTTCAAAAGGATGATGTCATTACCTTTATGGAAGCAGATAATAAACTAATCACCCATAGAGTTGTAGAGGTTGTTCATAGTGGCAATCATGTTATGTATAAAACAAAAGGGGATAACAATAATGCAGCAGATAGAGAACTAGTTTTATCAGATAATGTTGTTGCAGAATATACAGGATTTACGATTCCATATGTAGGATATATAGGTAGCTTTGCTCAGTCAAGAGAAGGCGGAGCACTCTTATTACTAATACCAGGTTTATTATTAATAATATATGCTGGGACCACAATATGGCAGGCTATTTCTGAGCTGGAGAAAGATAAGAAGAAACCTCTTGCAAAGAACGGTGAAGAAGTAGAAGGCACTATGTAAACAATAATGGCTAGTCGCCACAAAAGAAGGTGATGCTATGCAGAAAAATAGTAAATTTATTATGGTAGCAACAACGGCATGTTTCGTAGCGCTTCTCTTTATCTTAAGCTTGCAGCATAATAATAGAATTTTTGCCGATGAAAATCCTATTCAGATTTCTACATCCTCTGATAAGATGTTCTTCCAGGTTGCAAACATGAAGCCGGGTGATTGGGCTACAAGAGAGCTAACCATACAAAATCGCGGTACTTCTGATTTTACCTACCATATGGAAGTGGAGAAAACAGCTGGATCAGATTTGTTGTATGAAGGGCTCTCCCTAAAGGTTGTGAATGAGTTAGGAGTTCTTTTCGATGGAGGATTAAAGGATTTTGCTGGATTTGACCCACGATTCCTAAAATCTCTTCACGAAGAAGAGGTAGAGTTTACTGTGGAATTTCCATCTCATTTAGGGAATGAATATCAAGGTTTAGAAGTCGAGGTTGAATTCCGATTTGTAGCAGAAGAAAAACCAGGCGACCCAGGAGATCCGGTTGATCCAGGAGGCCCAGGCGACCCAGGAGGCCCAGGCGACCCAGGAGATCCAGGAGGCCCAGGAGATCCGGGTGACCCAGGAGATCCAGGTGACCCGGGAGATCCAGGCGACCCAGGAGATCCAGGTGACCCGGGAGATCCAGGCGACCCAAGTGATCCAACAGATCCAGAAGATCCAGGCGACCCAGGAGATCCAACAGACCCAGAAGAGCCAGGTGAACCAGAAAAACCGGAAGATCCAGGTGGTGCAGGGAAACCAAATGAGCCAAAAGATCAAGACAATTCCACTCAAAGACCAATTGATAAAGATGTTTTAAAGGAAGACCCTAAAGATGGTCACATTCTACCTAACTCAGCTACCAATTCTTATAATTTTATGAGTATAGGAATAATTGCATTGTTTGCAGGTATCTTATTTATTCTCTGGAATCGGAGAAAAAGATATGATCATACCGCTAATAAAAGTTAACAAAGGAAGCAGTTCTCACTGCTCCCTTTGTTTTTTTCGGTATATGATATACAATTTTGATGCTTCCTAATGTAAGTAGTTGTTAGATTTCTATGTTTTACAGCAGTCTTACCTATTGTAAGGCTGCATTTTACTTTCTACTATATAAATAAACCAATACAATAAGATAAGGATGCTGTGGAATCATATATCATTATTTTATACAACTAAAAATGCTGAAAGGATGATAGACTTTTGGAAATTTGGAATATATACGACAAGGATAGAAACGTAACAGGAAGAACCATGAGAAGGGGGGAATCATTTGAAGAGGGAGATTACCATCTTGTGGTTCATGTTTGTATTTTTAACAATGAAGGTCATATGTTGATTCAACAACGGCAGCCTTTCAAAGAAGGGTGGCCTGATATGTGGAATATAACGGTGGGAGGCAGTGCTGTCTCCGGAGATACAAGTCAGAAAGCGGCAGAACGTGAAGTTCTGGAGGAAATAGGGTATAACATAGACCTTCAAGGCATAAGACCATCTTTCACAGTTAACTTCGAAGTTGGGTTTGATGATTATTATCTAGTTGAGGAAGATCTTGATATTAGCGATTTAACTTTGCAGCCAGAGGAAGTAAAGCAAGTGAAGTGGGCGAAAAAAGAAGAAATCCTGAGTATGATCGACCAGGGAGAATTCATCTCCTATCATAAGAGTTTGATAGAGTTACTGTTCAACATGAGGAAATATATGGGGGCTCGTAAAAGAAGTTGATTTTCCTAAACGGAGAAACCTTGTAACGGTTACTTTATACCACTTGTAAAACAATAGAGTTACTAGTTATAGATTAGCTGGTAACTCTAGTTGAGATTTTCAGCGAAATAACTGCTTTATACTACTCAGTTATATCTAGGTAGTAATTACTCATTATCTAGCAAAAGGTAGGTGCTACTCATTTCCATTCACAAAAATGTCAGATTTCTTCTCGAGTATGTGTTGACTCTTTTTATGAAAGCGCTTAATATTAAAAAGACAACGTTGTTATTGGCGTAGAAATAGCAATCTTGTCACTTTTTATGGTGAATAATAACAACGTTGTAATTTTTAATAGGTACCAACATTCCAATCCTTTCAATAGAACTAATTTATTTTCTTTTTTTCCTATATAGTTCATTTTTAAGGATTAGAATTAAGTCCAATCACCCAGTTCCCCTATTAAAATTATTTTACCTTGTTGAGGGAGGTAGAGAAAGTAATAGTTTACTAGCTAAAATTTTACTTTTTTGAAAGCGTAACCATCACATTATTTCTTAGGAGGAAAAGATGAGGAAACGAAGAACGAAAAGAAAACTATCAGCAATATTCTTATCAATGATGATATTTCTCTCAACAATGAATTTAGCTGTTTTGGCTGAAGGAACTGGGGATCTAGAGGTACAGCCAGATCCGTTAGAAGGCATGATTAACATTTCCAGTGATTGGCAAGGTAGTGTGTTTTATACTGTCGGTGGCCAAGACAAAATAACGGCACAAAACTTCGCAATAACAGAAAATCCAGATAATACAGTAACACTAAGAAGTTCCAATAATCGCGGAAAAATAGCTAGTGGTGATGAAGGGATTACTTATTATTTTAAGGATATTCCCGAAGATGCTAACTTTGAATTTTCTGCTACTGTACAAGTAGATTCTTGGACAACAGATATTACAGATAATCAAGTCGCATTTGGTCTCATGCTACGTGGCGATGTTCTACACAATGTCAATAAAGGAGATGGTGGACATCAAGGCTCATATGTGGCAGTAGGTGCCGTGAATCAAGTGATGCATGGTTTTTATAAAAACAAAGGTGGTAGTTACGGTGCAGGTACCAGAGTTAAATTTGACAGGGCCGTAGCTCCAGCTGCAGGTCAAGAATATGACTTGCGTATTCAAAAAATGGGGAATACTTTTGTAGTTAGTGTTGGTGAAGAGACACATATTATTGATGGCTATACTGGTGAAGTTAACTACGCGGGTCTATTCACGTCTAGAAATACAACCGTTACATTTAGTAACGTAAACCTAGCAATTGAAGGCCAACTAGATTTAGGAGATTGGGAGTTTAGTGCGTTTGGAGATAATACAAACATTACTAATGATCCTCCCCGAAACCCTGATCCAATTATTGAAAATGGATCAGTAAGGTTAGAAGCAACTGGTGGGAAAATCTCATCTGGGGTTGACGGCATTTCTTTTTATCATAAGGAAATTCCAGCAAACGCAAACTTTGAAATTACGACGAAGGCACAAGTAAATAGTTTTAAGGGTGGTGACAATCAAGTATCATTTGGGTTGATGTTACGAGATGCCATTGGTGCCCATGGAACTACAGGAGGTCATGAAGCTAACTATGTTGCTGTAGGTGGGCTTGACTTAAACAATACGACAATTGGTGGAATGAAAGGTTTCTATAAAGTAGGTGCTCAACAAACTAAATTAGATCCTGTAGGACCTCCTGTAGTAGGGGAGACCTATGATTTATCTATTAGAAAATCTGGTGACACGTACGTCGTTACAGTAAATGGTGTAGCAAGTGAACCATTAACTCTAAACAATTTATTTACTAACGACATTTTTGCAGGACTTTATGTAGCACGAGGTGCGGATATTACTTTCAGTGACTTTAACATCCATGTTGATACAAGAACTGTAACAGAATTAAATCTAGATTCATCGGAAATGAACACACAATTTTTATTAGGACAAAGCTTAGATCTAACAGAACTGAAGGTTACAGCCGTATTTGATGATGGTACACAGCAAGCTTTATCTCCAAGTGATTACATCGTTACAGGCTTTAACAGTAATGAGGTTGGCAACAATACCATTACTATTAATTATAATGGTGTAACTGCACAGCTTGATTTAACAATCGTAGCTTTATCTGTAACAGAGTTAGAAATTAAGTATTTACCAGCAAAAACGGTTTACTATAAGGGAGATAAATTTGATCCTCAAGGAATTGTAGTTGTAGCAAATTATGAAAACGGATACAAATATGCGGATCTAGCAAGCAATCAATATTCATTCTTCATTAATGATGAGCCAGCAGATGAATATATTTTTCAAGAGGCGGGAGCTGTTGTAGTAACGGTTCGTTCTGAAGAGACTTTAACAACTACAACGACATTTACTGTAAATGTGAAAGATGCAGTGCTTCGTAGTTTAGAAGTTCGTCAATTACCAGCGAAGACAGTCTACTTCCTTGATGATGAACTAGATCTTTCTGGAATTAGTGTGTACGCAAATTATTCTGACAATAGTAGTGTTAGATTACTAGCGAATGAGTATGAAATAACAAATTTTGACTCAACGGTAGCGGGAACTAAAGAACTTACCCTTACTCACAAAGAAAGAACGACGAGTTTTCATATTGAAGTAAAAGTAAAAGAATTAACAAATATCGAAGTAACAACATATCCACAAACTACTTTCTACGTTGAGGATGAGTTTACACACGAAGGATTAACTGTATCTACCGTGTATGACAATGGTGATCGAGTATTATTAGACGGTTATGCTGTAGACTCCTCCGCATTCGATTCAACGACTGCTGGAACGTATGATATTGCGATTGTTCCTACAGATGATAGTATTGAACCAATTACGTATAAAGTAACTGTTAGAGAAGCTGTTGAAGTTGAGTGGAAGAAAATGCGATTTGGACAATCGACTTCTAATCAAAGAAACTACGTCGATGTTAGAGAAGATGGAACGATAAAAGTAGTTGCCGAAGAAGGTGGCGGAAAGATTACTCAAGACCATGACGGTATTGCTTTCTATTACACAGAAGTGGATGCAACAGAAGACAACTTTGTTTTATCAGCGGACATAAAAGTAATTGAATATGCGAAAACACAACATGATGGTCAAGAATCGTTTGGAATCATGGCAAGAGATGCAATAAACTCTGTTCAAGATGCAAGTGTATTCTCCACGAACATTGCTGCTATAGGTGGCTTTAGTGGTGGAACACGAGATGAAAACGGAACGCAGTTTTTCGTTCGAACAGGAGTTTTAGCTCCGGATGGGGAAGGAAGTCGAGGTATACAAAAGCATATGCTTGAAAATGTAAGACCGACTCCTGAAACAACAGAGTCAAACTATCGTTTAACGTTATCGAAAACAAATAGTGGCTATGTTGGGCAATTAAATAATGGGGAAGAAGTAATTTCCTATACACCAGATATTTTAAATGTTCAAGATGGAAATATATATGTTGGTTTTTATGCAGCAAGATTGGCAACAATTGAAGTTAGTAACATTGATTTTTCTGTAACAGCTACAGCTACAGATGCACCAAAAGTGTTGCCACCTGCAGAGCGGGTATCGCCAGAATTAGATATCTTATCTCTTAAGAAAACTCCGCTATTGGACTATGATCTCATTGTTCGTTCCAATGTAGATGGAGTTGTAACAGTTAGACAAGGTCAAACAGTAATCGCTTCTGAAGTAGAAGTAGAGGCTGGAAAACAAATGGATGTTGATGCGACTCTAGTAGAGAACGGTAATACAAACTTTAGTTTAACGTTCTTACCAGATGATACGCAATATTTAACTTCTTATGCACCAATTGTACGTAATTTTACCGTACAAACGAAGTCATTTGAGGGAGATATTTATGTATCACCAGCTGGAAGAAGTGATGGATCTGGTACAAAAGAAAGCCCACTTAACATAGATACAGCAATTGATTTTGTGAAGCCAGGACAAACTATTTATGTTATGGAAGGTACGTATGTAAGAAATTCAAGAATCGAAATTAAAATGTATAATGATGGTACGGAAGAGGCAATGAAAAATTTATTTGCTGATCCAGAAGCTACAACTAGACCAGTATTTGATCTTGATAATAGATACGAAGGCTTCATTCATAGTGGAAATTACTGGCACGTTAAAGGAATTGATATTACGAAATCTGGTGGTAACTTAAAACCATATCATCTTGGTGGAAGCCATAACATTATTGAAAACATTAGTGTTTATGCTAATGGAGATACAGGTTTCCAAATTAGTAGAACAGACTCTTCTCAAGAAGATAAATCACAATGGCCAGCTCATAACTTAGTACTTAACAGTATTGCATTTGACAACAGAGATCCTTCTGAAAATAATGCGGATGGTTTTGCAGCTAAATTAACTGTTGGTGAAGGTAATGTCTTTGATGGATGTGTATCTCACAACAATATTGATGATGGATGGGATCTTTATACGAAGGTTGGTACAGGAGCAATTGGAGCTGTAACAATCAAAAATAGTATTGCCTTTAATAATGGCACATTAACAAATGGTCATGTTGGGAATGCTGGAAAGAATGGATTTAAGCTTGGGGGAGAAGGAGTTCACGTTCCTCACGTTATCAAAAATAGTGTTGCTTTTGGAAATGGTTACTTTGGATTTACAAGTAATAGTAATCCAGGATTAATCTTAGAAAACAACATTGGTTTTAACAACATAGGGGCAAATCTTAGTATGACAACATATGCTCATATTCCAGAAGACTTTACCATTAATGGTTTTGCATCCTACAGAACGAATTTAGTTGAAAATAGAAATGACAACTATCCTACTAACCTAGCTACGGTGAAAGATTACTCGGATGTGAATTTCATGTTTAGATCTGGTAAGTCTGTAAATGGATCGGGAATCGAACTTTCAAATAACATCTCAGATAGTTTACAACAATTATTTATCTTAGATGATAGTGGTAATATCGTTGCGGTGAAACGTGATGCCAATGGTGTAATTCAGTGGGGCGACCTATGGGAAACGTATAACGGATATATGGAAGAACCTACAGATGCAAACCCTGAAACACCAACACAACCAGAGCAACCGTCTGAACCGTCGACACCAACACAACCAGTTACACCAATTGATGGTAATCTGAATGTTGGTAAAGATGTAAAGGTTGTGAAGAAAGAAACATCAGCGGATGGAAAAGTGAAGCAGGTAGTTACAGTTGATACGGATAAGCTAGTAGAGACTGTACGAAATGCCACATCACTTGAAAGAGTAAGTTTCGCAGTTGACACGGCACCTGGTGATGTAGCACAAGTAAATCTTCCTATTCAAGCGATTGAAGCAATTAGCACAAAGAACGCTAGTGCACAAGTTGTTGTTTCAACGAAAGAAGGAGCATATCATTTCCCAGTTGCTGAGGTGAATACAGAAAAACTTGCTCAACAACTTGGTGTTGTATCAAGCGATGTAACGATTTCAATCACAATTAGTGAAACAGAAGATACTTCTGGTGCAGTTGTAAAAGGTAACTTAAATCTAGTATCTAAAATTGTTGAATTTAAAGTGTTTGCAGTTTCTGGAGAGAAGTCACTTGAAGTAAATCGCTTCAACTCTTACGTTGAGCGTGAAATTGTTTCGGAAAATATCTTTAATCCAAAAAATTCGATCGCTGTTGAGTTAATGGAAGATGGTACGTTTAGAACTGTTCCAACTGTTTTTGATGGAAACAGAGCTATTTTTAGAAGTATGACGAATAGTAAATATACAATAGTCCAAAATGATGTAGTATTTCCTGATGTAGCAGCTGATTATTGGGCGAAATCAAGTATTGACACACTTGCGTCTAAGTATATTTTTAGAGGCTTTGAGGATGGAGAATTTAAAGCTACGAATGGAACGACAAGAGCTCAGTTAGCAGTATTAATTACTCGTAGTCTTGGATTAACTTCTAATAACTCATACAATGATGAATTCAAAGATGTTAGAGGTAATGAGTGGTTTGTAACTGATCTAATCCCAGCTATTGAATCTGGTATTATCCTTGGCTTTGAAGATGGAACATTCAGAGGAAATGAGTTCGTAACTAGAGAACAAGCCGCTGCAATGTTTGCAAGGGCGCTTCAATTAACTGGTTTTGTTGAAACAAAATTAGATACAACTAAGAAACTAACAGATTATAAAGATCAAGCATCAATTCCACAATGGGTAAGAGCGGATGCTGAATTATTGCTTCAAGCAGGAATTATGAACGGAAGAACTACTGGTTTTGTTGGTAAAGAAGCAACAAACAGAGCTGAAACAGCAAAACTACTAGAATTCTCATTACGATTTATTAATTTCATGAATTAATAAGAAAGACTGACTCGAACGATGAAGAGTCAGTCTTTTTTCCAAAGGCTATGAAAAAAATTAACACCAACGTTCAACAGAGCGTTTCCAAAAGATAAAAAGTTGGACGAGGGAAAAAGTAGGTGCTACCTTTGTCGAAAAAACTACTATTTCTTCTAGATATGGAAAACAAGAGGAATGTACCTCCCGCATATTGAATTGTATTAATTGTAATTATATTCGAACGGGGGTCCCTGAATGACGATAGAAGTTGATAATTTACCGGTAGAGGAACAAGTTATATTTCGAGTCATAACAAATTTGAACAAACCAGAGAAGGAAGTTCTATGCAATTTACTTCAAGATTCAAACAAGGATTAAATTAGTATATACCCTAAAGTGAATAGATCAATAAGAAAACTAAAATCACTTGGATTGATTATAATTAATTCTAATTATGCAGGTACTGACTAAAGCTTTTTTCTATTAGAGAAAGCTCAGAACTTATTTGGAAAACTGAAGAAGATGAGTTATCGATAATCGGGATTATTGAACAAATTATGGGGCTACCGAGGAGTAAAGTTTTCTATAAGGTAACGCACATGGAGAAAATATAAGGCACTGAAAAAGTGGGAACAAACTTTTTCAGTGCCTTTCTTTTGGTTGGATGCAGTTGGGATGCAGTGGGGACGGTTCTTGTTGCTTCCTTTTTAATTAAGTAGGTGCTACCAAACTCGAAAAAAGTAGGTGCTACTTTTGTAGTATAGGAAATAGGTAGGTGCTACCTATTTCCTATAAATTCTAAAAAAATGTGTAAAAAAGCTATCTTTTTACCTAGAAATTATGTAATTTAATTTATAGGTTTATTTTTTTACCATTAATACATTACAAATCATGAAAAGGGAGGAACAAATAGTGGCAAATGACTTACAATCGAAAATTGGAGAAGGCTTATCAAAGTTTCAAGGTGGAATTGAGCAAGGGAAACAAAAATTAGCGATTGCTCAAGAGGTAAGTAAATTAAAGAAGACAATCAATGAGTCTTCACAGAAAAAATCGAAGGCGTTAATGGAGCTTGGGATACTTACATACAAAAAAATGAGAACAGGCGAAATAACGGATCCAGAATTTCAAGAAATAGCAAAAAATATTACGGGTCTAGATAAAAACATTTACGCTTCATCAGCGAAAGTTAATGAATTAAATGCAAAAGAGAATGAAAATGGTGGTGTTATCTGTACTTCCTGTGAAGCGGTGAATGGACCAGATGATAAATTTTGTGGTGGTTGTGGAGCAAAATTAGAAAAAGTGGAAGAATTAGTGGAAGTAGCTAAGAAAGATTGTAGAGAATGTGAAGAAACAATTCCGAGCTCTGCCAATTTCTGTCCTTGCTGTGGTTCGAAAGCATCATAAAAACATACATATTAGGAGGTGGAGTTCTTGTATTGTAAGCATTGTGGAACAAAGAATCCAGAAAACGCAACATATTGTATCAAAGATGGAGTTTCATTAACAAAGAACGAGAACCTTAGTGTTCAAGTAACAAAAGGTTCAACAAAGTTTTGTCGAAAATGCAGTCACCAAAATGGAAATGATGCTGCATACTGCATGTCCTGTGGAAATTCTTTAGAAAACATAGAGGAAATTACAAATTCTACGTCTATTGGTTCACTAGGAGGATCTCTCAAGCTAAAGCAACCAAAAGTTAGTGTAGGTGTTGGTGGAGGAAATTTTAGTGGATTAAAAAGCATCATCGATAAAAATAACTTGAAATCTTCAGCAATTTATAGCAGTATTTCCATTGCTATTATTTTGATAATTTCATTGATTGCCAGTACCCTTATTAACAAACGAATAGCAAACGCTCTGTTTGCGGATTTTGGTGATATTGGAAACTCATTTAACTTAAAGCTTGTTTCTACAACAGACCTGCTAATGTTGAGTCATTTAGCGGGAGTTAATTATGAAGCAATGGTTCCTGGCTTCGTGAATCTTCAATTAAACTCTGCAGGAGGACTTTTTCTTTTTCTCCTTATTCCTGCCATTGTTTTAACTATTACTGGATTTATTATTCATTATAATTCTGAGAAAAGCATTGGGGATAGACTGTATCAAGCATTGTCTGTTGCAGTCGTATATGCAGTAATCATGGGTATCATCAGCTTATTTGCAGGTGTATCTACTAATTTTTCCATTCCTGGCGAGAGTGTAAGTGCGGACATAGCTGCAAATTATTCATTCTTCCAAGTGCTATTTAGCAGCTTTATCATCAGTTCTCTTTTCGTTTTCATAGGATCTATTATAAGGCTTCCAAAAGTACAGAAAGAACAAGTAAATTCAAACTATAGCAACTCGATTTATCGTGCGGTGCTCACAACCGTTTTAGGTGTTTTCATTATGTTCGTTATTGGATATGTAAGTATTTCAACCGAAGAAGAATTGGAAATGGATCCTTTATCAAAACAGGTGGTTGCCTCTCAGTTTGGGGGATATTATTGGAACTTAGCACATCTAGGATCCCTTCGAGCAGACCTAGGGGGATTCCCTTTTAACGGAATAGATATTGAATTTACTGCCAAATACTCGATCATTGGTGGAACATCTGCATCTTATAAAGATGGAGAATGGCTTCAACTCATATATGAAACAGAAGGTTACGGCTATTCAGAGCAAGAGTTCCACGAAATGTTTGCAGAGGCTTTCGAGTATGAAGTGGAACAAGGACTTCAAGAAGCTGTAGGTGAGATTTTCGGAGGGTTCATGTGGCTACTTGTGATTGTTCCTGTTGTTTTGCATGCTTGGGCTGGAAAACAATTAACGAAGGTTTCGAATGGAAATATCTTATTCGAACTAGGCGCTTATGCTGTTGCTTTTGGTGTTATTAACGCCGTAATTGTTTCCATCACTAGATTCTCTGTGGATCTAGACTTAGGAATGAGTTTCGGAATGTTCGGAGGATGGGATCTCTTCCAAACTGTATTTACGTTTGGATTCTCCACGATCCTTACATTCCTATTGTCTACGATCCTTGCATTCGCTATCTCCTATTTAGGAGTTATGCTACTAGGGAGCGCGTCTTCCAACCAACTGAATCGGGAACGCGAGGCAGCATAATGTTACACAAATATGGAAATCTTACCCTGTCACTTTTGGTGGGGTAATGATTTTATTTAGGGGGAACAACTAGATGGAATTTTGTACAAATTGTGGTACAAAACTAGATAAGGGGTCTCCATTCTGTACGGAATGTGGGGCTAAAATGTCAACGAATCAAAAAAGTTCAAGGACAAACACAGGAAGCAAACCTGCTACAGTGACTTTACCTTCTTTTTCGCGAAAAACAAAGATTATCGTGAGCTCGGTGATTGCACTCATGCTCGTTGTTTTTGGCGCGTATAAGCTTGGAGAGTCAGTAACGGATAAAAATAAAGTTTTCGGCGCGTTTATCGATGCTATTGAATCAGGAGATACAGACTTTTTAGCTGCGAATTTATTTTCCGCAGACGATTCAATGGAAGTAACAGAAGAAACGGTTCAAGGTTTGTTGACGTATTTTCAGGAGTACCCTTATGCGAAAGAGGAATTGGTTTATGAACTAGAGAGAGTTTCTCGCTCCAGTGGTGGGCATGTAAGTTATGCAGGGGAAAGCTATGATGTGTTTGATAAGCCTTTTATTACATTTGAGCAGAGAGGGAAAAAGTTTTTCCTTTATGACAACTACCAATTTATGCTGAATCCACAGCCACTTTATATCTATACAAATTATCCGAACCTAACTTTCTTCATGAACGGTGAGGAGGTTTCAGCGAAGCTAATGGATGATGGTGTAGTGGATCTTGGTGTACATTTACCAGGCAGTTATAACGTGAGTAGTGTTTTGGAAACGGATTTTATGGAATTGGAAAAAGGAATTGACGTAAATCTTTTTTATCAAGATTACTATGAACTGTATTTAGACATTGATTATGTATGGATTGAAAGTGCTATAGAAGGGGCTTCTATATTTATTAATGGAAAAGACACAGGAGCTACTACTTCGGCTTATGGCAGTGATTTCGGACCTGTGTTACTGGATGGTTCAATGGAAATTCATTTTGAGAAGGAATCTCCTTTTGGCAAGTTGGTGACACCAGTCAGTACGTTGGATGAATATTATATTTATCCAAGCTTCACTTTTACGGAAGAGACATTGGAGGAAGTGTTTGCTTCCGTTTCTAACTATCTTCTTACTAGAACAGAAGCTTTTAGTAACTTTGATGATTCCTTAGTGGAAAATGCAACGATATCAGAACATAATGAGATTAGTGATATCATACAAAGTCTTATCGATTATGAAGAAATCTACTATGGTTTTTTCCCTGAGATACGTTATGATTTAGATTCTGTCTCAGTGTTTGAAAATGAGGGTGTATGGAACGCATATGTAGATAGTTCGGTAGACTGGGTGTTCACTAGATACTATGCATACAGCACACCATACCTTATCGAAAGGACCGAACATCATCAATTTGCGATACAATTTGATGAGCGCACTGGAAAATGGCTAGTGGATGATTTATATGATAGCTATAGTTATGACGGTGCGAATGTGGTGGTAGCAACGTTTGAGGTAGAAGAGAAGTATGCAGAAATCAATGAGCTTTTGGAAACTGCCTCTGAGCCAACTGTAGCAGATTTTGATGAACTTTTCTATACGATGGTCTCGTCCTATGTTGATGCGGTGAATGCGGTTGATTTTTCCATCGTTTCTCCAGTTATCGACCCTGGTAACCATTCTTATCGAGAGGAAGTTTCTAATTATATTGATTATCTAGAAACAAGAGGGATTACTCAGGAATTTATTGGGGTAGAGGTAACAAACATAGAGAAACAGGATGATGAATTTTACATTGTTTCCACCTTTGAGGAATATATCATCAACAACACTGATGGTAGCACCTACCGAGGTTTTGATTCAGAATACACTGTTCGTAAGACGGACGATGGTCTGAAAGTCCATGAATTACTAGAAACAAACGCAAGGAACTAAAAGTAGCACCTACCTTTATAAAAAAAGGTAGGTGCTACTTTTTCGTTCAAAGGTAGGTGCTACTTTTTAATTCGGTTTTCTACTCCTGGGATTGGCTTACCTGCAGCGATATAATTGATAGCTACTGTACTTAAGAGTTCGCCAGTATCGATCAATAGCTTTCCTTCTTGAAGCCACTCGTAACCGTCGCCACCTGCTGCTAGAAAATCATTTGTCGCAACTACAAACTTTTCATTAACATCCAGTTCTTTCCCGTCTACGAGTACTTCTGTAATGCGTTGTCCTACTGGTTTGGAAGGATCGAACGTAAAGGTTAAACCTGATACGTGTAAGAATCCTCCATTTTGATCTGGGTAATTTCGAACAGAGTGCTCTAAACTTTTCATAATATGCTTACCTGTAAGTTCTAATGCGATAACAGTATTCACAAATGGGAAGGCACTAATGACATGATCCATCTTCACTTCACCAGCTTCAATGTCTGCACGAATTCCTCCACCGTTTGTAAAGGCAATTTGTGCATCAGTTGCGTCGCGCATTGCATCTGTAATTAAATTTCCAAGATTGGACTCTTGTTTTCTAATAACCTCTCTATCAAATCCAATAAGTGTTGTATCTACAGTTCCGATCACCTCTCCTAAAGCAGTATCTACTTCTTTTTTATACTGATTTAAGGTAGCTTCCACATCTGAGTTTGCAATTAAATGAGAGTGATCTCTTACTAGGTGTCCACTAACACTAAGTAATTCCTCTTTGAAAAAAACAAGTTGAGAGATACCAACTGCTTTACTATGTTCATAAGCTTGTGCAATATATGTGTTATTGTGAAGAACAGGTTTCTCTAAAGTAGAGTGACTGTGTCCACCGAAAATAACATCAATTCCTTCCACCTTCTCTGCAACACGCTTATCAACACTATATCCGATATGAGAAGTCAAAATGATATGGTCAACGTCATCTTGCAATTCATTAATAAAGTGTTGTGCAACTTCTACTTCATTATTAAATTGTAATCCTTCTACGTTATTAGGATGTGTCTTAATAACGGTATCAGTTGCTACGAGGCCGATAAATCCTAATTTTTTTCCACCGATTTCTACAACATGGGTTCCAGCTAATAAAGTTTCACCCGTTTCTATAACTAGTACGTTCCCACCTAAAATCGGGAAATCTGTGATAGTATCTAACTCTAGTAATCGTTCATAACCGAAATTAAAGTCATGGTTACCTGCAACCATTAAATCATAGCCCATTTGATTCATTGCTTTTGCAGCAGCTTCTCCTTCGTTAAAGTTCACATAGGTTGTTCCATGGAATGTGTCGCCAAGGTCGATTAAAAGTGTATTTGGATTGTTTTCTCTTACTTCATTTGCGATATTTGCTATTTTAGCTAGACCCATTTCCCCATTTGCTTCATTATACATAACACGACCATGAATATCATTGGTATGTACAAAGGTGATTCGGTCAAAATTTGAATGGTATCTGTCAAAAAGAATATTCATATGCTCTTTTGTTAGTAAGTCATTTGGGCGAAGAGAATGATCGCTGTATCCTTGTATTAACTCTAAATTAATGGAAGTGATCAATTCTTGTTTTGCCCAGGACTGCTCTAAATCTGTAAAACTAAGATCAGTATCCAGCTCCTGATTGTTTACATCCAAATTAAGAGATCTAATCATGAAAGTTAGAGCTTGTTCTCTCGTGATTTTTTCATTTGATCCAAAAAAATTGTTTCTCATTCCGTTTGTGATGCCTAGGCGAATGGATGCTTCTACATAGGGAGCAAACTCATCACTTACGTCTTCGAAAGGAACTTCAGCACCTTCATACTGCTCCACATTAATGCCAATTTCATCGATAAATGCTGTCAAAAATTCTTGTCGAGATACACTATTATCATTGTGTGCAAGTACGACTTGTCCAACTAAAGACAGCAATAAGGACAAGCTCAAAAGTGAAACTAGAATTTTTTTCATCATCTTCCTATAACCTCCTAAATTTTTCTTACACTATAAACATACCATCAAAAAAAGTAAGCGAATGGAAATTTACAGTTTCTTTACAAAAAAATAAAAAGGTAGCACCTACTAAAAAAGGAAATGGTAGGTGCTACTTTTTCGTTCAAAAGTAGGTGATACCATCAGTTCATACTCTTCATTTTCTCTTTACAAAAATTTTACCTAGCTTCACGCTTTGTCCATTTGGGATTAATAATTGACTGGTAATGTGTATTTGTAACAGGTTTTGAAGTTTTTTGTAAAGGGGTTTTGAAATGAGTCATATAGAACTTCATCATCTTTGTAAGAGCTATGACCAAAATACGTTTGCTGTGGAGGATGCAACGGTTGCAATCGAAAAGGGAGAGTTCTTTATCCTTGTTGGTCCGTCTGGATGTGGCAAAAGTACTATGCTGCGAATGATCGCTGGTCTTGAAAGCATTAGTGCTGGTGAACTTGTGATAGACAAACAGCTTGCGAACCATCTTCCCCCAAGTAAACGCAATTTGTCCATGGTTTTTCAAAACTATGCATTGTATCCTCACTTAACAGTAGAAGAAAATATCTTGTTTGGCTTAAAGGTACGTAAGGTAAAAAAAGCAGTTCAAAAACAGCGATGCGAGGATGCTGCAAAGTTGCTTGGGTTATCTGATTATCTAAAAAGAAAACCGAGAGAGCTATCTGGTGGTCAGCGACAGCGTGTGGCGTTAGCTCGCGCAGTGGTGAGCGATGCTCCAATATGTTTGATGGATGAGCCTTTATCCAATTTAGACGCAAAGCTTAGAGGGCAAATGAGAACAGAAATCCGCCAACTACAGCGCAAGCTTGGAATCACGATGATTTACGTTACCCATGACCAAGTGGAGGCAATGACGATGGGCGACAGAATCATGGTTTTGCGAGACGGAAAGATTCAGCAAATAGGAACACCGTTAGAGATATATAATCATCCGCAAAATCTGTTCGTTGCTACGTTTATTGGAGCACCACCAATGAATATATCCAAAGCAATGGTGGATCATGAAAATAAGCAGCTCATCTTAAAGGATATGCTTTGTATTCCATTAACGGAAGAACAAATGAAAAATGTGACATCCGATGTTGTCTATATTGGAATTAGGCCAGAGCAAATTGCTCACGGAAAAGGGTCGAGCCGAGATATGACTTTCCCAGTTTCGTTGACGAATGTGGAGGTACTTGGAAATGAAACAGTCCTATCCTTTCCAGTAGGGGAAAATAACTGGAAGGCCAAATGGCTAGGGCAGTGGCCGCTAGACATACATAAGAAAACAGAAATCTCCTTCTCTATGGATCAAATCTATGTTTTTGACGAAAACACGGAAGAAGTTGTTATCTCACCTGTTTGGAAGGAGCACGTGCTAAAGGAGGTTCTTACCGTTGAATCTCGCTGAAGTTGAACGTGTGAATGTAAGGAATGAAGTGGAAGAAGGCGAACGTGTAAAGCAGAAGATCGAGGAATTTCAGGTAGTGAATAAAGAAAGTTTTTGGAAAAGGACGAAGAATGTCCGTATTGCGATGCTGTATTTACTTCCTTCCATCCTTCTTTTTTCTGTGTTTTTGTTTTATCCCATGATAAAAACAGTTTACTTAAGCTTCTTTCTAACGGATTCGAAGGGAAATGCTGCAATTTTTGTTGGACTAGAAAACTATCAATATTTATTAGAGTCTGCGAGATTTCAAAAAAGCATGGTGTCAACGGGTCTTTTCGTGTTATATACCGTACCCACGAGCGTCATTATTGCGTTATTTTTAGCATTACTCGCAAATGAAAAACTACGCGGAATTGGATTTTTTCGTACGATTTTTTCGTCGACAATGGGGATGTCTGTGGCAGCATCAGCGGTAATTTGGCTGTTCCTCTTTCATCCGACGGTAGGTACAATCAACCATTTTCTTGGCCTATTCGGTATCCCGGCCGTGCGTTGGCTGTTGGATCCCACATGGGCGCTCATCTCTATCGCGATTACGACCGTATGGATGAATATCGGATTTTCTTTTTTGATTATTTTAGGTGGTCTGCAGAATATTGATACTACTTTATATGAGAGTGCAGATATCGATGGAGCGGGATATTTCTATCAATTGCGGAGAATTACGATGCCGATGCTATCTCCCACTTTATTTTTCATCATAACAATTACGTTTATCAATTCGTTCCAGTCATTCGGACAGGTGGACATTCTAACAAGAGGTGGTCCTGCGGAATCAACGAACTTAATCGTCTACTCCATTTACCAGGACGCTTTTATCAATTATCAATTTGGAACAGCGAGTGCTCAAGCAATTATCTTATTCATCATTGTTTTTGTGCTAACATTGCTGCAGTTTAAGTTTGGGGAAAGGAAGGTGCATTATCAATGAGAATCATACGGCCAATCATCTTCTACTTTTTGCTTGTCGTATCGGCACTCCTTCTCTTTTTTCCAATCATCTATTCGGTGCTAGTTAGCTTTATGAATGGGGCGGAGGTATTAAGTCGTTCTCTACTCCCATCTTCTCTTTCTTTTGAAAACTATGAAAAAGTTTTTGGAACAGTACCACTGCTTCATTATTTGAAAAATAGTTTCATCGTTTCAAGCACCGTAATGCTTGGTCAGCTAGTCGTCTGTTCTTTATCCGCGTTTGTGTTTGCGTTCATCCCATTTAAAGGGAGAAATGTTATCTTCGTTTTGTTTTTATCAACGTTGATGATCCCTTGGGAAGCGGCGATGATTCCAAACTTTTTAACGATTCAAAGTTTAGGCTGGATGAATTCTTACTTAAGCATGACGGTTCCTTTTTTTGCTCTAGCATTCGGAACATTCTTATTACGTCAGCATTTTAAAACAATTCCTCATGAGCTGTATGAGGCTTCACAGATAGAGGGTTTATCAACGTTTCAGTTTTTTTACAAGGTAGTACTTCCTTATGCAAAAACTAGTTTAGTAACTCTAGGCATCTATGGCTTTTTAACAACATGGAATATGTATCTGTGGCCACTACTAGTCACAACAAATGATGTAAAGCGAACCGTACAAATTGGGTTAAAGCAGCTCCAAACAGTAGAAGTTTCCACCGAGTGGGGTGTTGTGATGGCGGGAGTCGTTATTGTCATCCTACCAACCCTTCTCCTACTATTTATTGGACAAAGACAACTTCAAAAAGGGTTGACGCAAGGAGCGATAAAGTAGATTTTTCCTTGGGGTGCCAGACCCCCGTTGCGGTAAAGTGTTGAATTACAGCTTTGGGGCTTGTATTCAGTATATGATTTTTAAATGAAAAAGGAGAGATTATTGGATGAAAAAGTTTATTTGGTTTTTGATGGCGGTATTTTTAGTAGGAATTATTGCGGCATGTTCTACGGATGAAGCTGGTTCAGCGGAAAAGGAGAATAATAATACTCCAGCTGTAAATGATTCAAATAAAAATGATAAAGAGAATAATAAAGACAATAATAAAGAGCCAGAAGTAAATACAGATGAGGAAAAAGTAACAGTTGAGTTTTGGCATGGAATGGGTGGAGGTCTTGGTGAAGCGTTAGATGCATTAGTGGATAAATATAATGCTTCTCAAGGTGAAGTGGAAATCGTTTCTGAATATCAAGGGTCTTATGAGGAGTTATTAACAAAGTTTCGTAGTGTTGGAGGAACGACTGATTCTCCAGGGTTAGTGCAGGTGTTTGAAGTAGGAACAAAATATATGATTGATTCTGGTTATATCACTCCAGTTCAAGACTGGATCAATAAGGATAATTATGATGTTTCTCAGTTAGAGGGCAATATCTTATCGTACTATACAGTGAACGATGAGTTATACTCTATGCCGTTTAACTCTTCAACGCCAGTTCTTTTATACAATAAGGATGCTTTTGCAGAAGTAGGACTTGATATAGAAAACCCACCACAAACGTTTTCCGAGATCAAAGAAGCTGCAGAAAAGCTAACAACTGATGAGCGTTTCGGTTTCTCCATTTTAGGTCATGGATGGTTCTTTGAGCAGTTGCTATCTACTCAAGGAGCAGATTATGTAAATAACGATAATGGTAGATCGGATGTTGCAACAGAGGCGTTATTTAATGGTGAAGAAGGATTGCGTGCGTTTGAGTGGATCAATGAAATGAACGAGGCGGAGACGTTTGGTTACTTCGGAACGAGCTGGGATGATGTTCGTGCTGCATTCCAAGCAGGACAGGTTGCTATGTACTTAGATTCTTCTGCGGGTACTCGTGGAATTGTTGATAATGCATCGTTTGAAGTTGGCGCTAGTTTTGTACCATACGCAGATGAAGTAGAACGAAATGGTGTAATCATCGGTGGTGGATCAATTTGGATGGCAAACGGAATTTCAGAAGAAGAGCAAGCGGCTGCTTTTGATTTCATGAAATTTTTACAAACACCAGAAGTGCAAGCGGAATGGCATTTAGCCACAGGTTACTTTGCCATCAATCCATCTGCTTACGATGAAGCGATCGTAGCGGAGGTGCACGCAGAGTACCCGCAATTACTAGCGCCAATTGAGCAGCTACAAGCGACGAAAAAAGGAACAGCAACACAAGGAGCACTAATTTCTGTGTTCCCAGAATCTCGCCAATTAGTAGTTACAGCGCTTGAGAATATGCTTCAAGGAATGGATCCGCAAGAAGCACTTGATGCAGCAGCAGAAGGAACTAACAGAGCGATCGATATAGCGAATAGAACGAATTAAAAAAGTAGCACCTACCTTTTTTCAAAAAGGTAGGTGCTACTTTTTTTGTGGTAAGATAAAAGAAATACATTCTCTTTGGAGGACGATAAATGGTGAGGCTGAAGCAGTCGATTGACAAGATGTGGTATCTTTCCAAGGTTGGGTTCTTTGATTTTCTGGAAGAGGAAGAGCTTGAGAAAATCATCCCACTTATTCAGCATCAGGATATAAGAAGAAATATGGTAATACAGACGCCTGATAAAGTGGAGAAAAAATTATATTTTATAAAAGAGGGAGCGCTAAAGATCTATGATATCAATGAGGACGGAAAGGTTTTTACGAAAAGCTTACTAGGTCCTTTTAGTACATACGGTCATTTGAGTACGTTCTCTTTAGGTGTTGAAAATGTATTCGTAGAAACGATCTCTGACGTACATTTGTGTTCTATTTCTGAAGAAGAATTTCAAAGTTTAATAGAAAAATATCCAAAACTAACATGGAAAGCAATGCAGATATTGACGGAAAGATTAAACGAGCGGGAAAAAATGCTTCAGGTCATCGCAACAGGAACAGTAAAGCAGCAGATAAAACATTTGTTAGTCTCTTTGGCTGACACGTATGGGAAGGAAAATTTCTCGTATGTAGAAATTCCCTTTCCATTGTCACACCAGGAGATTGCTAATATGCTGGGAGTTACAAGAGAATCTGTTTCAACAAATATGAACAGGCTTAAATCGGAAGGCTACATTCGTAATACGGCAAAAAGGACAATCGAAGTAAATCAGCTACAAATATCCATGTAAGGAAGCAGTGGGGACGGTTCTCGCTGCTTCCTTTTTGGCATTTCAGTTAGGTGCTCGGCGGAGGCTTCTCTGGTTTTTCGGTAAAAGGAGCCATCCAGATGAACAACCAAAGTTTTCTTATAATTGTTGGAAAAATAATGAGTTTAGTGAACTAGTTAACAGAAAATTATAAAAACATGTTGTAAAATAACTTTCATATGATGGTCAGGTAATTTTAGGAGGGGTTTCATGTTAAAAAAAGGGCATTACAGTCTATTGCAGCATAATAAGTCTAAAAGTGAACTTGATCTAGAGTGGGCTTCTTTAATGGAAGAAGCAAAAGAAATGGGACTCAGTCCGAAAGAGGTAAGAAGTTTTCTAAGAGGTGGATCACAAGATGATTCGCAACGGTTTCCAAAAATACATACGGCTATGAGAAAAACTGCTGGAGCCTAGGTTATAAGAGGAATCTAGGTGTTTTCTTTTTGTAGCAGGTCGTACAGTACTATTTTGTAAGCGAACGATTCAGATAATAACTGATTCCTTTAAGGGGGAAAGGGCTGTAGCGGAAATGTGCAGCTAAAATATTTAAGGAGGAAAAAGAATGCTGGATATTAAACAAAAAGACAATCGATCAATCACTCATACATTTACAGGAGAGAAGATTACTTTTTTGGAAACAAGTAAGGAAACGAACGGAGCTTTTGAGTACATTGAAGTTTTTCTTCCTCCTGGTGGGGAAGGACCAGGCTTACATTATCATATGAACTTTAAAGAAAGTTTTGAAGTAATCGACGGTGAATTAAAGATACTTTATGGAAAAGAAGAAAAGGTCTTGCAAATCGGTGAAACACTACATGTGGCAAAAGGAGAGCATCATACTTTTTTAAATGCCTCAAATGAAAAGGCAGTTACATTTCGAGTGAAAATTACACCAGCAAATCAGTTCGAAGAATCCATGAGGATTTTATACGGACTAATGGAAGATGGAAAAACAGATAACAAAGGTTTACCAAAAGATAAAATCCACGGAGCACTTATTTTAGACATGCAAGATACCCGCCTAGTCAAAATGCCATTCCTCATTAAAATTCTACTGAACCACCTAGTGAAAAAAGGAAAGAAGAAAGGGATCGATAAAGAGCTTTTGCGGAGGTATACCTAGGAAGCAGTGGGGACGGTTCTCGCTGCTTCCTTCTATTGAAGTACCTATTCACCACCGAGAAGTCGTCCAATGGAAAGCAAAGGTATCAAATCGATAAGGGATAATTGGAGATCTTGGAGGCACAGATGTGTTTGCATCTTTGGCTCTTTTTTTGCAAGGTAATGTATACCTTTTTTGGACTTTGAAAGCTGTCTAGCTCCAGGCGCCATCTGCTCCTCATAACTCGTTCGCAAAAGTGCGAAGAAGCTTATTCAGTCAGTAGTTGGCTCGTGTAAAATAACCTCCCAGTTAGAAAAATTAAAAAGCACCTTTTAACTGAAAAAACATTTTTCTTCGCAGATGTGCAAGCGGATTACGCTTTTCGTTCATCCAGAACATTTGCATTTCGGTGGGAGACAGGATGTGGACTTGACGCCGTGCCCACAGGACGTGGGCTACTTTTAGGCGGATTTGGGGCGCCTTGCGCTTTTCATATTTTTATTGAAATTGCTCAAAAAGGGGAAAATTTGTTTTTTGCGCTGTTTGGTTACGGTTTTCGACAAATTGTTAGTATTACCCTCCTAATTGTTAGATTTACCTGCTAAATTGCACTAGTCTTGCAAACAACTTCCAAAATAAGGAATACTAGATATATAACGCTGTACAGGCAAAAAAATCTCCTATTGTATAGATATAGGCATGTTACCCAAATCAATACAAAAGGAGAAAACCATGGGTAATATTATATCAGATAATAGTGTAATAAAGAAGTGTTTAGATGTCTTAAATGTTGTGCAATATCGTTGTCCTTTCCGTGATCATGGATTTAAAAAATTGCTAACAGGACAAGCTGTTACGCTTTTGATAAAAGCACAGCTAGAAAAGAAAGAGTCATTAGAGAGTGTTGCGGAGGAGCTTCAAGCTGATGAAGATCTTCAACAATTTATTGAACTGGACTCCATTCACGCATCCACGATCTATCGCAAATTAGAAAATTTTCCAACAGATTACCTAAAGAAATTGTACCAAGAACTAATCGAGAAAATCGGAGCGAAATACGCGAATAAGCAAGGGGTACCTAATATAGGGATTTTGAATATCATAGATTCATCCGAAATCAGTTTACCTGCACGATCAAAGTTGGCGTATTGTTCCAAAGATAAGAATGGAGTGAAGGTTCACACTCGCTTAGCCATCCTAGATGAAACCATTAGGTTGGCTGATAAGATCGTAACCTCGACTGCTGCTGTTTCTGATCAGGAGGCTACTGAATTTTTGGTACTTAAAAATTTAGCCACGTATGTCTTTGACCGCGGATACATTAATTATAATCTCTATTACGATTGGGATTTGAATGACATCCCATTTGTTGCTCGAGTAAAAGCCAATTCTAAATTAACGATCATTCATGAGCAACCGGTCGAAGAGAATACTCTTATAGTAAGAGATGCTAAAGTTGAAGTCCGAGTACCAAAAACGGACAAAGTTTTTCACCTGCGATTGGTTGAATATCAAGATGACCAAAAGCGAAAGTACCGTGTAGTATCCAATCGGTGGGATTTAAAAGCAAGTGATATAGCTGAGATTTATCGCCTCCGTTGGGAAATTGAATCTTTTTTCAAATGGATCAAACAACACTTAAAGGTGGTAAAGTGGTTTAATACTAAGCCAGATGCAGTATGGAATCAAATCTATATCATTATGATTGCCTATGCGTTATGCGCATGGGTCAAGATTCTGACAGGCACCTCCAAAACATTATGGCAAGTGTTAAAGAAGTTACGTCTTCACTGGTTCAAATCATGGCAAACATTCTTAGATGCATTAGATCCTAAGCCAAAACGAACTTCGAAAGGGCGAAGGAAAAAAGGGAAACCAGGGCGACCCCGGAAGTACCCTAAAAAATATCAAGCTCAGAAGATCATAAATCCATAAAATTTCTAAAAAAATGGTAACTTGTCTATTCTCTTATAAGACATTGTTACTTTTTTCAATTTTAGAACAAAAGTAAACTGGAAAAATTTTCAATGTGTTTATTCCATAAAAAGAAAGTTACAAATAAAGGGAAATTAATTTGTAAACCATGATATTAGGGAACTATACATCTACCAGTTGTAAAATAATGGAACACTTTTGCAAGGCTAGTGATATAACTAGGGGTTTTATCTCCGCAAATTAGCACGAAAACTAGGTCAGAACCCCCTACAAAGTTTACACACATATACAAAAAGCAAATCAACACCAACATTTTAGAGCAATCTACCTTTATTGAATTTTCCTACGTCCTACCACGCGAATAATGTTGAGTGGTGTTACCCACTTCACTTAGTCATGTAGGTGCTGTCACCACTCAAGTACTACAACATTTCCATTAATGACGGGAGGGCTCTTTTTGCTGTCTGCCATCATCCATGCGGACCTCCGACTTACCACTTGTACAACCGTAGGGAACTCGCCCGGATCGACCTACCACCAATCGTGCGGTCTACTCCAGAAACCACCCCGAATTTTGTCGAAAAAGAAGCAGTGAGAACCGTCCCCTCTGCTTCCCTCTGCTTCGTAACTAGGTCTTTCATTTAGAAGTTACAGGTATACCACTTTTGAACTATGTTAGGGTATCGAAATATAGTAAGATAGTATGACTAGTTGGTTATAGTCACTAGATTGATAGCTCAAAAATGGAATGAAATAAGTGACATCAGAGGTGAGAGATGAAAGTGGATATTGGTCTTATGTGTACATCTCATTTTCTAGAGAAACATCCTGTTTTGCAGGAGTCTACAGAATATAAGATAAAGTATGTAAACGTGTTGGAGTATTTTGCGAATAAGTATGGTGAGGATAGTGGGGTCGCTCAGCAGATTGTTAACAATTATAAATCCAAGTTTTTGGCGGATGATCTTTCCTTATACAACTATGATAATAAGGCATTGAAGCAGGCGGCGAAGGGCGTTATTGGCGCGAGGTTTAAAGGATATAAATTATTTACATATAGATATGCGCTCGTTTGTGATTGCTTGTTCATCAATGCAAGTGATAGGGCTAAGGCGCAAATAGCACAGGAAATAGTGGCAGAAATTAAATCCATCTACCGAGAACGATACCATAAAAAACTAGATAAGCTTTTTGGCGTTCTATATGACAACGAACAGTTGCCAAAAGGACAGCAGCTCCTTCAGTACCAAGTGGAAGGTTGGCACAAGAATGCTGATTTTAAGAAACGACCAATACAACGAATTCTCATTACCGCAAATATGAGTGCAGGAAAGTCCACACTTATCAATGCACTCGTGGGGAAAACAGTGAGTCGTACGATGAACGATGCATGTACCTCGAAATTACATTATATATACAACAAGCCTTTCGAGGATAACCTCATATACAAGTTTGACAATGAGTTGACGTTGGATGCGGACGAACGCACCATCATACAGAATGATCATAACAACAAATCAAATGCCATTCATCTCTCCACCTACTTTCGGTTGGAAAACAAAGATCATGGTCGATTCTGTATTATCGATACGCCAGGAGTAAACTCATCCCTTCATTCGGATCATATGAAAGTGACGCATAAGAAAATTGGAACCGGTCACTATGATTATATAATCTATGTGGTTAATGGAGAAAACGTTGGAACGGAAGATGATAATAAATACTTACGCTATATTGGTAAAAATCTTGCTTCAGAAAACATCATCTTTGTTTTCAACAAGCTAGATCGATATAAGACAAAGGATGATTCCATTGAAGATAGTATAAATAAGCTTAGAAATGACATTCAAGAAAAACTCGGGATAGCGAATCCTATCATTTGTCCGGTATCCTCTTATGCTGGATTTTTAGCAAAAAAACAGCAATATGGGTTGGAATTAAATGAAGATGAGGTTGATGAATTTTCCCTCATGCAAAGGAAATTCAAGAAAGAAGAGTATGATTTATCCAAGTTTTATCCGAAGCATATTGTTGAGAAAGTAAAAAGCGAAGAGGATTCTCACGTTCATGAGATACTCAAGAAATGCGGAATCTCTTGCTTGGAATATTTATTACAGGAGTTGGACCATTCATGAGAGAAGTATTTATCAAATATAACCCGTACAAAGTAGAAACAGATATTACGATTAGTGGGAATGCTATCAAGGCCAACAGCGCATTGCAAGTAGATGATAGAAGATTGCAAGAGTGGGTTGAAGATTTGCCGAAAATTTTAGTAGACGAGTGTAATACGAAGCGCTTTAAAATCACGTTTCATGGAACTGTATTAGATTTCGAGGACTTACATGCGGTAGCAAAGGGCGCGGAAGAAGAAGGAATCTTTATTACGTGCGAGCACATCCAAGCGAAGGAAGTAAAAGACAAGGAGAAATCCATCGAAAAGATTTTTCGTGACATCCAAAAAGGACCGTTTGAAGAATTGAAGCAAAAGGACTTGGAAAATGCATTCAAATTAGCATCAACTAGCGACTTTGAAGTAAATGTGATTGCTACGATGAGTGCGGGGAAATCAACGTTAATTAACGCCTTATTACGTCAAAAGCTCATGCCTGCAATGCAAGAGGCTTGTACGGCTACCATTACGAAGATAAGAGATAAAGAGAGTGATAACTTTACGGCAAAGGTGTACAACCTGGATGGAGAGTTAGTAGATGTAAAACCGAATGTTACGTACGAAATGATGCAACAAATCAATAGTACCCCAACCGTTTCGAATATTGATGTGGAAGGAAATATTCCGTTTGTATCTTCCGATGATGTTTCCTTAGTTTTAGTAGATACGCCTGGACCGAATAATTCGAGAGATTTGCAGCATAAAACAGCAACATACCGAATGCTATCGGAGTCGTCCAAAAATGTAGTGCTCTATTTATTAAATGCGACGCAACTAGCTGTAAACGATGATAATGATTTGTTAAATCATGTAGCAGATAGCATGCGTGTTGGTGGAAAACAATCAAAAGATCGCTTTATTTTTGTCGTAAATAAATTAGATGATTATAAGAGAGGCGAGGACAGCGTAGAGGGTTCCATTAACAAGGTAAGGAAATACTTAGAAGATAAGGGGATTATGGATCCTAATATTTTTCCAGCAGCGGCACTTCCTGCGTTAAATATTCGAACACTGTTAAAAGATGTCGATCCAAGTAAGCTTCAAATAGATGAAATTGAAGATGATGATGTTTATGATGCAATTGGTAAGATGAAAAAGTTGAATCGTAATAACGAATTGCACTTTGAGAAATATGCTCCACTGCCAAACAGCGCTCGTGTGAAAGTAGAAAATCAATTGACAGAAGCACAAGAAGCAAAAGATTCCAAAACCGAAGCACTCATTCATTCTGGAGTGATTTCCATCGAAGCTGCGATTTCCATGTATGTAGAAAAGTATGCAAAAACAACGAAGATTAAGAACATCGTCGATACGTTTTCCAAGAAGCTAGAAAGTGCGAAGTCTTTTGAGAAAACAAAGCAAGAACTCGTAACAAATAAAGACAAGCAGCAAGGAATTCTTCGTCAAATTGAAAGCATTCAAGAGAATGTAAACAATGTGGAGGAAGCAAAGAAGTTTCAAAATGAGATTGATAATATCAACTTTAACGATCAAGTAGAGCTCATTAATTTCGAGGTAATAGAAGCGGCACAAGGGAAAATTAAGACAAAAATTGATGCTGTTCGTGGATTAGAGCTTCCAATTGAAGAGGTTCGTGAAACTTCGGAATCGTTTGATCGTTTTACAAGACAGTTAGAGGCTGAAGTACAGTTCAAATTAGAGCAGATGATTTCCAACCATGTTCAACAAACAGCGGAAGCATTAGTAGATACGTATCGTAAAAAGACATTACAATTGTCGAAGGAATTAAGCTCCGATAGCTTGCAGATCAACCCATTGGAGCTCCTAGATGGAGACATCGCCAGTTCCACATCCTCAGCCAAGTTAATCGAGTCATTAAGTAAGACGAAGCAAGTAGATACGGGAGAAACGACAAAAGAGAAGAATCCCGAGCGAGAAGGGTTTTTAGGCTTCTTTAAAGTTTGGAAATCTTGGAACGTCGAGAAACCAGTTTATAAGCAAGTGAACTATGTCAGAGGAGATGAATTTGCAAGTCAATACTTCTCTTCCTTACAGGTTCACCTGTTAAATTTACGAGATGATACTGTCGCATATGCAATGTCCACGTCAGAGGATATTAAAGATTTCTTTATGGAAAAGTTCAACGAATTAGACGTTGTGTTAAATGGAAAGCTTGCAGAGCTAGAAGCGTGTGCAACAGACAATTCTCAATTAGAAGATATTATCAAAGAAAACGAAGCTCGCATCCAATGGCTCGAAGAAATTCAGAATAGAGTGACAAAAATACTAGAAATTTAAGGGGATACTCGAATGACTATGAACGCTACATTTATCGCTGCAGTGGATGAACAAAACAAACGAAAAGTCCAGGTAATGCTAAAGGATAGCATGATGATCGACCCGACGCTTACTTCCTTCAAGCGGATGCTTGCACATGCGGAGAAGAACATTGTTAATTTATATGATGCCCACAATGGAGAACAATTCACTGAAAGTACATGGACCGAAGAGTATTTTAATAGCCAGATGGCAAAACTGCTACTCAATTTTTCCAAAGAAAGAATTGAATTATTGAAGAAGATTAGTAAGCAGATTTATCAACGTGAAATCGTTGCTATCGAGGAAAAGCGAACACAATCAGAGGATACTATCTATATTTCTAAGCAAAAAATTGGCGTTGGCTTAGTTGTTGCTGGAGGGGCGACGATCGTTGCTTCGACCGTTGGGATTGTTGCCGCAAAACCTATCCTTGTTGCCGCAGGTGTTGCTGCTGTAGTTGCTGGCGGAGCATGCATCGTCGCAGACAAGAGGGGGTAACTTCATGAACGAAATCCAACTTCAGAAGGAGCAGCCCGTTGTTTCACCACCAAAGTATGAAAGCCTCCAAGTGGGGTTTCAAGATGCATTACAAGTGGTAGACGACATCGTGCTGAAAAACTACATTTCAAAGCTTACTGATTTAGAGATACTTCCCTTTGAAGACGATAATCTTCAAGCAAACATTGCAGACAACGTAAGATTCTTTAAAATCACGGAAATGGTGTACGAAAAGGACGAATATTCTACTTATAAGTTCGCCAGTGTGTTTAACTCCCTTTCCACAACGGAAAGTGCTGTATTTATTATTATTGATAGCAATGGTCAGAAGACAGACTTTTATATGGGAATCCGTTCTCTCGATTCAGAGAGAACGACCAATTCCTTGAAAGATACCCTGAAAAATGCGATGGCGGGTCAGTTTCCTGGTATTAAAACGCAGGAATACTTGGAAGAAGAGATGTTCGAGGTTTTACAAAAAATAAAAGGCAATAGTGTTTCAGCGGTTTCTTGTGTAGCAAATAGTAAAGACGGAGAAAACAGAGAAAATACGTCCTTTGTACAAGGCTTAGAAAAACTAGCTTTGTCTATGCAAGGAGAGCAGTATACTGGGATTATTGTTGCGAATAGGTCGACACAGGGGCAATTAGTTGATACGAGGAAAAGCTATGAACAAATTTATACGCAGCTATCTCCATTCGCCAATTCCCAAATCAATTTTTCCAATAACAGCTCGGTGAATCTTTCCCATTCCTTTACGCAAGGACAAACGAAAGGAACGTCGTATACTAAAAATGATTCGTCCACAAGTAGCTCAAGTTATTCGTCGAGTGAGTCGAAAACCGAGTCCACATCGAAGGAAGCGATGGGGAGCAAGGCAACAAAGGGCCTTGCTTCCGCTGTTGGGATTGTCGGGGCTGGTCTGGCACCTTTCACTGGTGGCGCGAGTTTAGCTGTCGGTGGAGTTATTGGAGGAAGTTTAGGGATTTTAGGAACGGCGTTGCAAAAAACGGAAACTGAGGGTACAACATCGAGTACGTCAACGAGCGAAAGCAGTTCCCAAACGACGGGAGAAAGCTTTGGTGAAAATGAAAGCACGAATGAAGGTACAACAGATACGAGGGGCACTACGACGGGAACATCGGAGAGTATTACGCTAACGATGCAGGATAAGACGATTTTGAACACGCTCGATCGCATCGACACGCAATTAGATAGATTGAAAGATTTTGAGAGCTTAGGTATGTGGGAGTGTGCTGCATACTTCCTGTCCGACAATTCTTATGGAGCGGAAATTGCAGCTTCCACTTACAAAGCCCTTATGCGTGGGGAAAACTCAGGAGTGGAAGTTTCCGCTATCAATTCCTGGGGAAAAGGGAATGGCGCCACAACTAGTATGGTGAAAAAATATGTTACCAACTTTGTTCATCCTGTTTTCTCTTATCAAAGTCCTGCGGGAAGTATTCCTGTGACACCGTGTACGTTAGTAAGTGGCAATGAGCTAGCTATTCATATGGGATTGCCGAGAAGGTCCGTGAGCGGTTTCCCAGTGGTGGAGCATGCGGATTTCGGAAAAGAAGTGGTAAGCTATAACGGCTCAAAGGCAACGCACACGATTAATCTAGGCAATGTATTTAACATGGGAAGTGATAGTCCGAATCGTGTGGAGTTGAACCGAAACAGTTTATCGATGCATACATTCATCACAGGATCTACTGGTTCGGGAAAAAGTAATACGGTCTATGAAATTCTTGATCAGTTGGATACAGTTGGAATCAAGTTTTTAATTATTGAGCCTGCAAAAGGTGAATACAAAAATATGTTTGGCAAAAGAAAAAATGTGACTGTTCTTGGAACGAATCCAATGTACACGCAGCTACTGAAAATCAATCCGTTTACGTTTCCGCCTGGGGTACATATTTTAGAGCATATTGATCGACTCATCGAGATTTTTAACGTATGTTGGCCGATGTATGCGGCGATGCCAGCTGTATTGAAGGATGCTGTTTTACAAGCGTACGAAGGCAGCGGCTGGGATTTAGTAGCATCAAAGAATACGTATTCCGATGATATTTTTCCAACGTTTAGCGACTTACAAACACAGCTTATTGATGTTATTAATAATTCGGCCTATTCTCAGGAGCTCAAGAGTAATTATATCGGATCCTTGGCTACTCGAATTAAGTCGTTAACGAATGGATTGAACGGTCAAATTTTTTCAGCGGACGAAACAGATAACAATCTCTTATTCGATGAAAATGTCATTGTTGACTTAAGTCGTGTTGGATCGTTAGAAACGAAGTCTCTCATTATGGGGATTCTCGTGATGAGGTTAAATGAGCACCGAATGGCTTACACAGAAGGGATGAATCAGCCTCTTCGCCATGTTACCGTTTTAGAGGAAGCCCATAATATTTTGAAGCGAACGTCACCTGATAGTGGTGGGGCGGAGGGCGGAAATGTTACTGGAAAATCAGTAGAAATGTTGTCTAATGCGATCGCGGAAATGAGAACGTATGGAGAAGGCTTTCTTATTGCGGATCAGTCTCCTAGCGCGGTTGATATTTCAGCTATCCGAAATACGAATACAAAAATTATTATGAGATTACCTGATGAAGGTGATCGACGTCTTGCTGGTAAGTCAGCGGCATTGAAGGACGAGCAATTAGATGAAATTGCGAAGTTGCCTAGAGGGGTAGCGGTAGTTTACCAAAATGATTGGCTGGAGCCTGTTTTGTGCAAGATTAGTAAATTTGACGGAACAGAAGCTCCCTATGAATATAATGCTGCGAATGTGTTGAAACAGGTAGATAATAAGGTTTTCGTAAGTGAATTGATGAAGCTTCTATTGAAGGGGCGAGTGGTGGAGACGGAAGTAAACCTTGAGTTACTTGAGCAGTTACTAGGGCGAGCAGAAGTCTCTTCGAAAAACAAAATAGGGATCCATTTTTTATTGAAGGAATATGAGGTTGCGAAAAAACTAGCTGTGTGGGAATTTGAACATTTCGATAAGCTTTCTGAGTTAGTGACAGAATTACTAGATTGTAAAATTGCGGTGGATAATCTTGCACAGCGTGTACAAAACTATCAACGTTTTACAGAGGAACTGAAGATGTTGGTTCAGGAGCGAACTCATGATTTGTCGGGTGAGATGATCTTAAACATTTGTCATTGTTTATTGAAGGAGTACTCAAAGGATAGTACGGATCGCCTCGAAATATATTCTCAATGGAAATACGAGTTGGAGACGGGGAGGGCATTGACATGAATGCTTTTATGAAATTCGCAGAAATACAGTGGCAAGATTCTCCCTTAACGCAGCTAGCTAAGGAGAATCCGTTTAAGTCGATGGATCAAAAGGAATTGGATAAACCGCTATCGATGAAGGATACGACAGAGAAAAAGGAAACACGTCCTCTCACTCCAGAGGAAGAAAAGGATATTCAGGCCAAAACAGGCTGGACCGATGAGCAGATGAAAAAGTGTACCATCGATGAAGATGGTGTGATTCACTTTAAAACCAACAATGAGCACATGGAAGGGCAACAGCATGAGCCGTCTGGTGTGATGTATGTTAGGAAGACGATTGAGCTGAACGGAGTGAAGGTGGAGGTCGTTGTTCCTGACTTTGATAGTGCTTTCGATGCGCAGCTTCCTGATGATATATTAAAGGATTCAAATGTAAGGCAATTTAAAGAGTGCAATGAGCAATTGAAGGACGCAGTGGAAAAGGATCCGGAACTCGCGAGTAAATTCACGAAGGATCAGTTAGAGGATATTATGGATGGCCGAACACCAGAAGGTTACACTTGGCACCATGATGCAGAGTCCGGAAAAATGCAGTTAGTAGAAACGAAGCAGCATAATGCTCCTGAAGGCGGCGCACCACACACGGGTGGTAGAGCGCTTTGGGGGGGAGGGTATTAGGGGGAAGGTGCCTCCGCTCGAATTATGTAGAAGTTTGTGGACCAAGTTAGCGCATTTGATAGTTTGACTAGAATGCACTAGCGTATTATTAGGGTAGACTCATGCAAGTGAAAAATTGCACCAAGGCGGATGAAAATACTTTGTGAGTTGGGATTAGAACTATGCACTTCCTATGGAATGAGTGAATGCCAGCGAGACTCCGGTGGGAGGCAGAGCAGGGGCGAGATACCGAAGAGTGCTCGCTTTCCTAGGGTAGCTCAGCAGCTCCCCTAGGAGAGCGAACAGGCTGAAGTGAATGAAATACAAACCAACAAAGTGGTTAAAACTAGATAGTTATCACTGTTAATAACGAGTATTTTCAGGATATACCTGATAAAAGGAGGAAAGACGAAATGGACAAACTACAATGGAAACGAGAAAAAACGTTAACAGAGCCGAATAGCATTAAATTGTTTGAACAAGAAAAAGGATTTTCCGTTCCAACCGAACTGAAAGAATTGGTTAAGAAGCACAATGGCGGACGGCCAAGCCCAAACGAAATTAATACAGTAGACGGAACGGAATTAGAAGTGAAAGGTTTGTTATCCTTCAACAAGGAAGACGTTGAAAACATATATGATGTTGTTGACTATTTCAAAGGGAATTTCAATAACACACTTCTGCCATTCGCAACAGAATCAGGTGGAAACTTTTACTGCATTAACCTAACTAACAACTCTATCATTTTTTGGGAACACGAAACAAACGAACAAATTCCAGTGGCTAGAAACTTGAAAGACTTTTTAAGTAGGTTGGCGAAGTGAGGTTAGCGCGTCACGAAATATGTCGAAAAGGAAGCAGTGAGAACCGTCCTCACCGCTTCCCAATTTTCTGTAAGTTGGTCTCGATACAATCGTAGTTTAAGAGTATAATAAAGAAAAAGTCTTTTTACTTGTTGAATGAATTCATGAATCCAAGGCTTTGAAGGAGATTTTTTCATGAAGATGATAAATATCACTAACTATGATAAGATTTCAGTTCAATATGAAGAAGCGGGCCAGGGAAGGAATGCGTTAGCCTTCCGTCTATTAGAAGCGAATCGATGTTATCAAGAAGGCTTATTTTTTGATGCAAAAAAAAGCCTGGAAAAGATGTTCACACTTTATAAACAGTATGTGGATAGAGAGCCACCGCTGAGTGTGAAGCTCTTATTTGGTAATGTTTTAGAAAAGAACGGAGATCTTAAACAAGCGTTAGACTTTTTTCATGAGCAATTTATAAAGCATGACTCTTTTAAAGCAATGATTAGGATGGGATATGTAAGTATCACCATTCGTGATATGTCACTCATCAAACAATATGAGAAAGATTTCTTAGAACGATGCGATTCTCCCACCACATCTATGAATAAGAAACTACATCTTCTGATTATTTTAGGATATTTTTATACCTATACAGGCCGAGATACATCTATTGTGCAGGAAATGATTCACTATCACAAAGAGAATAGTATGATGATCAGAGAAAAGCTGAAGGGAGTCGAATATGTAAGATGGTTATACAATTTGCATATTCTTCAGTTTTTAAATAATCGCCCTTGGAATGAAAGAGCGCAGTTCATCTATGAAGCAGAAGGATTGGCAGAGCAATACGGGGAAACTGCGATGTTAATGAATATTTATAATTTAATGGGGATTGGATTAATAGAAGAGAATGTCATCAAAGCAAAGGATTACATGATTAAATCTAAGAATTTGGCAATAGCTTTAGGGAATAAACAGCATGAGATGAACGCAAATACAAACCTCATTATGTTCTATCTGTATTTAGGAGATACAAGCTATTCCATTGAGCTGGGAGAAAAAGCAAAAGCAATTGCAAATGCATTCAAATTGAACTTTAATGAAATCACTTTAGTGAAGCTATATTATTTGATTGAGGATTATTCAACAGCGTTGAAGCTTATCAACGAAGAAAAGTCTAAGTTGAGAAAGAATAAGTTAAACCTTTATCGTGTAGATGCCTTGATTTTCCAATATAAAATTATTCTAAGGCAAAACAATGTGAAAAAAGCGAAGAGGCTATGGCCATTTATTGAAAAAATAGGTAGAAAATATAAAGGGAAAATGGATCTATTGTTACTACAATCCCAGTATTGTGCCGTACTCAAGCAATATGAAAAAACGATTTCTATCGCTACTACATGTCTAAAAGAGGAGAATATAGGAGAAGAAAATAGGCTTGAATTTTCCATCATTCTATTAGAGTCATTCCTCCGAACAGACCAAGATGAAGCCTTCACAAAATATGTGCAATCCTTTGAAGAGGTTGTATTTAACAAGGGTTATTTTGGATATCTAGGCTATGTCTATTTCTATAAGGGTTTATTTTATGTGAAAAATAAGTCGTATATTCAAGCAAGGGTATTTTTCATTCGGGCGAAAAGTTATTTTACAAAAGTAAATAATGTTCTAAAACAAAAGGAAATAGGTTGTAATATTGAAAAGATTGACAATCAATCTTTAAAGATGACAGCAAATAAGCAGCTAGAAATGATGAATTTGCTAACTAATAATGAAATTATGTTTAATAGTATTCGGTTAGTTCATTCCGCGCAACACCTTGAAGCTGTTTGTAAAAATATAACGAAGGTACTTCACGAAAATATGCTATTTGATTCTGTTTATTTCCATTTTAGAATTGATAGAAGTAGAAATAAGACGTTGCACGTGAATGATAAGCTGCAAAGTGAAGAGATAATGAATGATAACGTAGATGCGGTCTTGAAAAAAGTAGTTGAAGAAAAGAGTGTGAGTCAGTGTGGAAGTGGCAACTCGCATTATCATGGATTTCCTATTCTGTCCAGTGAAAATGAGGTTATCTCCGTTGTACTAATGGAGAATCAACATGTTCTAAGTGGTGAAAGTATCTATTATCTAGATCAATTTTTGCAGTTTATCTCCCCTAAAATTCTAAACGTAATTTACAATGAGTTAGTACATGTGGATGGTTTAACAAAGCTATTTAACCGAAACTATTTTATTACAAGGTTAAATGAAGAGTTTCAAAAAACGCTCGATTTTCAAGCAAATCTCTCATTTTTCATGATTGATATTGATAATTTTAGATACGTAAATAATCAGTTTGGTCATACGGAAGGGGATCGCATTTTAGAGGAAGTGGCCGCGACCATTCAGCAATCTGTACGTAGTAGCGACATTGTTGGGCGGTATGGTGGAGAAGAATTAATTGTTATCCTGCCAAATACTAATTCAGAGATTGCCAAGGGAGTAGCCCACCACATCCTAAGTGAAATACGGAAAATACATGTCAATGAATCGTACCATATAACAGCAAGTATAGGAGTATCCAGTGTGGACAAAGACAACCCAGCGACTATGCAGGAGTTAATAGACAAAGCCGACTTTGCCGAAAGATATGCAAAGGAGCACGGAAAGAATCGGGTGTGTTGTTTTTGGGAGGTTGTTTCGGGTGGTGCCTAGTTACCACCCTCCGAAATTTGCTGAAACAGTGGGGACGGTTCTTACTGCTTCTATTTAGAATAATTATAAATAGAAGCAACGAGAACCGTCCCCACTGCTCCCCCTATTGAAAAAGATGATGTAGTAATCTTTCTTTATCGGTAAAGAACTGCTTCATAATAGAGTAATGGTTGGTTTCTTCCAGTTTTACCTCATGCATTCCTTCTTCGGTGAGTTCGAGTATTTTTGCATGAGGGTAGGCCATCAGAATGGGAGAATGGGTAGAGATAATAAACTGAGATCCTTCAAGTACAAGTTCGTTGATTCTTGCTAACATCGATAATTGCCGTAACGGTGATAAAGCAGCTTCAGGCTCATCTAAAATGTATAAGCCATTTCCTCTAAAACGTTCATTGAACGCCGCAAAAAACGATTCTCCATGAGATTGTTTGTGAAGTGATTTTCCGCCAAAGGAGTCAATAATCCTCCCGCCACCACCTGGTTCACTGTCCAAGTTCTCTATATTAGTCGCAACATTATAAAAGGTTTCTGATCGAAAGAAGAAACTATCTTTTGCTCTATTTACCCCTTTAGCTATTCTAAGATACTGTTCTAAGTTTGAATGGGAATCAAAGCTAGAAAAATTAAAGTTAATCGTACCACCTTCAGGATTAAATCCTAATGCAATAGCAATACCCTCGAGCAATGTAGACTTCCCCATGCCATTCTCCCCAATAATATATGTTACATTTGGATGCAATGTTATCTCCCTGAACTTTCGAATAACAGGAAGTGAAAGAGGGAAAGCATCATAGGACATAATTTGCTCTCTTTTTAGGTCGATTTTTCTTATGTATTGACTCGACTGATTTAATATCATTTTCTTCCCTCCGAGTTTTCATTTTATGTGAATGATGAACAAAGTAATATGTCTAGTTTCCATACTCGAGAAATGTTTAACTGCACTAAAGGATTTATAGTATAGAAAAACTAAGGTTTTCGCCATATAGAAATGGCGATATGTCACGTTTTTCAATTGGTTTTAATTTGACTTGCATGTGCCTTGTCCTTCTGTTAAAAATTCTGAAAAGTACCCGGCTGTTAACTCTCTACGTTCTCACTATTAATCTACTACAACCATACTGTGTTTTCAATGAGATGGTGCCCGGTCACACCTGAATTATATAAACTTTGTTTATGAAATATCACTGGTGTTATGGTTTGGTTGCCTGTCATCACCTAGGTTTTGTCGAAAGGAAGCACCGAGAACCGTCCCCACTGCTTCCCCAATACTTCCCACTCAAAAATGAACACATTTCCTCTATTTGTGCTATATTAAGATTAAAAAGTTAAAAAATCAAAAAATTTAAAAAGAGGTAACGAACATTGGATTCAGAATTGTTAGCTTATATCACGCTCATTAGTACTTCTTGTGTACTAAATTTGTATTTGTGCTCCTATGTATATTTGAAACGCCATCAATACTCGAACATTGCAACTATTTTTGTTTGTTACACATTCTCTGTTGCAATTTACTGTTTTGCATCAGCTGTCTACTTTTTGTCTACGACAATCGAGGAAATGAAACTCTGGACTACAATCATGTATATTGGTATGCCATTCTCTTCTCCTTTAGGTTTATTGTTCATTATAGAGTACTTAGGTGTAAAGATTAAAAGGCTGACGTTTTTTAGCCTTCTCGTGATTCCTTTCATTAGTTTGGTTTTGGTTGCAACCAACGATCTTCACCAGCTTTTTTACCAAGTGTATGAAATTGATCCTCTCTTAGGAGCTCCATTCGTACATCTGGAGATTGGATTGTGGTATGTTGTCCATGGAATCTTCACCTTTGGATGTATGTTTGTGGCATTTTTATTAGTCCTATCTAGATGGCGAGAAACAGCGAAAGAATATCGACCGCAATTAATTGCCTTAATGTTCGGGCAATTCCTCCCGATTGTCACAGCTTTCGTTTATTTGATCGGGCTTACACCACAGGGAATTGATCCAGTTCCAATGATTTTATGGATATCCTCTCTACTATATGTATGGTCTATTAGTTCATCACGTCTTTTTAGGCTAATGCCAATTGCTAAGGATATGATATTTCATAGCATCAATGATGGTGTTATTGTACTTGATGATTCCCACCGTTTAATTGAGTTCAATCATGCCAGTAAACGCATGTTTCCGTTGTTAACAAAGTCCATGTATGGAGTTAACTTTGTTACGATTTGGTTCGAACTAACAGGAGAGATATTTCCATCTGAAAAAAAAAGCGCTAAGTTTTCCAACGAAATAGAAGTTATAATAAAAGGTTCGAAACGAACATACCAAATTAGAAGGTCTATACTGGGACATACACAAAATAGGAAGGGTCATTTACTTATTTTTACAGATATTACGGAAATTAAATTACTTCAGGTCAAACTAGAGTATCAAGCCTATTATGATGAATTAACAAAAATCAATAACCGTAGAGCCTTTTTTGAAAAAAGTGAGTTGCTCCTTGCAGAAGCGAAGAAGGAAAGGACCCCATTCACGGTCATTTTAATAGATATTGATTATTTTAAACAGGTAAATGACACGTATGGACATCATGTTGGGGATGATGTGCTTAAGCATGTTGTTAAGGTTTTACAGACTCAATTAAAGGAAGATGACTTATTTGCAAGGTATGGCGGTGAAGAATTTGTTGTTGCTCTGAAAAAAGATGCTGTCACAGAGGGGCAGGATTTTGCAAATCAACTAAGAAAAAGCATTGAGTCAGAGCCACTTCAATCAGATGAAGGATTCATTTCCATTAGCATTAGTAGCGGCATTGCAGAAGCTACATACGAAATGGAGGAAACCCTCTACCAATTATTGAACAAAGCAGATAAAGCACTATACTCTGCAAAGAACGCAGGACGAAATCAAGTAAGTATGTGGGAAGGTTAGGAAGCAGTGCGGACGGTTCTCGCTGCTTCCTTCGTTTTGCGAAACGAAGGGTTGAGTTTGCCACTGCCTGATGATTACTATGTGCCGTGTACCTTTTCAGAATTCGCCTACGTTATGGTATGTCGTCTCTTTTTTTGTGAGATTTAACCAGTTAATCTCGGTAAACTTGATCACATTTAACGGTTAGCTTCTTCCACTTTCTGTAACTCACTTGATTTTTTGCATCAATTACATCCGAATCACAATATTTATCATTTACCTGGAAAGTCCACCATCGAGATTAGTATAAAAACAACTTATGAACGGTCCAAATCACAAGAAATAACCATATAATTGGAAAATACTTTACCGAGAATACCACCAAACTTGTTCAGAACTTCCTCAAAGATACAAAACCCTTTAAAATATTTAGTCAATTTCTTTATTGGAATTATCCTACATCCTCAAGGCAGGCAAATGTCCACCGTACCGTGTGGATAATTCTGTTAAAATTAGAGTGCACATTTTCAACGAATGGCATTATAATAAAACGGTGATGTTGAGCACAGTGGATACATCCAAGATGGCATATAGCTTACTTACTTTTTACAAGAAAGGGGGCAAAATTCATCCTAAAACATACTTAGATCGCGTATTTTTATACTACTAGACATTTGGTCCAATCTGAACGACCACGCAAAATCTATTTTTCACCCTAAATTATTCACCCACACATCCACCACTTACTTTCCATTACATTTACATTCGTACAAACGACACGTAATTTAATTGATCATAAAAACTAAGCATTGTGAACCAAATATCATTCTATGTTTTTCTAAGAGCGGTGATTCAAAACATCAGGAGGCTAGATAAATGACTAGAAAGATAAGCGCAATATTTGTAAGTTTACTATTCTTCATTTTTGTGGCATGTGAGAATAACAATTCAGATGATAGTATAATAGATATGGAGAATGAACAGAGGGAAGAGGGGAACGAAGTAAATAAGGAAGAAGAGAGTTCGCCTAACAACGACCAAACAGACGAAGTAGAAGAGAACGATACAAGTGCTGAGATAGAACAAGAGGGAGAAATATTAGAGGAAGAAAAAATAATTGAGGAAGTCTATAAAAATTTGGAAGCTGCGCAACAGGCTGATCTTGATGGATACATGGCAACGCTCCATACTGATTCCCCGTACTATGAATCTACTCGTATAAGCATGGAGGAAATCTTCTCCATATATGAATTGGATTATGTTATCGAAGAAATAGAGGTTATGGAAATTTCAGAACAGGTAGCAAAAGTTTGGCTCATACAGACCACAACGAAAATCTCAGGTCCAGATTTCAATGATAATCAAATAGAGATCGTCAACATAATGAGAAAGCAAGGCGATGAATGGAAAATTTACGAAACGGAAGTATGGGATGTTATTTATTTAGGGGATATAAATACTGATACTTCTGGTGAATGGTTTTCTAATGAGTTTGTTGATTTCGAGCCAGCAGATATTTACTCTTTACTTGTACCAATGATTGATGAAATTAACGGCAACTATCCAGGGGATTCCCTTTCACTTGATACGTATGAATTCATGTTAGAGCATCCTGATTTATTTCCAGCCTCTACAGGGGAATCCATCGAGAAGGCTGCACAGTTAATAAATATTGATATCGAATATCGTCATTTAACAAAAAGTCTTAATCGATATACATCTACCATGTATTGGGATACAGCCATTGTTATCGATATCTTTGAAGAATATCTTCCTGAAATAGATGACTTTATTACCTATCTCTATGTTGATAGCGGTACTGGTGAAGGATACGAGTTGCTTTATATAGGAACATTAGACATTTTTGCAAATGACCATATAGAATTTATGGGTGTACCAACTATTTATTCGGGTTTTCCTAATGTTTCAGGAGGGTATACGAATGTGATTGTGATTGCTGCTAGTCATATTGAGAAGAGGTAAAAAGTACAGCTTTCAGGCACTGCTAAAGTACACTTTACTTTATCAGTGCCTTTGTAACTTGTAAAAAAAGGAGCATTTTTTCATGAAGAATTTTCACTGTTGTGCAACTTGTATACATTATGAAACGAAAAAAGAGCAAGGAAGAAGAATATATAAATGTAGTAGGTTGGGATTCGACACAAAGCCAACGTATCAATTTACTTGTTGGAAACCAACAGAGACTGTAAAAACATTAATTACTAAGTGTTCAAAATAGTATTTTATTTTTAAAGAAGGAAGAGTACCAAGTTCTTGCCGTTATAAGTGTGAAAGTTCATGCGCTATAAAATCCCATAATAAATATAGTGAAAAATGAAAAAGCAGCTAACACTGAAAGCACAGTAGTGTTTAGCTGCTTTTTTATCAGGTTTTGACTTCGAAAATTGTCTAGCTCTAGGTGCTATCACCTCGTGTCACATATCCTGACTGATTAAATGCAAAAAGCGCTTTTTTTCTAGCTCCATCCGCTATCTACTGTGAAAAATGTTCTTCCTGTTGAAAAATGTAAAAAGTACTTTTTCAATTGACAGAAACATTTTTCTTCGCAGATGGCAAGCGGATTACGATTTTCTTATAAGTAATTGTGACCGTAAAAATAGAATGATTAATGAAACACAAATTTTTTGGTTTCTTCTTGGTTTCTAATCGTAGGCGATGGGGCACGGAACAATGGAATTGGAGCTTTCTTACTGAAATTTTTTATATCACTCTGGAAATTCTCTTTACTTCGTTTCACGTATTCAATGGCATGACGAACAATGAGGAATCGAATGTCTTGATAGGGAAGCTTCATAAGCTCGGATTGATTTTCGAGAAGCATCGTTCTTGCAAGTTCCCATGAATGAACTGTTAAGCAATAAATATGTTCAGAAGGATACGTTACAAACTCGTACATGATGTTTTTCAATCTTGGGTTTAGCTCAGAGCGACTAATGGAGTTAGCGAGTCTCCCCATATCACATTCAGCAGCCTTCGCTCTGATTTTTATGGGGATTCCTTCGTCCAGCATGAAGTTATCTACCTTTCGGAGAGGAATACCTAGTTTGTATGATAACGTGTTTTTGCTTTGCTTATAGGTAGTGTGTAGTATTTTTATTTGTTGTATTTTGGTGACCCAAGCTGATCGTTGATATGATAATAATTCCCTCACAGCTGCATATCTTGCCTCTAATTCAGAAGGATAATCCCCAATGACAAACGTTACCAGCATATCTGGTTTCTGTTTTATCATTGAAAAATATAAATCGTATCCCTCAATGAGTAAAAAATCGTTATGTTTCGTTTTAAAAACAGTGAGTTCTTTCCTAATTGAATTCTCAAACTTTCTCTCTTTTTCTACAGACAAGTTAAGCCAGTACATAAGTGAAATACTATTCAACGGTAGGGTTATGCTTTTTTTTCTATCTTTCATAGTACCCCCTTAAATAATTGTCCTTTTGCAATATATTATGAAACACTCAGTTTGTCCTATTCGAATTTTTAGTGGTTCCTAGTCTCTACCCTGAACATACGTGTTATCTAGTGGAGTTAAACTATCAGGTATTAACAACTTTGTTGGTTTGTATTCGATTCGCTCCAGCCTGCTCGCTTTCCTAGGGGAGTTGCCGAGCCACCCACCTTCACGACTCCGTCGCTACGGTGTCTCGCCCCTAATCTACTTCCCACTGGAGTCTCGCTGGTTTACTCTCATTCCATAGAAAGTTAATTGTACTAATATGCTTCATAACGTATTTTCACCCACCATGGTGAAAACTTCACTTACATGGGTGTCTACCCGGAATATTACGAATTTTGTCGATTAGGAAGCACGAGAACCGTCCCCGTGCTTCCGAAATAAAAGAAGGAAGGGATCATTGTCCTTCCTCGTTTCGTTCCTTCATAATCTCGTAAACTTGAGTTTGCGATTCTTTTACGATTTGGGAAATACTACTAATATCTAGTGCATAACAAATTTTTAACAGCGTTGTGACAGATGGATCCTTCTTTCCTCGTTCAAGATCACTCAAATAGGTATTAGACAATTCAGCTTTCTCTGCTAATTGTTCGATCGTTAATCCTTTTAGTAACCGCAATGCACGAATATGTTTACCATTTTTCTCCCTTACTATCTCTGATAGCTCCTCGTCAATCAATGGATAATCTCCTTTTTTACCTATTATCAGACGAGGAATTTCGGTTCACCATAATCGATAGTTGATAAAAAGGGCAAAATTGGTAAATGCTAAGAGCGTTTTCACTTCCACATTTGAAGGCTTTCTAGACATGGCTATGGTCGTAGATATGTTGATTCCTAAAAAAGGTATGCGACTCCTTGAACTCCTACCGTGCGTGGATTTTCTTTCGGGGAAGCTTAATCGATGTCCTAGAGGAGGAGTAAGCAACCAAGAGTAAAAATCAACATGAATCTAAACGTTTTAACATAGCCATACACAAATATTTAGTAGATCAGAATTCATGACTTAAATTTGCTCAGGAAAGAGCCAACAACATAGTATATTTGTTGCTGATAGGGTAGGGAAAGCTAAGAGTAAGTTTGATATAGGATATATCGGAATTAGCATCTTTCTATTCCTTCTTCTTCGTTGTGCAACTGCTGATGGACGGCTAACTATAGACGGTGCATCCTCCTCGCAAGATGGTAACATCAAATCAATTGTCGTTTTTTTCTCAAAGTATGTGTTATCACGCTCATAGACTACATTGTAATAAGCAGCATTTGTCACAGGAACCAACGCCAAAGTAAATGGGTAAATATAATAATTTGATATAATGTTCTTTCTCATTATTGGGTTTTCTCTCCCATTCAAATAGTAGTAAAAATAGTTTCTGAGAATTAGTTGGATGCATGCTTCCTGTATTGCCATTACTAATAATAAAATTGTTACTTACATTTGACATAGACAATGTGAGCGTTAAAATGACCAAACACAATCAAATGATTCACCTCTGCTTTGTATTGATGAGGATACTAAATAAAAATAGAAAAATAAATGCAATAAAAATTTCATCAACAGCGCAGCTAACCAAAACAAGATGTGCGGATTATTTCTCTTGAACTGTTATAAGAAAAATATCGCCTATTTCTTGTTCTACTTCTTTACTAATGGATGAAGGAATCGTACCAAGTGCAATCGCTATGCTGTATAGCTTGTCGTAAGATGGATTAACTAATCCTCTTTCAACTTTACTTAAATAGCCAATTGTAATGCCAGCATCTGTGGCAAGTCTATCCTGTCCAATTCCTTTTAAAGTCCTCCTACTCTTAATCACTTTTCCTAAAGTAAAATTTAAAAACCCTTTCCTCTTCATTAGCTCCCTCCTTTATGTAAATATTATAAAATTTAACAAATATAAAATAAAAACCCTATAATGTGGTTTATGGAGAAAAATGTAAAAAATTGTGTCGAATTGGTGAAACTTTTGTCGGGTTGAAAGCAAGAAAAAGGTTTCATATGCTACTTTTGGTAAGGTAAAGTAAAGTTCTCTTTAATCAAGACCTCGGTGCAATAGTTAGAGTTGTTTCCATGTTTCAGTTGGTTTTCTCATGTAGCTCACATCACAAAACGGGTGATCTAGCCTAACATGGTTCCAGTTATCTCTGCGTAATAAAACCTATGTCCTGCGCTCTATCCACTTGGCTGTATTTTTTCTAGTTTATCTCTCCCTATTGGCAGCTATTGTTCTTAAATAAATTCATCAGGCTTTTGTTGATAGATTTTCCTAAGCTTTTGTGTAGCACGGTGTTTCCATGCTTTCACTGTATTTACCCTATATCCATATAAATCAGCAATGTCCTGTGGTTTATGACCTTGTATTAAGCCTTCTCGAGCCCAAAGTTTTTCCTGGGGACTCAATCCAGCTTTCTCAATCCTATGGAAGCGCGCATCCGCTATTCCGCGGTAAGGAGACTGTAAATCCGACGAGAAAAAATTCGAATGAGGAAAATGTCCGTTTCACTAGCTGAAACGGACATTTTCACTATGTGTAACTGCCCGCTCCATAAAAGCTAACGAGCAGGTACTGTGCAATTTGGAAGGGAGTTCCGGGTATTTTTCCCCACTTCCTTTTTCCTATATAAGAAGGAAGCTAGAGAACATACTACAGGGTTCCGTTATTCTCTATAAAGAATAAATGAGTGAAACGTAAGGGATTCTCACTAAAACTCTATAAAGAACACAAAAACATAAAAAAGTAAGATATCAGGAGTAAATAGGACATATTACTCACTTTTGTTCTATATAAAGAATATAACGGGTGAATATGCTGTTTTTACATTTGGGACTTTTCTATTAGTATATATAATATATTCTTTTTAACGAACGGTTCTGAGTGATGTTTTCACAGCATAAAATTCACTAAATAGAACTTCCCAAACAACTAAAATTAGGTGTGAGGAAAATGAGAAGAAGAAAACAGTTAAAACCAAAAAGAAGAAAACAGTTAAAGCTACATTCAGTTTGTCTTTCTGTAATTATTCCACTTTCAGTTTTGATCTTGCTAATTAGTGAGGGTTATTTTGAAAAAGACTACGTTGACAAGCTTTGGTTTTCAAAGCAATCGCTCAGTGAAAGTCTTCATGAAGCTAATTATCATTTAGGTGTTGGAAAAAGAGAGAGGGAAAAGAAAGAGTTTTCCGAGGATTCAAATGGAGAAGATAAAACAGATTATTTTCATGAAGCGAAAAAAGAAGGCTGGAATTTAATTTGGCAAGATGAGTTCGAACGTAATGAACTTGATGAAAACAAATGGAATACAGAGTATTGGGCTGCAGAGAAAAACAACGAGTTACAGTTTTATACACCAAATAATGTACGTGTTTCGGAAGGAAACTTACACCTTGTTAGTAGGAGAGAAGATTATAAAGGACGTCATTACACATCAGGGGCCATTCATACGAAGGATAAGTTCAGCTTTCGATATGGTAAGGCAGAAATGAAGGCAAAGTTACCAAGTGGTCAAGGGATATTTCCAGCTTTTTGGATGATGCCGAATATTGATCAAACTTGGTTACCCGAAATAGATATTATGGAGATGCTTGGTCACAAACCAGATGAAATTTGGATGGTATTACATTGGTTAGATGAAAAGAATAAGCTTACTTCTGTATCAACGATGCATAAAGGAGTAGATTATTCTCAAAATTTCCATACGTACAGCGTGGAATGGTCACCTACAGAAGTTGTTTGGTACATAGATGACATAGAGCGATTTCGAACGAGTGCTTTTGTACCGAATGTGGACATGTATCTATATGTAAATACTGCTATAGGAGGAGATTGGCCAGGAAGACCGGATAACACTACCATTTTTCCACAACTATTTGAGGTAGAGTACGTAAGAGTTTATGAAAGAGGGGATAATTGATGTTTTTAAAGATAACGTTAATCTTGTTTTTAATTTATATATTCTTTCAGCTTCTCTATATCTTTGTCCCACTTTTTTCTATCAAAGACAAGAAGAAACGGGAAGAAGTAGAGAAAGAGAAAGGAATATCTATTCTTGTTCCAGCATACAACGAGGAGAAGGTGATCCTAAACTGCCTACAAGGTATCGTAAACATTAATTATAAAAACTATGAAGCTATCTTTATTAATGATGGTTCTTCTGATGAGACTTTGGATCTATTAAAACATCATCTGCAACTAGAGCCAACGTTTCGTAAACTAGCTGCAGTGAAAATTCCTCATGAAGCTATCATTGATATTTATGAATCTAAATTATTCCCTAAAATATTTGTAATTGATAAGAAAAATGGCGGAAAAGCGGATGCACTAAATGCAGGAATAGAATATGCCCGAAAAGAGCTTGTTATTACATTGGATGCAGATAGCATTTTAGAACCACATTCGTTACAAGTTATGAATACGGAGTTTGAAGATAAACAAGTTCTTGCTGCTGGAGGAATGGTGCAAATTGGACAAGGGTTTAAAGGTAACTTCTTATTACCGGAACCGACATTCATCACATCAGGAATTATTCGATTTCAAATTGTTCAATATTTGACAGCTTTCTATTTGCATAAGTTTACACAAATGAAGGCTAAATCAATTACGGTTATCGCAGGCGCATTTGGAGCATTTCGAAAAGACATTTTATTCGAAATAGATGGTTTTAGGAAAACGGTTGGAGAAGATATGGATATAACGTTAAGAATACAGCGTTTAATAAAAATGAAATATAGAGATTGCAAACTAATTTTTGTACCAGAAGCGATATGTTATACGGAATGCCCCGCCACTTACAGAGACTTGTTTAATCAACGGATTAGATGGCAAAAGGCGTTTATGGATTGTGTTGTCACCTATAAGTCATCATTTTTTACAAAACTAGGATTTAGACTTTCTATCTTTTTTCTCATAGAAGCATTTTTACTAGGAACGTTATGTGCATTTCCAATAGTATTCATACCTATAATGCTCTTAATGAATAGTGATCATTATATGATAGTTCTAGGATTTTTAACAGCAACCTTTGTGTTGGGAATCTATCAAAGCTATACAACCATGATAGTCAGTAATAGGTTAGGGTTGAACTATAATAAGCCTGATTATCTGAAAATTGCGATATTTATACCTATTGAAGTCTTAACCTATCGTTTACTAGGACTTGCATTTGTCATATCAGGAACAACCATGTACTTCATAAACAAAGACAAATGGAATGTTGCAACTAGGGTGGGTACTAATAACCAGACATACAATGAAGGTACTTTCGTTTTAACTGAAAAAGCAGGTTAATGGAGGAGAATTAAATGAAAAGATATATTTTTAATATCACGTTCCTTATATCTTTCTTAGTCATTTTTTCTATCATTGTGCGAATATACTATGGAGACTTTGAAGAAGCATTGGCAACTGAGCTAGATTTTTTTCCACCAGATGAAAGCCTTCCTTTAAGTGAGTGTAAGGATTGGGGCGGTGGTGTGCGAGATTTTCACATTGAACCAGGTCATGGGGCAAAAGAAGTGTCTGTATTGATGTACCACAGGGTTATTGATGAAGATGATCTTGGGGAAAATCACTTTAATGATAATGATGAATTACATTCGACCATTATTTTAAAAAATACGTTTGAGGAACAAATGGCGTTACTTCATGAGCACAATTATACAACCTTAACAGCGAAAGAGCTCCTATTATTTTTGAAAAAGGAAATAGAGGTTCCTAAAAATAGTGTCGTGTTAACCTTTGATGATGGGTTTAAGGATAATTATGTGGAAGTTTATCCAATCCTTAAAAACCACGATTTCCATGCTTTGAACTTTATCATAACAGCTGCAATTACAAAAAGAGACCCTAAGTATGTGGCAAATGCTTACCAATACTTAAGTACTTCGGACATTCAAAATAGTTGTGATGTATTTGACTTTCAAAGCCATACTTACAATTTTCATAAAAGAGCATTCAGTTATTCACCATATTTAATAGTAAAACCAGAAGAAGAGATTCTGGAGGACATTCGCAATAGTATTACAAATTTGGGAGGCAGAAATAGAGCTTTTGCATATCCGTATGGAGCCTATGATGAAAAGGCAGTAAGTATATTGAAGGAACTTGATTTCGAGATGGCCTTTACAGTAATACCTGAACTGGCAAAACCAGGTATCCATGTTTATGAAATTCCCAGAATCGAAGTTTTTGAAACAGACACGTTGAAAGATTTCAAAAGAAAAATTAATCTAATTGAATGATGATGCTACGAGAAGAATACGTTCGATTCTAATTGGACCTTTGTTTTCAGTATGAAAAGGTCTATTATCAAAAGACTAGTTATTCTCATAAAGGCACATGAAAAGGGTACAAGCTTTTCAGTGCCTTTCTATTTTAAGGAAGAATGTATTCTTCCTCCTCCCGTATCTCAACTACATTTTCCCTACGCATACCTCTTAATTGAGTTCGTTTAGAATGATGAAATTAGGCCACATAATGAAAAGAATACTGCCCAATTGTTATATGTAAGTAGCGAGTTTACCGTGTCATGAAAAATCGAATAATGTATTATGGTGTTTGAGTTTGTAAGAATGTGTTAAAATATGTATAATCCAACAACTTAGGCGGTGCATTATGTGAAAATTCCTATGAAACTATGGTTTCTATTTATTTTATGCTTAATTATACCTTTGACTGTAGATATTGTATTTAATCACGGTATATTAGAGTCAATTTGGTTTATTTCAGTCATACCAATTATTCCGTTCTCGTTTTATTTACATAAGTATAAATTCATGCTGTTTAGTTTTAGCATTGTCCTTTTTCATTTTAAATCCATGTTGATCATGTATTGGATAGATGATGGTACATATATCATGAAAGATGTGGAGGTTTTTATTTTCACGACGATTATTATTACTTTTACTCATTTCTTTTCTCTTTCTTGGTCGAATACATTTAAGGAAACAAATGAAAGATTAAATAAATTGGCTTTTTATGACAGCTTAACAGACCTACCTAACCAAGCGTTGCTTCAAGAAGAAGTGAAGCGGATTTCCAATAAACCACAAACGAATATAGGGATTATGTTCATAAATATTGGGAACTTAAAGCATATTAGGGCAACTGTGGGTAATAGTTATGGTGATGTAGTTTTAATGGATATAGTAAAAAGAATTACATTTCTTCTTTCTGACGATGCCTTTATAGCTCGTTACGATGGGAGTGAGTTTGTTGTCGTTTTTAAGAACGTAACGAAATCAGCATTAGAGGAACAAGCTCGGAAGCTCTTGGATTCAAAATTTGACCCCTTTATAATTAACAATCTTGAATTATTTGTTGATTATTCTATTGGTATTAGTATTTGTAACAATAGTTCGTGTAATGAATTGGAAATATTGAAAGAAGCAAATATAGCAATGTATGAGGTGGAGAATTCATTTAAGAGTGGATACTTATTTTTCACAAAAGCAATGAAAGATAATTATTTTGAAAGAATAGAATTAGAGAGTTACTTACGATACGCTATTGAAAAAAAAGAGTTATGTATTTACTACCAACCTAAATTTGATTTGAAAACGAAGAAAATTATCGGTTTAGAGGCTTTGTTAAGATGGAATCATCCGAAATGGGGCATCATATCACCAACAATATTTATTCCATTAGCTGAAAAAACGGGTCTTATCATTTCTATAGGTAAGTGGGTAATAAGAGAGACGTTTAAGACTTTAGAAGATTGGAATAACGAGGGATTTCATGATCTTAAAGTTTCTATTAACGTGTCGGCCGTCCAAATTCGAGATAGGAGTTTACTAGATTTTATCGAAATGAGATTAAAAGAAACGAACCTTGACCCTAGTCATATTGAGTTTGAGTTAACAGAATCAACGATACATAATATAAATGAAAGTAAGAGCTTCATCATTGGATTAAGAAGTCTAGGGTTTGCAGTTTCTATCGACGACTTCGGTGTAGGTTATTCTAATTTAAATGCCTTATCACATTTGCCAATAAGTTCATTAAAAATTGATAAATCTTTTATAAATAAATTACCTGAAATGGCAGGTATGAAAAAAATAGTATCCGCTATTATGAATTTAGGACGTGAACTTGACTTAGAAATAGTGGCGGAAGGGATAGAAACTGAAGACCAATTACTCTTCCTCGAAGCATTGGGATGTGAAAAAGGACAAGGCTTTTTGTTTAGTAAACCCATTCCAATTGATGAAGTTTACACTTTGCTAAGAAGCGGTGAAGACGGTTCTCCTGATAATGGCTATGTTGAAGAACAATGTTTAACAGAACCTAAATAATAGACAAATAGTAAGATAAAAAAGTGTTCCGCTGGAGGATAACAGGTTCTGTTACCTATCTCAAAACGATAATCTACGAACCTAAATGTAAGTGAAAATGTATATTAATTAGCGCTGTGTTATGCAGCGCTTTTTATTTATTAAAAGGCTATGTTAAAGGACAATGTTGATATTTGTACCATGTTGATTTTTACGGAAGGTGCGGGACTCCTAGGGGATAGCGAGCTAGGCGAGACCCCGCAGGGAGGTAACGACCGAGGAGGCTTACAGTTCGCCCAAGGAAAGCGAGCAACCTGGAGAAAATTAACATCAACGTTTAACAGAGCCTCTAAAAAATAACCCAGTTCAATATAAACCAAGTTATAACTTATATTTGTATTTATTTCCTTCTCCAACTAACGCATGGTTATGTTCAATAAACCACTCCTTATTCATGATTGGACCCACTCAGACTAATAATAAGGGAATCAGTAACATGGGTACACTTTCGTTATGACCCAGCCTCATGGAAATTCCACAGTAAAACAAGAATTTTCTCTAATATTAGAAGATTGTGTAGATTAGTGGAATCTTAAGTCTATATTTTTCTGAATAATTCTATTATGATAAAACTAGCAATAGTTTCATTGATACTAAGATTAAAAGAAGAGTCAATGGAACTGTTTATTATAAGGCTATGTTAAAGGACCATGTTGATATTTGTGCCATGTTGATTTTTACGGAAGGTGCGAGAGAGACTCCTGGGGATAGCGAGCTAGGCGTGACCCCACAGGGTGGTAACGATCGAGGAGGCTTGCAGTTCGCCCAAGGAAAGCGAGCAACCTGGAGTAAAAATCAACATCAACGTATAACAGAGCCTAATATATAAAAATAGAAGGAGGAATTTTATGCTTTTTAAGAACAAAGTACTACATAGTTTCCTAATATTGTTATTATTTCTTTCCTTATTTAACCCTATTTTTGCAATAGCCGAAACAAGAGCTTCTATTGGGGATATATCCCAGGGTGATGATAACATCAGAGCCATGAAAGAAATAGTGAACCAGCACCAAAATCTAATTCAACAAGATCCTTACTTGCATCCTTCTTTGCAGAAACTAGAGGGTGAAGAAGAGATTTCTGTTATAGTTCAACTCTCTGAAGCGCCAGTTGCTTTAGAGGAGGGGAAGAAAAAGCTTCCTGGCAAGGGGAACGGTAATGGGAAAGGCCGTGGCAAAGGGAAAGGATTATCTGCTGTTGAGAAGGCAAATGTGTTAAACAAGGTTCGTTCTCAGCAAGCTGCTTTTGTGAGAGAACTAAGCAATAAAAAGGTTAGTTTCTCTGAATACCATACATACCAATATGCTTTAAATGGGATGTCCATGATCGTGAAAGGGAAGGACATAGAAAAATTACTTGAGCTTGATGGAGTTGTATCCATAGAACCAGATGAACAGGTATATGCATTAGAAGATACTTTCCAATCAGGTGCAGAATCCCAGCGCATGGATGAAAGTAATGATTTTCTTGAGATAACGAAGCTCTGGGAAATGGGATATAAAGGGGAAGGGGTGAAAGTGGCAGTTCTAGATACTGGTATTGATTATGATCATCCTGATTTTAAGGACGTTTATAAAGGTGGATTCAACTTTGTTCCACATGATGACCGTATCTATAGTCGTTCAAGAGCTGATAATGATCCTTATGAGACAAGTCCGCTAGATCTTGCAGTTGGTGCCCCTGACACTAATGGTGGTAGTACCTTCCATACTACTCATGGTACTCATGTAGCTGGTATTATTGCTGGAAATGGTGACAACGAATATGGTATTGCCGGTATTGCACCGGAAGTGGAACTTTACGCTTACCGCGTAATGGGAGCGTATGGAAGTGGAAATTTATCATGGATTATCGCAGGAATTGATAAGGCTGTAGAAGAAGGTATGGATATTATCAACCTTTCTCTTAGTGGAGGAAGTAATAGTTCCATCACTGCAGATGCGGTTGCAATAAATAATGCAGTATTAGCAGGTGTAACAGCTATTCTAGCAACTGGTAATGCTGGTCCTAGCCGTGCTTCGATAGGAAATCCAGGTTCAGCTGCGCTAGGAATTTCTGTTGGAAATACCACTCTACCCAAAACCACTCTTCGTGCTACTTTAACAGTGAGCGCCAACGATTTTGAAGCTACGTATGGAGCTCGGATGATGGCTTGGGATTTTGCTACCAATCCAGAGGTAGCTTTGAACGGTACTTTTGATTTAGTGGCAGTTCCCAATTTTGGGGTATCTGCAGATTATAATAATATCGATGTGAAAAATAGAGTAGTTCTCGTTTCACGTGGAGGACAGGTTGCTTTAGAAGAAAAAATAGCAGCTGCGAAACAAGCTGGAGCGGCGGGGATATTGCTGCATAATAATGTAGAAGGTCAAGGACCAATAGGAGCTTCTTTAGGAGATTCTTTTGATTTTCTTCCAACCTTTGATCTTTCTACTGCAGAAGGAACTGCTCTTAGAGCTGCGATAGAATCAGAAAATGCTGGTAATGTCACCATCACAAGTTATGAACGTAGCTTAGTTGAAGGGGATGATGTAAATAGCTCAAGCTCTCGTGGACCTAGCACTCCTTTTTTTGATATTAAGCCTGATGTTGTTGCACCTGGTACAAATATCATGGCCGCAGTACCTGCATTTGCTAAGGATTTCGCTGGTGCTGATTATTCCAAATCCTATGCCCGAAAAACAGGAACTAGTATGGCTGCGCCACAAGTAGCGGGGGTTGCTGCATTATTATTGTCTGCAAATCCTGATTGGACACCATTTGATCTAAAAGTAGCAATCTCGAATACTGCAAAACTATTAGATACAAATAAGTATGATGTTTTTACCCAAGGCCCAGGGAGAATCCAGCCTTACGAAGCAGTTACAGCAAAAGCTTTGGCGTATTCATTAGATTCAATAGAACACGAAGGTGAACAGAAACAATATGAAAAGGGAACGGTGACTTTCGGAAGAGTTATACCGAACCCAGAGCAAGAAATCGTAATAACAAGACAGATAGAGCTAAGAAGTCTTGTTGACTTTAACAGGGAGTTTACAGTAAGTGTTCAAACTACTAAAGCAGCTACTGGTGATTTAGCAGGTGCTAGTGTAACTGTTGATAAAGATTCCTTTGATCTTCACGGCAGCGAGACACTAACTGTTACTTTGACAGTACCAAGTGGAGAAGAGGATCCAGGGAATGAGATGTTAGGATATATACAACTTTCAAATGGGAATACTGATTTGGTGTTACCTTTTGCTGCTGAGTTTTCAACGTATATTCCTAAAGGTCTTGAATATTTCGAATTAGAGAGTTCGATTATATCACCAAATGGTAATGGGAAATATGAGTATACTTACTTGGATTTTGGACTGTTACATGATGATGACTTAATGTCTATTGAATTTTGGGATGCGGGCAATCCTAATGCTGGATTCTATGGAGATGGCTATATTGGATACTTAGCTTTCCAACCATTACCTTCTGGTTACTATGATGTACAAATTGGTAGTGGTTACTATGATTGGGCAGATGATGTCTTCAAAGAAATTCCTGAAGGTGTGTATACGGTAAATTATCATTCGTGGAATCCCGATACTTTTGCATTTGCACAACTAGGCTGGGATGGGCCTTTGTATGTGAAAACATCGGATCCTAAGTTACGCGTTGATAAAATAGATAGTAAAATAAATACTTCCCACTATGAAGTGACGGGAACTGTGGATGACAAGTTTATTGAATATAAATCTACTGTAGAGACAGTTTTTGGTGAAGGTTATGATGTTAACGATAAGCTTCATCTTGGATATGCATTGTTATCTAACAACGGCAAAAAAGAATTAGCTACGGGGAATGTACTATTAGAACAAGATGGTTCCTTTGCATTTGATCTATCTGATTTATCCCCTGGTAAATATACCTTAAAGCTATCTGTGGAAGATATTGTAGAACTTTCTACTTATCAAGAACTACAGTTGCACGTAGTGGGGAATTCACAAGGGAACGGTAAGGGTAATGGTAATGGTAAACCCGGTAGACAAAGGTAGGGAAGCATTGGAAGGAAGCATTGGGGACGGTTCTCGTGCTTCTGTTTATAGTAATTATAAATTGAAAAGAGTGGGAAGTTATTCAAGAAGCATTAGGGACGGTTCTTGTGCTTCTGTTTATAGTAATTATAAATTGAAAAGAGTGGGAAGCTATTCTTGATGCTAATTAAGAATAGCTTCCTTTTTATAAAGATAAGTATAAAATTTTTAGACTTTGAAAGTTGTCTAGCTCCAGGCACCATCATCTCGTGTCAAATATCCTGCCAGATATAAAAGTGCAAGATCGCAGTTTTAATCTGGTAGAACATTTGCTGGTCGCTCGTGATCTTAGGCGCTTAGCGCTTTTCTTCTTAGTGAAACTTTTCCACTAACTTTGTCGTTAAAATAGAGAAGAACGATTTTAGGAGGAACTCAAATGAGGTATTTTCAGATTTTCGTAGCGTGTGCTCTTATTGTATGTTTAATTATGAATGCAGTGTTGTTTTCCAAACTGAACACAATAGAAAATCAGCTTAACAACAGTAGCAGTTATCAGCATCAAATATTAAATAGTGTTAACGGGCAAACAAGCAATATCCAAAGTGTCATGGAAGATATACATAGGGAACAGAGTTGGATTAGTTACGTAAGGATGGATGTGGAAACAGTTGAAGGAGAAGAAGGACGAGGAAATGCGATATTTGAATGGCAGATTAAGGAGCTTCCGACTAATGCTGATGTTGTGTTTAATTATTCACTAGGTGAAAGTGAAACATATTCTTCCGTTTCAGCAGAAGAGTTACAAAATGGTTTATTTCGAGTAACGGTACCGTTTGAGATGGTTATCGAACCAAATTGGGAAGTTTATGTCTATTCACGTGAAGGAATGGATGGGCATCAAACTGCAGTAGAAGAAGTTAAAGAGGAACAGTATCGTCAAACCGAATTAAAGTATTATGTTTCCATGTCTACTGAGGGAATGGTGAAGAGTGGAATAGAGGAAATTACGAACTTAGGATACTTTGGATCAAGGTTTTATGGTGGGATCATGATAGATATATCAGGTCATGATGATAGATATTTCATTAGTGTTAACAGCGATAATTTTGATTCAGCAAATTATCCCGAGGAAGTGTACGTATTATCGTACAAGGATGGGGTACTATCAGAAGAAAGGCAGTTGAACACTGCTACATATGACGATGATGGAAATAGTGAACACCATTACCACTTCCATTTAGAGAACCCACTAGAAAAGGACTCGTTTACAGAGCTTACTCTAAAGGTAGTTTACAGTAACGGAGAGGTTTTCGAGAAGGATATTTGGTGAGGGTGAAGCAGTGGGGAAGCAGTGGGGACGGTTCCCACTGCTTCTATTTATAATAATTCTAAATTCCAAGTAGTTGGGTAAGGCCTAATGCACATGACTGTCCAGAAGAACCTAGATAAAACAAAAGCGTCCTTTCTCCCCACAGAAAGGACGCTTTCTCTGTAATTAACTATTTGTACAAAATATCATCGCGTAAGGATGCAACCTTAGTAATTACTTGATCGATATCTTCGTTACTAACTCCAAAGTGTGCTAACGCATCCGTTAAATGTTTGGCAATGGCGTGGAAATGCTCTGGTTGAATATTCATCCCTTGATGTGCTTTTTCCATAGATGTACCAGTATATTGGTTTGGCCCCCCAAGAGCAAAACTAATAAATTTGGTTTGATGCTTCCTTTGTTTATCCATATCAGTGTTTTCAAAAAAATGATTCACTGTCGGATCCTTTAACACTAGTTCAGAGTAAAAATAGTCTACTACCTTCGCTACTGCTTCTTCTCCACCAATTTTTTCATACAACGTTTGATTTCCCATTAGAAGAACCACCCCTGTTATGTAGTTTGTGTGTAAAAACGCCAGTTAACAACGTTTACACTGTGAATACTACAATAACCTTAACATCATTCAAAATTCTTTACTGTGATATACATCACATTTGGAAGCAGTGGGGACGGTTCTCACTGCTTCTTTTTAGAATAATTCTAATTATTGAGATGCAGTAGGTGATTGTATGTTGGGGAGCACGAAGCTCAAAGCACTGTTACAACCTATTTTATCCGCCCACCCAGGTAGATCCAATTTATTATGGGAAACAGGAGATACAAGTGAATTTCATGAAATACCCTAAAGAGAAAACAAGGCACACCAGCTATCGATCAGCTAGTTGCGCCTTGTTTTTTGCATCTAGTCCCCCACAAACGTACCCTACACCAAATAATCCTTGCTTGGATAGGAGTACTCTCCCCTGTAGTTAGACGCATTGTAATGCGGATATTTCACTGGCGCATAAGCATTTTCCATAAAACCGTCGTCTTGAGTGTAAATATATAATGAGTGGTAATCCCAAACGACGATTTCATCTCGGTTGTCTCCCGTTAAATCAATTGCTTCCACACACATAACAGGGTGCCCATCATCTGGAAACTGAACAACCGTCTCTCCTTTGCCATTAATCATCCCGCCACGTTTCGGATCAGGGTTCAGCAGAATCAAATCACTACCATCACCCTTCCAGTTGACAGGCGTGATAACATTCCCATTGAGCTCATTTTCAAGCTCCCAAAGAGGTTTTCCATGTGCATCATAAAAGTAGACGATCCCTTGATGGCCCCAGTAATTTGTAACACAAAGCTCAAAGCCTTCTTTATCAGGGCAATAGTTTCCAGTGCTCACTCGCTGAGCATGACCGATGTCATCCTTCATCACGATATTTCCCTCATAGTCGGAAATGAAGAAGCCTTCGCTACCAGAAACACAGGCGATATGCCCTTTATCTGTTCCCGCCATGAATTTTCCTGCAATAATTTCATCCGTATGATCTCTCTCGATGGGAAGCTTCCACATTATTTTTCCAGTATGATCAAGCATGTTATACCCACAAAGTACCTCGTCATGTCCGTCCTGATTTATATCGAAAGCATACGGGAAATGTCCTGTGTTTGTCTCACTTTGGAACTTCCACATCACCTCTAGATCACTATTTAAAGCGTAAATTCTGCAATACCTATCTTTAATGAGAATATCGGAAGGTCTTTCCTTTCCGGAAAAATTAGCGATACGAATGCCATCAGCGTTCACTCTGTCAAAGGCATAAACATTATGTGGAACGCCAATCAGTGTTTCATCAGGTTCAGTGGAAAGAGGCATTTTTGCCTTCTTCTTCACTTCGCCCGTTCTCCCGTCAAGAATCATAATTTCAAAGTTTCGAGACGTGATAACTTCATCTATACCATCCCCGTCAATATCATACACTTGGAGTGGCATATCAGCCGATACCTGACCATGTTCATACCTAGTGGAAGGCTCCCCAATTTGCCATAGAATGCTGCCATCCTCCAAATCAAAAGCAGTAAGGCAACTAATATGTCCGTATGCATCTCGATGAACACGCTTCTGACTTTGAGCAATGACGCCGTACCATTTCTCTCCCCCACAAAGATGTCCAAATCGAAGCTGTCTTCCTGATCCAAAATTTTTCAGGTCGATTTTCTTATAAAGCTTCATTTTTGGCATAGTTTCACAAAGTTCCGCAGTCTGCTTCTCTTTTGCTTTTTGTCTTTCTTCAATAGCGACGATTGTTTCTAGCGACGCAGTTACCGTAACGTACTCAAACTGTGTAGGGTCTGTTGCCGTGATGCAGATTTTCCCACCTTCAGCCACTCTTTCATTTTTTACTTGGAAAACAAAAGTGTTATTAACATAGCAACGAACGACGTCGTCTTTGCATGCAACACTTATCTCATAGAAATCGTCACAATTATAGTCGAACGCTTTACTTGCGAGTATCTCTTTGCTCATTTTATGACGGTGTTCTAACCTAATAGAGTTGTCGGCAAAAACAAGAGCTAATAAATTCATGCTGTTTTTCACACAAAAGCCAATCCCAGCGATACCAGAAGTCTTGAGCATTCTCAGTTTCGTCGTTGCAGTATAATCGAACCAGGTCGTGTCTCCGCTCATGAGCATAGGATGTATGACGTGGGGCTTGTCGGTCTTAATTCTCATCTGCTCCATGAAGTGCTTTCCATTTTCCTCCGTGACAATCCAGGATGCGCCAGAGCCGTTATAGGTATGATTAACAACGGGATCGACCCATTTCCCAGCGTATCCCTCATTGATAACAAAATGGTACTCACCCATAGCAGAGTGGTTTCGATCATAAGGAAATTCACTAATATCAAAGTCCATAAAATCTTCGTTCAGAAGGTGCTTATTCATATGGTATCCTCTCCTTTAGGAAGCATCGGGGACGGTTCTCCCTGCTTCCATGGCATCGTTTTTTTAGAAGGAAGCATCGGGGACGGTTCTCCCTGCTTCCGTTTCATCGTTTTTTTAGAAGGAAGCATCGGGGACGGTTCTCCTTGCTTCCGTTTCATCGTTTTTTTAGAAGGGAAGCATCGGGGACGGTTCTCCCTGCTTCCGTTTCATCGTTTTTTTAGAAGGAAGCATCGGGGACGGTTCTCCTTGCTTCCGTTTCATCGTTTTTTTAGAAGAGAAGCATCGGGGACGGTTCTCCTTGCTTCCATGGCATCGTTTTTTTAGAAGGAAGCATCGGGGACGGTTCTCCCTGCTTCCGTTTCATCGTTTTTTTAGAAGGAAGCATCGGGAACGGTTCTCCTTGCTTCCGTTTCATCGTTTTTTAATAGATTAATAGATAAAGGTTATGATTTCGTAAATGAATAAAAAGGGGGTTCATCACCTCTCGAGTTAGATTTGACATGCAGTTTCAGCAAATAAAGGATAAACGGTGTGAGACTTGTAAAAGTGATGTGCTTAGTAAGCTGTAGCATCATGGAGTAACTTTGTTCCTCTTTGATGTGTTTGTAAGCGTTTTCCTTTTTCGGTAGAGAAAAGTAAACTCGTTATCTAAAGAAAGTCAAGATACGAGATCTTACATAATACTTTTGTTAGCTTTGTATATAACAACGTTGTTAAATCTATTTTATGTTAAACATAAAATAGTGTCAATGAGAGGGTGCTTTGCGACTTAGTAGGATCAGTTGCAACTAATTTATAATCATTCTAATTAGAAGCACGAGAACCGTCCCCACTGCTTCCACTGCTTCCCGTGATATACTGATGTGGGGGTGCACAATTTATGAAAAAGACCATTGGGATGCTGGCTCATGTGGATGCGGGTAAGACGACGTTTTCGGAGCAGCTTCTTTATCATACGAAGTCCATTCGTAAGCGGGGGCGGGTGGATCATCGGGATACATTCCTCGATAGTCATGAGATTGAGAAGGAGAGAGGGATCACCGTGTTTTCTGGACAGGCGGTGACTACCTTTAACGATAGTACATATTATTTGATTGATACTCCGGGGCACGTGGATTTTTCGCCGGAGATGGAGCGGGCAATTCAGATCATGGATTATGCCGTCGTGATCATTAGTGCGGTGGAGGGTGTGGAAGGACACACGGAAACGGTTTGGCGGCTACTTAGAAAGCATGGAGTTCCTACTTTTCTCTTTATCAATAAGGTGGATCGTGAAGGTGCGGACGTGGATAGGGTGTTGGACGAAATCCGCGGTAATCTCACCGAGGATGTTTGTGATATTACGGAGTCTCTCGACGTTAAAGGGTCTATGGAAGAGACCCTGATTGAGTTTTTGGCAGAACGGGATGAAGATTTGCTGGAGCAGTACATGGAAAGCGGTTATGATGAGGAACGCTGGCTTGAATGTTTTCGCACGGCAATAGGGCAAGGCATTGTTTTTCCATGTGCAACTGGGTCTGCACTACAAGACTTGGGAGTCAAAAGCTTTTTTGAAAAATTAGATGTGCTTACTGTCACGGATTATTCAGCTTCGAAACGGGAGGAATTTGGGGCGCGGGTTTATAAAGTTCGTCATGATGAAAGTGGAACTAGGCTTACATTTATGAAAGCATTGAGCGGGGAGCTGAAGGTGCGAGATGAGGTAAGCTACGGGGAAACCGATGAACGAGTGACGGAAAAGGTGACGCAGATTCGTGTGTACAATGGTACGAAATTTCATGCCGTGGATCGTGTTGTCGCTGGAGAATTATTTGCTGTTACTGGGGTGAGTGGTGCTTTTGATGGAGAGGGAGTTGGCGCGGTGAGGGAGCGGTCCATCTATGATATGGTTCCTACGTTGAAATCGAAGGTCGTTGTCGAGGATGGAGTAAATATAAAAGAGGTCCTCCGTTGTTTTCAATTATTAGACGCCGAGGATTCTTCGTTACGTGTCACTTGGGATGAAACGTTTCAGCAGGTGCATATTTCTGTGATGGGGATGATCCAACTGGAAGTGCTGACGGAAGTAGTGAAGGAGCGGTTTGGGTTTGCCGTTCGCTTTGGAGATCCAGAGATTTTATATAAGGAAACGATTGAAACAGAAGTCCGTGGCTACGGCCATTTTGAGCCGTTAGGACACTATGCAGAAGTGCATGTATTGCTCTCGCCTGGGGAAAAAAATAGTGGAATTGTTTTCGAAAACGCCTGTCATGCCAACGATTTATCTGTAGGCAATCAGAATTTGGTGCGGGATCATCTTTTCGAAAGAGAACATCATGGTCTATTGACAGGCTCACCAGTAACGGATCTAAAGGTCACTTTGTTGACAGGACGAGCTCATAATAAACACACGTCTGGTGGAGATTTTCGAGAAGCAACGTACAGAGCTCTGAGACAAGGATTAGAAAAAGCGAGCAATGTGTTATTGGAGCCATATTATTTTTTCAAAATAAAGGTAGATTTAGAGAAGTTGGGGCGTGTGTTATCAGATGTTCAACAGGCGCATGGCACGTTTGATCCTCCAGAAACAATGGGGGAGAAAGCTGTAGTAACAGGGAGAGTACCAGTTGCCACCTTTATGAACTATAGCGTGGAGTTTGCGGCAATCACCCATGGAAAAGGAACATTAAATATGATCTTCGGGGGCTATGATCGCTGTCATAATGCCGAAGAGGTTATTGAAAGAATCGGCTATAATAAAGACGCCGATCCAAAGTATACGTCGTCCTCCATTTTTTGCGCAAAAGGGAAAGGGTATACGGTTCGATGGGACGAAGCCGAGCAGGAGATGCATGCATAGGGGACGGTTCTCGCTGCTTCCTTTTAGAATAATTCTAATAAAGGGAGCTCTAAAGAAACTCCAGTTTGACTCTGGGTATTCACATTGTAAGAAAAAGGGAAGCTCAAAAAGGTCATTATGCCCTTTTCAAGCTTCCTTTTTTGGTGGTATCGTTCTTTTTTTCCTTTTGCTTTGTTGACATTGTTTCTACCTTTTGAATATAAAGAAAATAAACGAGACTGAACAGTGTTGCAGCAGCTATCATCCAAAATAAGCTTCGAAAGCCAAGGAGTACCTGATTTATGGTCGCATCAAATGGATTACCACTCATCCAATCAGTAATAGACCCTGGAATCCACACGTTTATCATGGTTAAACCAAGCGTTGTTCCAACTAGCATCCCTAAATTTCGGCATAAGGCAATAAAGCTACCTATCATTCCTGAATAGGTTGGAGGGATATAACTCATGATTAAACTATAGTTAGGAGATGTAACCATTCCCATGGCGATACCAAGTAAACAAAGATGTAACATAACATAACTCAGGGGAGAGGTGGGACTCAAGCTACTCATTCCTACGAGAGAGAGAAGCATAATACCAAGACCTATACTTGTTATTTTGTTTGGTCCGAATCGATCAGAGAGTGTACCACTTATGGGTCCAGTAATTGCCATGGACACTGGATAACACATAATAATCAATCCTGCAACGGCTGTTGATATTGCGAGCACTCCTCGAAAGAAGAATGGCAGTGCCACGAGAACGGAAAAAGTCGCAATAAAACTAACAATATTAATGATAATACCTGCCCTCACTAAGGGGAGTGCTAAAAAGGTAAACTCTATTATTGGGTTCTTTCTTTTTTGGCTGTGTCTCGTAAAAATGTAAAAACTAGCTATGCTACATCCTACTAATATCATAATAGGGAGAAATAGCTGTTCCATGTTTTCTATGAAACTAAAGGCAAGAACAAAGCTCGTCATGGAAAAGGAGAAAAGAAGCATCCCCGTTGTATCAAAAGGTTTTCTATCTTTTTTTTCGTCATGAGGTATATAGTTGTGAGCTAAATACATAGCAGCAACGAGAAAAGGAAGTTGAATCCAAAATAGTATAGGCCAAGAAAACCATTCCATTACAAGACCACCTACGGAAGGCCCCAATAATCCTCCTATAGACACGGACATCCCGAGAAATCCTAATGCCTTTCCTCTTTTTCCTGGTTCAAACATTGCACTAAGAATTCCCATGTTCGAAGCTTGAAGCATAGCAGCACCTATTGCTTGAAGGATTCGAAACACTAACAATGTGAAGATGGATGAACTAATTGCTGCAAGAATAGTGGCAATGGTGAAAACAAGATAGCCTGTGTTATGGATTCTTCTTTTTCCGTACATATCACTTAGTTTTCCAAAAAGAGGTAAGGTAATCATAATTATAAGAAGGTACCCAGTAACAAGCCATTGTGTTTGTTTCAAAGGCTGAGTGAACTGAAGGGCTATATCAGGTAATGCAACATTGATAAGCCCTGCAGAAAAATGTGAAATAAATGCTCCCATACATACTGCCACTAACATAAGACTGGATCGAGAAGAACTAGGAGGGATGTTTTCGTTATCCTTCGTTCTTAGCGTTATATTAATTTTTTTAGGCGCCCACACTTTGCTTTGTCTTCTTCCATTTTTCAATCACTTCATGGGAAGTGGAGACGACACCGAAAAAATTATTAATATTCTCAAGCGCCATATTATGCTCCTCCGCTGTGAAAGCAGCCGTACAATCAGCTAAAAAGATAATATTGTAATCTAACATAAATCCATCTCTTGCTGTGGATTCTACACAAACGTTCGTACTAACTCCCGTCATAATTAAGTTCTTAATATCCTTAGAGCGTAAAATTGTATCCAGTCTCGTATGGATGAATGCACTATATCGGTGCTTGTTTACGATAGGCTCCGTGGAAAGAGGCTGAACCTCGTAAAAATCAGATCCCCAGCTATTTTTTCTGCACACCTGAACCGAGGTATTGTTCAATCTACTTTTCCAAGTTGGGGAATTGGTACAATCTTCATGAATGGTTTGAATAAAAATGACTTCTACATCGTTTTTCCTTGCATGATCTATCAATCGTGACAGGTTCGGTGTCATTGTATCCACCATGGAAACATTTTGCCCACTAGCAGCCATTGCTCCATCTGGATGACAATAATCGTTTTGCATATCTACCACAATAAGAGCTGTACGTTCAGGTTGAATTAACTTTGAATCCATAAGAAACACTCCTTTTGGAAGCAGGGGAACGGTTCTTGTGCTTCCTGATTTTGATTGTAATTTGGAAGCAGGGGGACGGTTCTTCTGCTTCCTCAATGTTGGATCATTATTTTGGAAGCAAGAGAACCGTCCCCAATGCTTCCCTTTTAATACGATTCTACAAATTGCATATCAATTAACTCATCGTAGCTGTACGGGTCTGTATGAATTCCTGTTTTACTCACCACTTCCATAGTTAATGCTAATGATTCTTCTGAAATATATCCATCTAAGCTCCAGTGTTCGTCCTCGTACGCTCGTTCAAGGGAGGCAACAACTGCTTCATCTGAGAGGGTAGGGAATTCTTTTCTCAATACACTTTCTGCTAATTCCTTATCTTTGTACACAACTTCCAAGCCGCGGATAACAGCATGCACAAATGCTTCTACTACTTCCGGCTCTTCTTCAATAGAAGATTTACGAACGCTCAAAACGGAATATGGATAGTCACCTATGGATGGGAAAGCGAAGAATGGTTCTTCCCACACATCTGAATTTACTCCCTCAATGATTTGTGGCTCAGCTCCATTTGCTATATTGGCAACGCCATTGTCAACTAAAGCTAATGTTGCTGCCGCATCTGCGGGTTCCTCTAAGGACACATCTTCGTCAGGATCAAGCCCTAGCTCAAGGAGCATCCATCTAGTTAATAGATTAGGACTTCCTCCATATCGTCCAGCGGCAAGCGTCTTTCCTTTTAAAAATTCCGCTAACGCTTCGTCAGAATCATCAGCTGGAGAGGTTCCTTTTTCAGCCATTAAGTAAACATTTGCTTTATTAACAACATTTACAACAGAAACGATCGGATCTGGACTACCGCCATTCGCCATTTCATTTGATTCTGGACCACCAATGTTTGCCCAAACTTCTCCGCTTACTAGAGAGGTAACATGACCTCCACCAGTCGCAGTGATAATCTCAACGTCTAAGCCAGCTTCCTCAAAGTAGCCTTCCTGAACCGCGATATATAATGGTAGATATCCAATTAGATGGACAGGTTCTGCAATGGTGATTTTCTTTAGATTTGCAGATTTTTTTCCATCAGCATCATTACTTGTTGTACCTGGTTCTTGACCTTGAGTTTCCTGTTCACCATCTCCACATGCTACAAGAAATATGGATATAAAAAGTAGTGATAAGAAGAAAAATAAAGAGTGATTTCTTTTCATATTCGTTTCTCCCTTCTCTTATAAAGATATAAACTTATATATGTTGATTCACGTTCGTACCTAGACTTGACTGCTTTTTATCCCTTTCATTAACGTTTTTTCAATGATCCCAACAGCCCAGTACATGAGAAGGGCAAGAATAGATAGGACTACAACTCCAACCCAAACTAAATCAGTATCCATGATTTGACCAGCGTATAAAATCATTCTTCCAACACCTTGACGGGAGGAGATAAATTCACCTACAATCGTGCCTGCTAAAGCTAGGGCAATATTGATTCGTAAGCTACTAAGAATCCATGGCATTGCAGATGGGATTACTACCTTACTAAATACTTGCCAGCGTTTTGCTCCAAGCGAAAACAATAGTTTTTCCATATCTTTATCAATATGCTTCACCCCACTGTAGGCAGCTAGGGCGGTAACAATAACGGTCATACTGAAAGCAAGTACAACCTTGGAGAAAAATCCAATTCCCAATAAAATAATAATGACAGGTGCAAGGGCAAGCTTAGGAATGGCATTAAATGCGACAATATAAGGTTCACTGATGCTTGCGTAAACGTTGGACCACCAAAAAGAAAGACCTAGAACTGCTCCTAGTAGAGTTCCAGCCAGAAAACCAAGGATCGTGGCACTAGAGGTAAAAACAATATCGTCTAATAATGAACCTTGACTCCAGGCAATCCACCCTTTCTCTAAAATGATTGTTGGACTGCTCCAATAATAAGCATTCATCCAACCAAATTGTGTAGACAGTTCCCACCCTAAAATGAGGAATAAAAAGATGAGAATTCTTCCGGTTAAAATCCTCCATTGTGTTTTTTTCTTTATAGCTTCTTCATCTTCAATGATAGGTTCCGTTTCTGCACTTTCTGTTGTTTTAGAAAGTAAACCGTCCTCTTGCATGGTGGGCATATGAATACTAAACGCTTCTCGACTTCGACTCATTTTCTCACACCCCTATAGCAATCTTTGTTTTCTTTTGATCCTTTTCGGTTGTTTGATCTTCTTCATTTTTTAATAAAGCTAATAATTCACGTTTTAAATGGAGGAAATCCTCGTTTAACATGGTGCTTTCTGATCGTGGTCTTTCAAGATTCACAATCACTTTTGCCTTTAATCGACCAGGTCTCGGTGATAAAACATATATTTCATCAGATAGATAAATAGCTTCATCGATATCATGAGTGACAAACAGAACCGTTTTTCTAAAATCACTCCAAATTTTTAATAGCCATTCCTGCATGAGCATTCGTGTTTGAGCATCTAAGGCACCAAATGGTTCGTCGAGTAACATGATGTTTGAATCATAAAGTAACGTTCTAAGTAGTGCGGCTCGTTGTCTCATGCCACCCGATAATTCATTAGGATAATGATGTTCAAACCCTTTTAAACCGTAGCGCTCAATAAGTGGCATAGCTTTGTTAATAGATTCTTTTTTCGATATTCCGCGAATTTCCATTCCTAAAATTATATTTTGCAAGATAGTCCTCCAAGGAAGGAGGAGGTCCTTTTGAAGCATATATCCCACATGTCCGCTTTTACCAATAACATTTTCACCGTCGCAAAGTACCTTACCAGTAGAGGGCTTTAATAATCCTGCAATGATATTAAACAATGTGGACTTTCCGCATCCACTTGGTCCGATGATACTTACGAATTTGCCCTCAGGAATTTCTAAGTTTGTCGGTTCTAGTGCACAAATATCTTCACCGTTTTTTCTAAAAATCTTCCCAACACCTGCAATTTCTAATTTACTCATGTCAATACCCCTTTCATTTTTGGAAGCAGTGGGGACGGTTCTGCTGCTTCCTTCCAACTATTTTTGGTATGGAAGCATAAGAATCGCTCCCACTGCTTCCTTGCTATAAAAAAAGTCAGCACAATGCAACAGAAAGCTCTGTTGTCTTGTGCTGACGATAAATAATCTCTCCTAGTAATGGAGCTATTGTTAATCTGTCAACTTGTAAACTGAATGTCTTGACTAAAGAGTATCATCGTACCGGCAAGCTCGGTCTCTGGATCATAATCTTTTAGTACCGACAAAACGTTAATCTGAAACTCTTCCTCAAAAACTCGTTTTAAATCTGATTTGTATTTTTGTAATAGGTAAAGGTCTAACGTCCGACTCGCCTGCGGGTCTAATTCGTCTAACGATTGCAACAAGTGTGCACGACTGTGCTTAGATAAAATAAGAACTTTGTCTTTTAAAACTTCCACTCGTTGCTCTTTCAATCCTGTTTTGAAGATGCTCTGGTTTATTTGATTATTTAAGCGTTGAACATGTTGCTTAAAGTCACCCAGCGATAAATGAAGCTGGTGCGTGTTTTTTCCCCTTAGTGGATAAGGAGAAGGAGACGAGTCAACGACCATCTTCATACTTTGCACCCCCGATTCATTTCATGAATACGATAATTATATTGGCTTTGTAACAATACTGTACAACACAACGTCCAAAAATAGGGGAGTTTTGTTAGATTATATCACGGGTTTTTTCGTGGAAGCAGTGGGGACGGTTCTCGCTGCTTCCTTTTAGAATAAATCTAAAGAAGAGCACCAAAGAGTAGGTGTTTTGAAACTAGTGAAATTGATAATCCTAGGATGTCTTTCCTACTTTCAAATTCAAATTCCAAAGAAAAAAGCAAGCCCGATAAAGGATTTTATGTCACCTTTATAGGGCTTCTAAACTATTATTCTCAACCATTGATTTGCGAGGGAAACAGATAACTCGAATGTAGGCAATACCTAATTTTCTATCTCATCCTCATCCTCGTAATAGTCTTCTATAGAAAGATATAAACTTTCGATGGCTATAGCGTAACTATAGTTGTCATCTTGCGACATTGTTAGTACGTTATACATGCGTTGATTCAAGGAATGATAATGTTTTTCATCTTTGATGCACTCGTCCACCACTTTTTCGTACATCGAAACCATACTACTATAAAATGAATCGTCAATATAGCCATATGTATGGGAAAACTCTGTTCCTAGCTCTACATAATAAAGCATTAAATCTACCGTTCTTTGAGAATCATTTGTTAGCTTCTTAAAATCAGAAATAGCTTTTTTCGCAACAGACAATCGAAGCTTCCCTTCACCACGATTGGGGAAAAATTCGTCTTGAATTTTCCTCTTTGCGCTTGTAAAAGATGCTTCCACTGCTGTTTCTCCTAGAAATTTAGCGGATAAAAACTGCTGGGCATCTTTGTTCACTTTGTATAGGTCTGCAATCAGTTGAATTAATTCCTTTTGGTTTAAGTCCTTTAGAGCTTTATTTAACTCACCGACTTTTAATGTGGTCAAGAGATTGTCCTCCTTTTTGGAAGCAGTGGGGACGGTTCTCGCTGCTTCCTTTTTTGGAAGCAAGGAGAATCGTCCCCACTGCTTCTTGACTTTCTATTAATTTTGTATATGATAGAATTACCACTTACTTACTTCAAGGTATTCCCTCTTATTTCCATTTTCGCATCCTGAGAGATCTTTCCATCATTTGAAAAAATTCTACTTTTATTTAAGCACACCTTTCCCTATTTTCACAACGCTAATTCCTACTGAAAAATCCACAAAACTTCGTTAGTATTCCACAACATTCAAAACTATCAAACTCTGTTTTTCCAAAAAAATATCATTTAAATGGAGGTGTGGCGATGCCGCGTCAAGCTAGAATCAAGAGTAGTACTGGGGTGTATCATGTGATATTTCGAGGGGCCAATCGGCAGGAGATTTTTCATGATGATGCTGATTGCAGTAAGTTTTTGAGAACGGTTGATAAGTATAGGTTACTTGTTGGGATGCAGGTTTTTGGTTGGTGTCTTATGAGTAATCATGTGCATTTGTTGGTGAAGGAGGGGGAGGAGGATATTTCGGTTACGATGAAGCGGATTGGGGTGAGTTTTGTTGCCTATTATAATCTGAAATATGATACGTCGGGGCATTTGTTTCAGGATAGGTTTCGAAGTGAGTGTGTGGAGTCGGGGCGGGGCGGTATTTGATGAGGGTCATTCGGTATATCCACCAAAATCCTGTGAAGGCGGGGATGGTATCGCGCCCGTTTGATTATGAGTGGAGCAGCTGTCTTGGTTATTATGAGCAAGACTACTTTCCAGAGGGGCTTTTAGAGAGTGAATTTGTGTTGAAGTATTTCTCGGATAATAGGGTAGCCGCACTAAGGAGATTTAAAGAGTTTAATGAGCGGAAAAATGAGGATAAGTGTCTGGAGGATATGGTTAGGGAATCGGCAAAGGTTCGAGATGAAGCAGCAAGAGAAGAAATTAAGGGTGTGATAGGGGATCTGACGATTGCACAGATAAAGAGTTTGCCGCGGGATGAAAGGAAAGAAGTGCTTCGGAAGGTGAAAAAATTAGGTGGGGTCTCTATGCGCCAGGCTGCTAGAATATTGGGTGTTTCGCCTAATTTGTTGTTTAAGGCGTAGGTGGGGGGGGAGGAGACCTTGTGTTTCCCTGATTCTTTTCCTGTGTGAAATGAAGAAAAGGAAGCAGAGAGAACCGTCCCCACTGCTTCCCACTGCATCAAAGAAAAAGAAGCAGAGAGAACCGTCCCCACTGCTTCCACTCTCTATATTTTAAACTTCTGAATCTGTGTTTGTAGATCGTCTGCTAAAGCAGATAAATCTTGCGCAGAAGCAGAAATCTCTTCCATGGTAGCTAACTGTTCTTCCGTGGAAGCTGAGCTTTCTTTACTTGAAGCAGCACTTATTTCAGCTATCTCTTTTACACTTTTGGAGCTCGTTACTATTTGATCACTAACAGCATCCATCTCTTGAACCGAGGCAGCGACTTCCTGTACCTTTGATGTAACCGCATGAATTAACTCCTTTATTTCATTAAAAGCAGTTTTTACTTCATCTGAAAGTGTAATTCCTGTTTTCACTTTAGCAGTTCCGTTATTCATAAACTCTACAGCACTTTTCGACTCTTGTTGGATTTCACTTAACATCCCAGTAATTTGAGTCGCAGAGTTTCTAGATTCTTCTGCCAATTTTCTAACTTCATCAGCAACAACCGCAAAACCTCTACCGTGTTCACCTGCTCTTGCAGCTTCAATGGATGCATTTAAAGCTAACAGGTTTGTCTGTTCAGAGATACCAGTGATAATATTTACTATACTGCCTATTTCCTCCGACTTATTGTTTAATTTGTTTATTACAAGAGATAAATCTTGGACAATCTCTGCGATCACGTTCATTTGTTGGACAATGCTATATACTTTTTCTGACCCATTTATCGTAGAATCATTTGCTTTTTCCGTAACAGAAAGCATATCATTACTATTATTGGAAATTTGTTGTAGTCCTGCTGATAATTGTTGAATAGAGTTTGTAACTACATTAATGCTATCTAATTGGTTTATTGCTCCTTCAGCAGAGTTTTGTGCTAAGGTATTTACCTGTTCTGTTGCAGATGTGCTTTGTTCTGCACTTGCACTTAGTTCTTCTGCGGATGCGGACACGTTCTCACTCGTTAACGTTGTACTCGATATAAGTGCTTTTAAATTCTCTTGCATTTCATTAATTCCATCCGTCAATAGAAGAAACTCATCTTTGGATTTTACAGTAACTTTTTCGCCAGTCAAGTCGCCTTTCGCTATATCTGATATACGTTGTAAGACTGTTCTAACTAGTTTTTCTATGGTATTTCCCATCACTGTAGCGATTGCTAATGCAATAACCAATGCTATGATAAAACTAATGACCAATATATTCGTAATAGTGCTGTAAGTTTGATTACTCACATCTACAAGCTGCTCTGCATGGCTTTCTGTAATTCTAATAAAACTATTTAAGTTATAAATGGCGGTGCTATACTCTTGGTCGCTGAGAAGAATTCCTTCTTCAGCACTTTCAAAATCTCCGCTTTGCATTATTTGGATATTATTTCTGACTCTCGTATTAAAGATTCCCCAGGATTCCTTGAAGTTCTCGAAGGCTGTTCCCATTTCCTCCGTCATATTACTATCTTCTATTCGAATAACTAAATCATTTATGAGGTTAAGACGATGAATCGCTTGTTCTGCGATCGAGCTATCCTCATTTAGAGATGCCGTTAGCATGATTGTTTTAACATCACCTGAATATTGTGCTACGTAAACGAGGTTTGTTACAGGGATAACTCCTTCATTATAAATGTCATTACTTCCTTTGTTAACTGCCCCAAAACCTATGTAAGAATAACCTCCTAATAGAAATATCATAAGAACGAAAACCAAGTATGTTAGTAATAATTTGGTTTTTATCCTCTTGTGTTTCCCCTTATTAGGTCTAGACTTTGTAACATTAATTCTCTTAAAACGAAATCGCTTTAACATTATCTTGCTCCTCTCATAAATATATGGAATAAAAATACATATTTTTAAAAAAATGGTATACGGTATAAGTCACAATAATGACTTTACATGAGTAAAACATGTAGGGCAATAGGACTATTTGTTGTATATAAGGGGAAATACAATAGAGGAGGTTTTTCCATATTCATGTATCAACGTTATTGAAACGCCAGCATTTTGTATAAAAAGCTCTCTATAATCTAAAACGGAAGCAGCATATCAACCGCCCCCGCTGCTTCCTGTTGGCACATAAAAAGAAGCAGCAAGAACCGTCCCCACTGCTTCCTTGGTTTCGTTATAAAAATTTGTCTATTGCTTCCTTTATTCGAGTTGCATTGAATGGTTTAACGATGAAGTCTTTTGCTCCGTTTTGGATTGCTTCTAATACCATGCCTTGCTGGCCCATAGCGGAACACATGATGATGTTTGCATCTGGGTGTGATTTTTTTATTTCTTTTAGTGCACTAATTCCATCACGCTCTGGCATTGTGATGTCCATTGTGACTATATCTGGTTTTAATTCGTTGTATTTATGGATGGCATCTTCGCCGTTTTCTGCTTCTCCAACAACTTCGTGTCCAATCTTCGTTAAGATGTCTTTTAGTTGCATTCTCATGAATTTTGCATCATCTGTAACTAGAATTTTCATATTACATCTCCTTTGCTGTCATAAATAAAATGTTAAATCTGTTGTTATCTACCTCAACCGAGAGCTTTATCGCATTTTTGAACGCTGTATATTTAGATTTTCCAACGATAACGGTAGGTGGAGAGATGTTTAAGCTAAAACTATTTTGAGATAAAGTTGTTACCATGTGTCCAGAAATTTGATTCCCTAATTCTCCTACAAAGGACTCAAGCATTTCTCCTTCAAGTTCCATTCCATACATCACTTGTGCGATAGAATTAAATGCTGTTTCTTCACCCTCGATTAAAATTTGTCCACTAAAATCCCCAGTGATACCAATAATTACACCTAAATCGGATTGATGATAATCTTTTTGAATTAAAACGGGAGGATTAAATGAAAGGTTGGCTGGAATGACACTTTTTATGCTACTGATCATTCCGTTAATACTTTCCTTGATTATGACATTCTGTTTCTCTGCAATTATTGTTTCTGACATAAGATCACGTCCTTTTTTTAATGTGTTTTTCAAGTAGAAGCCAAAAGAAATAGTATGCCTAAAACAGGCATACTTAAGGAGTGAACCAGTTTTTTGGCAACTCGACCACCATAGTTTTTAACCTTAGGCTCGTAGCTTTGCGTCCTTACCTTTCGATAAGTTTGCCTTTATCATTTTCGATTAATTATTATATTTATCGTATAATAACATGGGACATAAGTCCATCTTTTTTTTACAATATGAGATAAAAAGTAGATAAAAAGTCTCGGTGTAATAGAGCGTATTGTCGTTTTCTATGTAGGGTTATATATTGGAAGGTGTCAGAATGGGTATATAGTTCTAAACGGATGATTTGTACATTAGACTAAGAGATGTTTATGATAGACTCAATGATGAACCAGAATTCCAAAATCGAGGTGTTTCTACATGATTATTCAATGTAGGAAAAAGTTACTAGACGAGCTACGCCAGAGGTAGACAATAATCGGGAGGAACAACCTCTTACGACGTGGAATGCTAACTTACTTACAATAAATCGTAAGAAAACAGTTGTCCTTGTGAATGAGGAAGGAAGCAGTGAGAACCGTCCCCACTGCTTCCTAGTTTTTGCTTTCGATAAACTCTTTTCGCCCTGACTCTTCCACTTCTTTCTTATAATGAAGGGGATTTTTTTTGTAAAAATCCTGGTGATACTCTTCCGCAGGGTAGAAGGTACTAGCTGGGAAAATATCAGTGACTATTGGTTTCAAAAATTTACCGCTTTTTTCCACTTCTTGCTTCGATTTCTCGGCTAGCTGCTTCTGCTCTTCTGTGTGATAATAAATAGCTGTCTTATACTGCTCGCCTCGGTCGATGAATTGTCCACCTTCATCTGTTGGATCAATATTTCTCCAAAAGATGTCTAACAAATCTTCATATGGAAATAAGCTTGTATCGAACGTGATTTGGACAACCTCACGATGACCACTCGTGCCTGTTTTCACTTGTTCATACGTTGGATTTTCTATATGTCCACCTGTATATCCAGAGATGACGTTATGAATTCCGGGGAACTGGTCGAATGGCTTCACCATACACCAAAAGCATCCCCCGGCAAAGGTTGCTAGTTCTATCTTTGTTTCGTTACTCATTTTATGTTCACCTCTATTTCTTTGTAGTTAGTTTAATATTATCTCAGTGGTATTACAAGTGGGAGGATTATAGCTAGGGAAGTCAGTGCACACATAGTTCTTTTGCTGTTAAAACTAGTATGTAAGTATGCAAGGTAGATTCAATCATATACTTTTCTTCGACATATTCTACATCCGTCAATATCTAACATTTTCGATCTCTTTAACCTGGAAAAAGCTAGACGAAACACTATCTACACAATTTTCAAAATTTTTTAGAATGTAAACGCTTAACTCGAAAAAATGTTTTTCTTTAACTAATTATCTGTGCTAATATTCTATATATAGCACAGATTAGACAAAAAAACCTACTTAAAGAACGTGTTGCTTCTTAATAGGGTTACATACATGTAATGTAGTGAAACGTTTTTGTTTTTGAAAAATTAGCTGGGGGAATATGGATGGAAAACGATGGTTACTTTGAAAAAGAAAATATACTCACAGTCGGTGATTTTTCTTTTATTCGCTCTATTCACTCAGCTAGTAGTAGACAGGTCATCATCAGAAAAGGCTCGAAAGGAATAGAATTAGAAAGAGAATGTCAGGAATGGCTAGAGTCGCAGTTACCTAATATTCTTAATCCAATGACAATTCATAATGAAGAGCTTGTGTTTGAACATGTAGACGGGAAATCTCTTCGATCGCTGTTAAATTTAAAAGAATTAACGTTGGAAAATATGTTGAGTATATCTCTTCAACTTGTGGAAACACTACAATATTTTCATATGCAGAATAAGCCAAACGTTACAATCGTAGTAGAACAAATCATCGTTGACTCCAATAAACAAATAAAGATTTTACCGATTCCATATCTTGATAAAGAAAATAATGAAAAGTTTCAAACACCTGAAACCATTCTAAACACAGCTATGACCAACTCTGAGTATAGTTCTGATTTATATAGATTCGGCTTGTTGCTATATGAACTATTTACAAATGGAAAGCATCCATTTACCCGAATTAAGAACCCAGATTGGAAACACTGCCATATTGCTGTAATGCCTACTCCTGTATCGAAAATGAATCCTGAAATACCGAAAATGATTAATAATATCGTGATGACTTTACTTGAAAAAGAACCAAAGAACCGGTATCAAGACACTAACCATTTGGCCAAAGATCTATTAACTTGCTATCAAGAATTAATTGCGAAAGGAACCATACAACCATTCCGACTTTGTTCAAGAGTAAGCAAAGGTAACTATGAAATTCCAAATAATTTTTATGGAAGAGAGAAGGAAGTAAAGGTATTGTATGATCACTTTCAATCTGCTGCATTTGGAGCAACGGAAGTAGTATATGTTACTGGAGCAGAAGGTATTGGAAAAACAACGTTAGTTAATAAACAATTTAAACGAATTATTCAGAATCGATCCTTTTATATTTATGGAAAATGTACTCCAAATAATAATGGAACACCGTTCGATTCGTTGGTGGATGCATTTCGAGATTTAGTTAGACAGATCTTAATGCAAAAAAATGACCAGGTAGCCATGTGGAAAGAGAAACTTCTAAAAGCATTAGGGAAAAATGGTCAAATTATTACGAATGTGATACCAGAATTAGAATCCCTCCTTGGGAAACAGCCTCCAGTGGAAGTTCTTACTGGTCAAGCTTCAACGAATCGTTTTTTTATCGTGTTCCGTCAGTTCGTTCAAGTGTTTACAAGTGAGAATCAGCCGTTAGTTTTATTTTTGGACGACATACATTTTGCCGATTTTGCCTCTCTTCGCCTTATGTATTCCTTGTTAATAGATCCGAATACTACAAGATTTATTGTTATTGCTGCTTTTACAACTGAGGCGGTGCAACCTTTTGAAAGATTAATGAAACGCTATGACAATCTGAAAAAATATGGAGTGTCTACAACACAAATTGAAGTAGAGTTTTTATCTATCAACGAAGTAGAACAATTCGTAGCAGACACATTAGCGTGTGATAGATCTGAATGTAGAGGGCTTTCTCAACTTATTTATCAGAAAACAGGCGGATCTCCATTATATATGAAAGAAATGCTTCGTTTACTTCATAAAAACCAATGGATCGAATTTAATTTCTATTCAAATAAATGGACGTGGATGGAAACCGAGATTCAGTCGATTAAAGACCAAGAACATATACTCGAATATATGGAAAAAAAAATTCGATCTCTCCCTATGGAGGATTTGGAAATTATGAAAATTGCCGCCTGTCTTGGAAATCAGTTCTATTACAGTGACCTTCTCCATTTTACCAGTTCCAAGCAACAGGAGGTTACAAAATCGCTAGAGAATTCAGAAAAGGAAGGGATTATCCTTTCTCTCGATACATCAAATGGTCAGCAATGTTATCATTTTTTTCACGAGAAAATTCATGAAATAGCATATTCATTGGTTGAAGAGATGGAGAAGCAAGTACTTCATCTGACAATAGCTAGATACTTAATGGATAATCAATATGGTTCTGATAAAGATCTGTTTCATTTAGTAAATCATTATAATCATGGGGCAACGATAATAGAAGATCCTATAGAGAAGGAAATGCTTTTCCAGTTAAACTGTAAAGCGGCAAAACTTGCCGAGACTTCAACTGCATACGAAACGGCAGCATATTATTATCGTCATGCAGTTACTTTTATTGATGAAAATAAATGGAACGAGAATTTTGAGGGGTGTTTTTCGTTATATCTTGCTTTGTCCAATATGGAGTATTTATCTGGGAATCATGAACTGGCTTTATGTATTAATACAGAATTACTGCGAACAGCAAGGAATTGGGAAGAAAAGGCCCAAGTATATAAACATAAAATAATGAAATCTATAACTAGAGGCGATTATTCTCTAGCATTAGAGCAAGGAATTATATGTTTAAGGGAAATAGGAATTGATATCCCTTGTAAACCTAGTGAAATAGATGTTAAACGAGAGAATATTCATGCGAGAGTAAGGTTTCCAAACGGATTTAAGTTCCTATACGATATTCCTGAGGCTACCGATGAAAAAATGAAACTAGCGATGGATATTATGTTTTTGATGTTAATCCCTACGTTTTATATTCAGCGAAATTCATTCAAGATACTTGTAAATAAGTTTATGGAGCTAATATTACAATATGGAAAAACGGATATATCTCCAGCTGTTTTTGCCTATTATGGCCTTTATCTAAGTACAGAGTTGAATGACATGCAAAGAAGTTATGAGATTGGAAATATTGCAGCTGAGTTAGCTGAGAAATATGCGACACCTTCCGTTATGTGTAAAACATATGTATTAGTTGGTGGAAATATATGCAAATGGTTTGATGATAAGCTTAAAGGGGAATCTTACCTTTCTAAAGCGATTGACTTAGGAATAGTAAGTGGAGACTATATTCATACTAATTTAGCTATTACAACGAGTATTGCTAACATGTATACTCATGATTCATTATTTAAAGTAGAAGAAAGTAGTGACAAATATTATACGTTATTTCATAAAACAAAAGATGATTTTTCCAAAAATGTAATGAGATGCTATAAACAATTTGTTCAATGTTTACAAGGGAAAACAGATCAACCGATCACTTTAAATAATGAACAATTCCATGAGGATGTGTTTTTGGAAAATGTAAAACATGATGAAAGATCTGCTGTTACCATTACTCAATACTATACATTTAAAGTTCAAATCTATTACCTAAATGGACAATATAAAGAAGCACTTCAGTATGCTGCACTAGCTGAAAAATATATGAAAAATGTTCCTTTTCTTCCTCATTATGGAGAGTTCTTGTTTTATAAAGCATTAACTATATTGCGATTTTGGAAACATATGGATGGGGAAGATCGGAGGCAGTATCTCACAGAAATAAATATCATTTTACACAAATTCAGTGGATGGAGAGAATATAATAAACGGTACTATGAGCATAAGGAATGGATTTTACGAGCGGAATATGCAAAAATGCAAGAATATTACGACAAGGCGGAAATCCTTTATGAACAAGCTATAAAATCAGCAACAGAAAGTGGAACTGGGTGTAATGTAGCTATTTGCTTAGAATTAGCAGGATCTTTCTATGAAGAGATTGATAAGGATCGTTTAGCAAAGCAATGGATAAAGGAGGCTGTATCTGAATATAGAAAATGGGGGGCAACTCTGAAAGCAGAGAATCTAGAGAAAAGATATTCTCATTATTTCACACTTATGAAAGATGAAAACTTAATCACTTCACAAATGGTAAACCAACTATCGTATCAAAAAGAATCTGCATCAATGGTAAACATAAGTACAATATGGAAGGCAACAGAAACATTATCTCAAGAAGGGGATCATTTTCACACTTTAAGGGAATTAATGATTTCTATTAATCGCGAATCTTTAGCGGAAAAGGCAGTGCTTTTAAAAAAAGAGGGAGATTTGATTGTCGTAGTAGCAGTAAATAAAGGATCAAACGAGTTTTCTATCCAATCAGAGGAGTTGGAGAAAACTAGGGATGTACCACAAGAGATTGTTCGTTATATTGCACGTACACATCGAGATTTCGTTATTGAGGATGTATCTAATGAGGATCAGTATTACCATTATCCTTATTTTAGAAGGCAACTTCCAAGGTCTGTCCTTTGCTTACCAATCATGTTGCACGGGGAAGTAAAGGGAATTCTTTATTTAGAAAATCGTTGGATTGCAAATCTTTTTTCTAAGGAAAAAATAGAAATTGCTAGATACTTATGTACTCAAGCTATGTTTATTTCTACTTGTATAGATGCTTTGCAACCAGAGAAACAAGAAGTAGAAAAAGAAAGACAGCATTCAGATTTGATTCTATATGATTCTTTGACTGAGAGAGAATTAGAGATTCTTCAACTGATGGCTGCCGGTATGTCTAATGAGGAGATAGCAAGAAAACTAAAATTAAAGATTGGCACAGTGAAAGTGCATAATCATAATATTTTCTCCAAGTTAGATGTGAATCGTCGAACAAAAGCAGTATATAAAGCAAAAGAGTTAAAGTTGATCGATATTAGTTAGGAGCTGGCAGTTTGATCTAGTTTGAACATTTCATGAAAGCCTGTTATGAGCAAAAGCTCATAGCAGGCTTTTATGCTGTGTGGTGAGTTGCCGAGATTCTCCCATTTTTTTATTGTTTTGTAGGAATATTGATGAAGTTTGGTCTAACTATAACTTTAGATATATGTGTGTACTCGTCTAGATATTGTATAAAAGTATACAAGAGTGGAGAACTGATACGAGTTTTCAAAAAACATAAAGGAAGTTGAGGGACGTTATGAAAGAGATGAATTCATTTAAAGAAATCTTGTTAGCGATGAAAAAACGTTTGTGGCTTATTATTATTATGGCGATTGGAGCAGGGGCCGTTAGTGGTTTCTATACAAACTATTATGTTACACCAGTATATCAGACAAGTTCGCAATTTCTTGTTAGTAATTCTGGTGAAGGGCAGACTGCTTATGATCCTGGTCAATTAAACACGAATATTCAGCTCATAAGTACATATAACGAAATTATCCGAAGCCCAAGAATATTAGATATTGTATCAGAAGAACTGGGCACTTACGTTTCTGCTGGACAAATCACTGTAAGTAATAATAGAAATTCCCAAGTAGTACATGTAACTGCATTTGATTCTGATCCAGGTCGTGCAATAACTATAGCAAACACTACGGTTGAAGTATTTCAACAAGAAGTTCCTAAGCTGTTACAAGTGGATAATGTAAATATCCTTTCTGTCGCAACAAATGCATTTAAAGTATCACCTAGTCTGATTACGAATGTTAGCATCGCAGTTGCACTTGGACTAATTCTAGGTGTTGGGATAACATTACTTTTCGAATTCTTTGATAACACTATCAAATCAGAAGAAAGTATTGAGGAATTATTAGACTTACCTTTACTAGGAGTAGTATCTCATTGTGATCATAAAGCAAAACCGGTTCAGGAAAAACCAAGAAGTGCATAACAAGAAAGAGGTGTGTAGGAATGGCAAAGAAAAAGAATTTGAGACAAATGACGTCTCTTGTTGCAATGACTAATCCCAGATCTCCTATTTCCGAGCAATACAGGACCATTCGGGCAAATATTGAAAATGCGATGATGAAAATGGATGTAAAAACGATCCTTGTAACATCACCGGGTGCTGGGGAAGGAAAAACAATGACATTAGCTAATTTAGCTGTTGTATTTGCAGAGCAGGGAAAAAGGGTATTGGTGATAGATTCCGATATGCGTAAACCGAGTCTGCATCTTAGATTTAGCAGTGGAAATTCCCCAGGTTTAAGTAATGTTCTTACTGGTGAAAATAAGCTGGAAGAGGTAATTAGGGAAACGGGAGTTCATAATCTGAACTTAGTACCAAGTGGCGGGTTACCCTCTAACCCGTCAGAGCTATTAAGCTCCAATAGGATGAAAGAACTTTTAGATAAGGCCAGTGATATGTATGACCTCATTCTGTTTGATTCCCCACCTAGTCTCTATGTAGCGGATGGTCAGGTCCTTGCAAGGTATTGTGATGGAGCAATCATTGTTTTGAGAAACAAGCAGACGGATTATAAGGCAGCTATCAAGACAAAAAATCTCCTTGATAATACAAGTACTAGCATACTAGGAGCAGTATTAAATGACCAAGAAAAATACAAAATGGATCACTATTATTCAGCAATCCCCATGAAATAAAAGGTAGTAGAAATATGATGGAAAGTTCTGATGTTATTCCCTTACTTCTTGCGAGCTTACAAACATATTGCTAATAGAATCAAAGCTTTTAGGGCGATCCAAAAGGTGAAAAAACCTTATGGATCGTCTTTTTATTATGCAATATTATGTCGTGCAAACATTCTGTTCTTTCGTAGAAATCTATGAAATTTCGATAAAAACAAAGGGTAATCTGCCAACAGAGAGACTACTCTTTTATTCTTTTCTTAGCAAAAATGAGAATAATATAGGAAAAATTGTTAATGTAACCGCTTACTATAACTTTGGATATATGGTTTATCACTTTTGCTTTGATATAAATAACACATCACTATGAATCATCGAATTCAAAACATAGTATTGGCATGTTAGAACACATAAGCAAGTGATTTAGGATTTTTCTACATATCTAATTAATTTTAAAAAAAGTTCGAAGTGAAGGTGATGTCTCCTAACCTATATCAATGGAGGTACTCGGTCATGCTGTGGGTTGGATTCTAGTTCAACCTTAGCACAAGTTTGCGTTAGTGTGATGTGAGGGAGGGTTCAATGCCCATTTACATAATTTAATTCACATATAAGTATTTTATCTATTTAAAGGAGGAACTTGATTATGAGAAAAGTGAAAAAGGCAATTATTCCTGCAGCGGGACTTGGTACACGATTTTTACCAGCAACAAAAGCAATGCCTAAGGAAATGTTACCTATCGTTGATAAACCGACCATTCAATATATTGTAGAAGAAGCGGTAGCCTCCGGAATAGAAGATATTATTATCGTAACGGGTAAAGGAAAGCGCGCTATTGAAGATCATTTTGATAACTCCCCAGATTTAGAAAGAAGTCTTGCTGAAAAAGGAAAGTTAGATCTACTTGCGAAGGTGGAGTACTCTTCTAACCTTGCAGACATTCATTATATTAGACAGAAGCAACCGAAGGGATTAGGGCATGCAGTTTGGAGTGCTAGAAACTTTATTGGCGATGAACCATTTGCAGTATTATTGGGTGATGATATTGTCCAAAGTGATATTCCGTGTCTAAGACAAATGATTGATCAGTATGAAGAAACAGGCGCATCTATTATCGGTGTTCAAAAAGTGGGAGATGATGAAACACACCGATACGGAATCATCGATCCAAATACTATCGAAGGTCGCCGTTATCAAGTGAATAGATTTGTAGAGAAACCTGCACCGGGAACAGCACCTTCTAATCTAGCTATCATGGGGCGCTATGTTTTTACACCGGAAATTTTCCGTTTCCTAGATAAACAAGAAATTGGTGCTGGTGGGGAAATTCAACTGACGGATGCTATTGAAAAGCTGAATCAAATTCAACGAGTATTTGCATATGATTTTGAAGGCAAGCGCTATGACGTTGGGGAAAAATTAGGATTTATTAAAACAACCATTGAATTTGCATTACAGGATAGAGAAATTGGTGCAGATGTAGAGCGAATACTAAAAGATCTTTTAACAGAGCCAGTATTGAAACTGTAGTTAGTAGGAGGCTAGTTAATGAATATTGCCGTGGTTGGAACAGGTTATGTGGGCCTTGTTACTGGTGTAAGTCTCTCAGAAATAGGTCATAACGTCATTTGTATAGACATTGATGAACGAAAAATAGAACAACTAAAGTTAGGAATTTCTCCCATCTATGAACCTGGATTGGAAAAATTAATGACGAAGAACATGAGCAAGAATTCACTAACATTTACAACGAATCATCATGAAGGGTTTACACATGCGGATGTGATTTATATTGCAGTTGGTACTCCCGAGAAAGAAGACGGATCAGCCAATTTAACCTATGTTGAACAAGTTGCGTTAGATATAGCAAGAAGCATAGAGAAAGATACCGTAGTAGTAATAAAAAGTACGGTACCTGTTGGAACAAGTGATCATGTGAAAAAATTGATCGAAGACAATCTATCATCTGGCATAAACATATCGATGGTATCCAACCCAGAGTTTTTGCGTGAAGGTTCGGCTATCCACGATGCATTTCATGGAGATCGAATCATTATTGGAGCAGATTGTGTGAAAGCAGCTTCTATAGTAGAAGAAATGAACAAGCCATTTGGAGTACCCGTGTATAAAACAGATATTCGAAGTGCCGAAATGATTAAGTATGCTTCCAACGCATTTCTTGCTACGAAGATTAGCTTCATTAATGAAATATCGAATATATGTGAACGAGTGGATGCGAATATAGAGGAAGTTGCATATGGAATGGGCCTTGATCAGCGAATCGGATCTCAATTTCTGAAAGCTGGTATTGGTTATGGAGGATCTTGTTTTCCAAAAGATACGAAAGCATTAATTCAAATTGCGGGGAATGTTCATTACGATTTTGAGTTGCTAAAAGGTGTTGTTACCGTAAACAAGAAGCAACAAATGCTTTTATTGGAAAAATTAAGTGGAATTTATCCTTCTTTCGTTGGAAAACGAATTGGTGTTTTGGGATTAGCATTTAAGCCTAATACAGATGATATGCGGGAAGCACCTTCCATCACCATTATTGAAGAATTAGTAAAGCAAGGGGCAGAAGTTATTGCCTATGATCCTATTGCGTCAAACAATGCTAAGAAGCTGTTAGAGGTAGAAATTGCCTATGCAGATACAGAAATGGATGCAATAAGAGATATGGATGCAGTCCTCATTTTAACGGAATGGGATGAAGTGAAGCGATTAGAGCTTTCGTGTTTTCGAGAGATGAAGTCACCTATCGTACTTGATGGACGAAATTGTTTTTCTCTAGAGGAAATGAAAGAACATAATATTGATTATTATTCAATCGGTAGAAAAGCTGTGATTTGTTCAAAGAAAACGGAATTATCCCAATTATATTAAGTTGTATAGACAAACTAACTTCTAAAGAAAGTTGGTGAATTCGATTGCCTTCTGTGAAAGAAAATGTGGCTGTTCAAACATATAAAGATGTTGGACACAAAGAGATTAACATTCAAAAAAGTATTTTTTATGTTGCTTCAAAAAGAATTCTAGATGTAGCTTGCTCCTTAGTTGGGCTTTTTTTATTACTACCACTCATCCTTGTTATAAGTCTACTAATAAAGGTGGAAGACAGAAGAGGAACGATTCTTTTCAGCCAGACAAGGATAGGGAAAGATGGTAACACATTCTCTATGTATAAATTCCGTTCCATGGTTTCGAATGCGGAGGAATTAAAAAACTCCCTTCTAAAGAACAATGAGGTAGATGGACCTGTCTTCAAAATAAAAAATGATCCAAGAGTAACAAAAATCGGTAAGTTTATTCGAAAAACAAGTCTTGATGAGCTACCGCAGTTGATCAATGTGTTAAAAGGAGAGATGAGTTTAGTTGGACCCAGACCCCCGCTACCCGAGGAAGTCGCACAATATAATAGTTACGAAATGCAACGCTTGAGTGTTCTTCCAGGATTAACATGTTACTGGCAGGTAAGTGGAAGAAGCAACCTTAGTTTTGGAGAATGGGTAGAGTTAGACCTTAAGTATATAAAGGAAAGAAGCATGCTTGTAGATTTGAAATTAATATTCAAAACATTCTTTGTATTGTTTGGATCTAAGGGAGCTTATTAGTATTTCCGATTGGATGGCGGTGTGAAAATGAAAACTTCTGTCATTATACCTACGTATAAGCGGACAAATGATTTGAAAAGATGTCTAGATTCGTTAAATAATCAAACAATGTTACCGGATGAAGTCGTTGTAGTCATGAGAGATGTAGATGTGGAAACATTGAATTTTATGAAAGATTATGTTCCTAAGAAATACTATATTACCGAAGCATATGTTTCGATACCTGGCCAGGTAGCTGCTTTAAATCAAGGATTAGAAATTAGTAAAGGAAATATTGTTTGTATCCTAGATGATGATACAGCTCCTCGACCATACTGGTTAGAAAGAATTGTTGCTAGATTTAGTGAATCAGAAGACATAGGTGGTGTTGGTGGTCGTGATTGGGTACACCACGGAGATAAAGTAGAAGCAGGAATGAAAAGGATAGTTGGGAAAGTTCAATGGTTTGGCAGAGTCATTGGGAATCATCATCTTGGGTATGGTGAGGTTAGAGATGTGGATGTTCTAAAAGGGGCAAACATGAGCTATCGAAGAACTGCGATAGAAGGACTATGGTTCGATGAAAGACTGCTTGGGAAAGGTGCACAAGTGCATAACGATATGGCCTTTAGCCTTAGTGTACGTAAAAAGGGCTGGAGATTAGTGTATGATCCTGAAGCAGCGGTAGATCACTATCCAGCACAGAGATTTGATAGTGATCAGCGGGGGAGTTTTAATGAGGAGGCATATTATTTTGGCGTATATAATGAAACATTGATAATGTCCGAATATTATTCTTCATTTGGAAGAAGGTTTATGTTTGTTATGTGGTCCATATTAATTGGAACTTCTGATAGACCAGGTATCGTTCAATTATTTAGGTTATTACTAAAAAAACAACACTATATATATAAGAAGTTTCTTATAAATTTTAAAACGAAATTTTTCACTCAAAGAAAAAGAAAAAAAGCTCTATTGTCGTAAAAAGGAGTTTTTATATGAAGAAAAAATTGGCGATCGTTGCACACAATATAAATAATCGTGGCGGTATGGAGATTCATTTATCCGAAATGATTAAAAGAAAGAGAAAAGACTTTGACATAACTGTTATTGCAACGGAATTTACAGGTAATTATCCAGATGTACATTTTATTAAAATTCCCATACCGCAAAGACCGGTGTTCTTAAAGAGTCTTTTATTCACCTTCATTACTAGTTTCATACTTCTCATGAGGAAATTTGACTGTGTACATACAACTGGTGCGATTGTTTTAAATCGTGTTGATATTTCTACCGTTCATTTTTGTCACAGAGCATATAACAGTCTTGGATATAATGATCGCGTTCATGGTGCCAAATCCTTTGCTCATAAAATAAACACATGGTTTCAAGGGAAATTTGCATTACTAATGGAATCCATATGTTATCGACCGAATCATATACCACACTTGATTGTTGTTTCCGAGCATGTGAAGGAAGAAATACTAACTCATTTTCAATATACGGAAGACCAAGTCTCCATAGTTTATAATGGCGTAGATACTACTACGTTCAAGCCAGCGACCGAGGAAGAAAAAAGAGAATATAAGAAAATGAATGGAATACCAGAGGATGCTTTGGTATTTGTTTTTGTTGGCGGAGATTGGTCACGAAAAGGTCTAAGGATAATTCTTGAAGCATTTGAAGGACTAAAAAACAAGTATCCTCAACTTCAAGCGAAGATATTAGTAGTGGGAAAAGGTGATGCCAAGAAGGTGCTTGAGGGATTTGGTAACAATGTTTCTGACCATGTTATCTTTCAAGGATTTCATGAGAATCCATCATTGTTTTACAAGATGTCAGATATCTATGTACTACCTAGTCTTTATGAAACTTTCAGTATTGCTTCTCTAGAAGCGGGTGCATGTGGATTACCAGTTGTTATGACCAAGGTTGGAATTTCTAACATTGTAGCTGAAGATGGAGTGACTGGTTTCACTGTGGAAAGGGAGAAAGAATCGTTGCAACATGCATTTGAAAAATTAGCATTAGATGTTTCATTAAGAGAAAAAATGTCCAAAGAAGTACGACTACGTTCCGAAGCAATAACGTGGGATAAAACATATGAATTATTTATGCACCACTATAAACGGTTAGTGACATAACAATGGTAGAACAGAAGGTGAGAGTTAATGTCGTATGTATTAATTAATAAAAGGTCTATTATACTATATTTTTTAATGGTATCTAGTATTTTACTGATTGGAAGACTTACTATAAATCCAGGTATGATAAGAAATCTCCTTTTTCTATCTTTGTTTTTAGTTATGTTAGGTTTGGCATTATATTACCGAGAAAGAATCATTGGCCTAATGATTGTGTACTTAGCTTTTATGGGTTTCTTTCGAAGAGCATTGATACCAATAGCAGGATGGAGTGGATTTGATCCTTTATTAATCATAGGACCTGGATTAACGGTTATTCTTGCACTTCTTTTACTATGGGAGAGAAAAAATAATCCATCAATAATGAAAGAATCTCCAGACAAATTAATGAACATTTTGTTTGTATTTGGATGTTTTCAAGTTCTAAATCCTTTATCTGGTGGTCCTGTAGCAGGTCTCATTGCTTCGATGTATATACTTGTTCCGTGGTTATGGTTTTATCTTGCTTTTTATAAATTCAATAGAAGTTCTATTAAGTCAATGATGAATATCATACAAGTAATAGGTACAGTTATTGCAGTATATGGAATCTACCAAACCTTTTTTGGAATATTGCCTTTTGAAATGGCGTGGGTAAATATCTCAGGTTATGCAGCTCTATACTTAGCGGAAGATACGGTAAGAGCATTTGGAACCTTTGCTAGTGCTCAAGAGTTCGTTTACTTTATCATGTTAACATGTATGATCGCTTTTGCTAGAATCTTTACAGATGAAAATAAGTTTATGCACATATCAATCTCAGTGCTTACTTTTAGCGCCGTTTTCTTTGGTGGATCTAGAACGATTATCTTTTTTATGTTCGCTGCAATGCTCGTGATATTAATGTTAGTAAGTAGGAACATTATCGGAAGAATAATTATAACATCTTTTTCTATATTAGCAATGAGCTTGTTATGGTTTATACTTCCTAGAATTAATCCTGCTTGGTTCGGTGTAGCAGAGCCAATAATTGAGCACGTAGTTGCAGGCTTAACTGATCCATTATCAGAGGAACTAACAGGTATTGGTCATTTGGAACGATTTGCAGATGGAATGATGTCAATATTTAGTAATCCAATAGGATATGGGATTGCTTCAATAACAAAAGCGGCAGATAAATTATCGGGATCAACAGCGATGTCAACTGAAGTAGATATTTCTAATATGATTGTAGCTTTAGGTGTAGGGGGAATCATCTATAGTTTAGTAATCTTTTTTACAATTTATAAGACAATCACTTTAGTGAATATAACAAAACGTATGGAATATCTAGCAGTTTTGGCTGTTTTTGTTGGAAGTTTAGGTCAGTGGATTAATGGTGGATTTTACTTAGTTCCCATCATTATTTGGGCCTTTGCGGGATGGATACACAAAGAATATAAAGAAGTGAGAGGCGATAAACGTGCATTTAGTAGTAGTTAGTCATGCCTGTGTTACAGATGTAAATCAGCAAGTCTACTGTGAAATAGAACAATTAGGGCATCGAGTAGACATCATTGTTCCTAAGAATTTTATCGCTCCTGGCTTAACAACAGAACCAATAAAAGTTAGAAGATGGCCAGACTTTAAAGGTAGAATTATTGAAGTTCCTATCGTGTTAAATAATAGTATTCCACTACATTTTTATAAAAAAAGCTTAAAGAAAATAATAAGTGAACTTAACCCTGACGCTATTTATGTAGCGGAAGAACCATATTCGCTTAGTTGTTTCCAAGTAATAAGGAACTCAGTTCCACTTAAAAAAGCGATAGGTTTTTATTCTGCACAAAATATTAACAAAAATTATCCTTTTCCAATAAAAAAAATGGAGAATTACGTTTATGATCGATCAGCACTAGCCATTAGCATTAGTGCGGATGTTACGAATGTTTTGAGAACAAAGGGATATAAACATTCTATTTGTGAGATCCCTTTAGGAGTAGATGAACAACATTTTCAAATTAGTTGTGAGCAAAAAATGGAGGCAAGAAAGGAATTATCCATACCAAACGAAGCTTTTGTTGTAGGATTCGCAGGAAGAATTGTAGAGGAAAAGGGAGTAGATGTCCTGTGCCACGCGATGAAAACATGTAATGAAAATAACGTTGAGATGTATTTATTAATCGTTGGTAGAGGTCCTTTACTTAAAGATATAAAGATATTAGTTACAGAACTTGAATTAACGGATAGCGTACGTTTTGTTGATAATGCCTCACATACGGATATGCCAAAGTGGTTTAATTGCATGGATGTTCATGTGTTACCTTCCAAGACGAAATCAAATTGGAGAGAGCAGTTTGGTAGAGTCTTGATAGAAGCAGCCTCATGTGGAGTACCCTCTATTGGAAGTACTTGTGGAGAAATACCAAAGGTGCTTAAAACGTTGAGCATGGATTTGGTGTTTGAAGAAGGGAACGTAGAAGAATTAACGAGATGTTTACAAGAAGCATATCAGACTAGTTTTAGCGAAGAAGATATTAGAAGTGATGTTATTGCTAGTTATGGGAATAAAGGGATTGCGAATAAGTTAGTTGAGGCGTTTGAAAGAGTGATATAAATCTCTATGAAGGGAGGGGAATACACTGAAAGTATTAATTAATTCTGCAGTTGGAAATTTAGGTGGTGGTGCGGAATCCATGTTATTTGAGCTTGTAAAAGTAATGAGAGATAAAAAGGGTCTAGTTGTCCTGTTTATGAAGAACGGTGATTTAAAGGAAGCAATAGATAATCTAGGAGTGGAAACAATATTACTAGAAAGCCCTAAAATGAGAAATGCTCCAGCAGTAATAAAGTGGATGATTTCATATTCTAAATTATTGACACAAGTTAATCCTAACATTGTATTAAATTGGATGCCAAAGGCACATAAATTCACTGCCATACCTAATTATGTTAGTAAAAAACCTACTTGTTGGTGGCAACATGGAGTACCAGAACCAGCTCATTTCTTTGATAAGCTAACAACAATTCTACCAGCTGAAACTATAGGAGCCTCATCAACGGTGGCAAAAATTGCTCAGCTAAAGTTAACAAATAAGCACGTATTTTGTGTGTATCCTGGATCAGATATAAGGAAGCATTCACCTAGTGTAGAGAAGAGAGTAAAAATAAGGAAAGAGCTTGGTATTTCAGATGATACTATTCTAATAGGGAATGTAGGAAGGATTCAAAGTTGGAAAAAACAAGATAAGTTAATTGAAGCACTTGAGATTCTCGTGAAACAACAGATTAAGGTAAAGCTCCTACTAGTAGGAGGAAATTTATATAATCTGGATGATGAGTATGAAAATAAAATACATAGATTAATCGCAGATAAAAAACTAGAGGATTATGTGATTTCTACAGGCAATCAGAAAGATGTAACAGCATATTATGATGCAATGGATTTATATGTTCATACTGCAAGTGGAGAACCTTTTGGTATTGTCATGGTAGAAGCTATGTTACATGAAAAACCTGTGATTGCTGTTAAATCACCAGGTTCAGTTGAGATTGTAGAACATGGTAAAACAGGTTTATTATTAGACTCAGATAATCCACTATTAATTGTATCGGCAGTAAAAAGATTTCTGACGGGGAATATTAAGGTGAATGGAAAACTTGGAAGAGAAAGAGCGATCACATTGTTTTCTAATACTAATATGGGTCTATCTATAATCGGAGAATTGGAAAAGATAGGAGATACAAAACAAACGAAAGAGGTTGTGGTCTAGTGACAAAACGTTTATTTATCTCACTGGATTTTCCACCAGAAAACGGTGGTATTCAAAATTATGTTTATGGGCTAGTTTCAAATCTAAATTCTTTAGATACTTTTGTTTTAACTTCTAATCGTATTGGCGAGGAAAAATTTAGAGATTTCGATGCGAAACAAACTTTTAAAACGTACCGAATAGGAATGACTAATAAAGTGTCGTTTATAAAACAAATACTACAAGCAGTAGTATTATTTTTTTACGTTGTTTCTCTTATAAGAAAGCATAAGATAGAAGAAATTCATTTTGGAAATGTGATGCCCATTGGAATTATTGGACCTATTATTAAAAGACTATTAAGAATACGCTATTATCCATATATTCATGGCTTCGATTTTCTAGAATCCAAAAACAACGCTCTTAAATATAAACTAGTTCAGTTTTGCTTGAGGCATGCAAATAAAATTATATGTAACAGTAATTATACGAAAAATAAGCTAATGGAATCAGATCTAGAAGAGAGAAACATTACGGTTATACATCCAGGTATTCATAAAAAGAAAGCTGCTACTATAAATGCACAATCACTTATATCGAAATTTATGTTAGAGGATAGGAAGGTCATTATTACGGTTGGAAGACTCGTAAAGAGGAAAGGACATGACTTAGTGATTAAGTCGTTAAGAGAAATTATAAAAATAACACCAAATGTAAAGTATGTTATTTGTGGAGATGGTCCTGAAGAAGAAAATCTAAAACTCTTAGTAAAGGATTTAGATCTAGAAGACTATGTTGTTTTTACTGGAAGTATTTCACGAGAGGATTTAGAAACTATTTATTCTATCGCGGATTTATTTATCATGCTAAATAGAGAATTAACAGAAACAGGAGATGTTGAAGGATATGGAATTGTCTTCTTAGAGGCTGGAATGTATAAACTACCAGTCATAGGTGGAAACAATGGTGGAGTGCCAGACGCAGTCCTCCATGGAAAAACTGGATATTTAATAGATCCTTCAAGCCAAGAAGAAATTGTGCAAACAGTCTCTTCTTTTTTTATGGACCAAGACTTAGCAAAGCAATTTGGTAACAATGGGTACCGATGGGTGACTGAAAATTGTCTATGGAACCATCGGGTTACATTAGTAGAATCATTGGAGGGATAGTATGAAAAAAAAGCATAAAATTGATGTTCTTTTTTTGAATCACACTGCAACGATTGGTGGAGCAGAGAAAAGCTTTTTAGACATACTCACTTATATAAATAAAGAGAAATTCCGCCCTTTATTTGTTTGTTTTGAGGAAGGCCCTCTAGTAGAGAAAGCGAAGAAAATAAGCGGTGTTCAAGTGAAGGTAATTCCATTTCCTGAAAAGGTATTGAAATACAATAGAGATAAAAAAGGGTTATCTCAATTAGTATCTCCTTTGTACCTTTTATGGCCAATGTTGAAACTACTACTCTTTACTATGAGAAGCAATGCAGACGTTGTCTATACAAATTCAATGAAAGCTCATTTTGTAGGATTACTCGTCGGTAAATTGTCTTTCAAAAAAGTCATATGGCATGTAAGGGATATATTAGATGATGGCTTGAATAAAAAATTGTTTGTAGCACTATCACATAGAGTAGATCAGATTATTTGTATATCTAAAGCTGTTTCTAAACAATTCACTTCTGAAAAAGTAGAGGTTGTTTATAATGGAATGTTGCCAATTGAGGAGATACAAGCATATGAAGGAGCATAAAATAGCCATTATCGGACAAATTGCAAAGTGGAAAGGGCAGGATGTTTTCATTAAGGCTGCGAAATTACTTCACCCTAAACATCCAGAACTCAAGTTTCTCATTGTTGGCGACGTGCTTTTTGACAAAAAAGAAGAGCTTGAATATAAAAAACATCTTATTCAAATGGCTGAAGGGTGTCACTATATTGAGTTTCTAGGTTACCAAGATAATATTCCAAGCTTTATACAAACAATAGATATTCTTGTTCATGCATCAATAAGAGAAGAGCCTTTTGGGCGCGTGATTATTGAAGGGATGGCGGCGAAGAAGCCCGTTATCGCCTCTGCTCTTGGAGGGCCGCTGGAGATTATTGAGGATGGAGTTTCGGGATTACTATATGGAGCAGGAAGCGATGTTGAACTAGCGATTCAAATAGAAAAGATCATAAGTAATGAAGAATTGTATAATAATATTTCTAAACAAGGCTATTATAGTTTCCAAGTTAACTTTAATCTTAGAAAAACGATCTCTCTAGTAGAAAGTTGCCTTGATAGATTATTAGTAAAATAGCTACATATTGAATTAGGAGGGAAGTTAGTGAGAATAGCATTAATATCGAGTGCAGAACACAATCCTAACACTGGTGTGTCAGGAACAAGGCTTGCATTTCAAAAGGCACTTCAAGATTTAGGAGTTGAAGTTGACACATATTTCATGGATGATTTGAAAAGTTTTTCTGGTGGTTTATTAGACAGAATTATTTTTCCTTTCAAAGTTGCGTTGAGAATAAAAAAATGGAGAGAGTATGATCTGATAGATGTTGCTTCGGGTGACGGTTGGGCTCTTACATATATGAGGAACCGTCCGACTATTGTATTTAGTAGTCATGGATTAGAACATCTTGCGCATGAGGAAATATTAAAAGAATCTAAAGAAGGAAATATTAACTTAAGCTGGAAATATCCAATTTATTGGGGAGGATATAGATTATGGGAAGTATCAAAAGCAATAAAAAAATCAGAGTTTTCTATCGTCCTAAATAAAAACGATAAGGATTATGTGGTTAGCCAGTTTGGAGTTGCAGAAGAAAAAGTAAATATTGTTCAAAATGGAGTGCCGGAATATTTCTTAAATCAAGAGTTCAACAAAGAAAAGCTAGATAGAAAGATTATAAGGATAGCACAAGTTGGAAGTTATATACAAAGAAAAGGGATTGATTATAGTTCTGAAGTATTAAATAAGATATTAACAAAATATTCAAATGTTGAAGTAACATTTTTCGGAACGGGGTGCAGTAAAGAAAGAGTATTAAAAGATTACGATCCACAATTAACCGATAGAATCAGTATCGTAGAAAAATATGATCATAGAGAATTACCAAAGTATCTAGAGAATTTTCATATTAATTTATTCCCTTCATTATCCGAAGGTTTTGGTAAGACTTTAATAGAATGTATGGCATGTGGGTTAGCGCCAATAACCTTTGAGACACCAGGTCCACTTGATATAGTTACAGATGGATATGATGGAATAATAGTACCAAAAAGAAATACAAAATTATTACAGGAGAGTTTAGAAGAATTAATTACAAATCATGAACTGTTAAATAAGATTCAATATAATGCGTATTTAACAGCAAATAGATATAGTTGGGAAACGGCAGCTAAAACTAGGTTAGATGTGTACAAAAAAGCATTATATACAAATAGTCAAACACATAAGACTTATACAATTAAAAATTAGTAAATAGATGGAATACGACCTACACATAAATATAATCGTGTAAAGAGGGGATTAGGTGAGTGGTGAAAATAAGCATTGGAATTATAACTTACAATCGACCTGATAACTTAGAGAAATGCATTTTAAGTATAGAAAAAAGCATTAATTTTGCAATGAAAAAGGGTCATGAAGTCATGATCTCAGACTTGATAGTGTCAGATGATGGAAATAGAAAAGGTAGTATTATACAAACTTTTTATAAATTCAATTGGAAGAAGATTAAAGGTCCGCAAAAAGGAATAGGTGCTAATAGAAATAATGTAATAAGGAATGTTAGTGGTGACTGGTGCTTAATGGTTGATGATGATATAGAGTTATCAGAAGAGTATATATACCATTCTCTTACTTCCTTAAATAAAGCTGAAAAAAAAACAATTTTAACAGGAGTAAAATATGAGGATAGTAGAGAGAAGATACCTACGCAATCCAACTTTTGGGGGTATAGGAAAGATAAGATTAATAGCGTGAAGACAGTAAAAGGTTTTTTGGATCAAGCAAGTTGGATACCAATAACTGCAGCAAGTACTTGTAGTTTTGATGAATCAGTTAATTACGGTCCCTCTGAAATGGATTTTGCCTATCAATTACTTTTTAATGGTTATAAGATAGAATTTGATCCTTCACTAATTATTTTTGATAATGGTGCCGGTAATACAAGTGTTCCTAAAAAACAACTAGATATTGAAGCATCTAGGATATATTACATGTTAAGGAGATACAGGTATTGGGAAAAATCAACAATAATGTTTTGTGTATTTATTGTTTTAGAGCCACTAAGGTTAACGATTGCGTTAGTTAGAAGGAAGAAGATTGAGGGATTATTTTTATCAATAAAAAGTTATGCTAAAGGCATGTCTTTTTTTTTAACTACTAGAAACTCTAAAACTAATACATAGGGAGGAGATCAAAATAGAGGGTAAGATAAGTGTCATAGTTCCTATCTATTGTGTAGAAAAATACTTGAGAAAGTGTGTCGATAGTGTTATTAATCAAACATACTCAAATTTAGAAATTATCTTAGTTGATGATGGTTCTCCAGATAACTGTGGAAGTATTTGTGACGAATATGCGATGATTGATAAAAGAATTAAAGTTATACATAAAGAAAACGGAGGATTATCAGATGCTAGAAACGCAGGATTAGATGTTGCTACAGGAGAGTATATTAGTTTTATAGATTCTGATGATTATATTCACCCTGAGTTCTATGAAGTATTATTAAATTTAATTGTTAATAATAATGCAGACATTGCACAATGTGGATATACCGAAGTGTATGAGAAAAGCGATTCTACATTATCTATAGAAAAAAAAGCAATAGTCTATCCTAAAATAGTAGTACACAATGATAAAAATGATATTCTAACAAATCTTTATGAGCCTGAGCTTGAAGTTGCAATATGGAATGTATGGAACAAATTGTTTAAGGTAGAGATATTAAAAAATATTCGTTTTCCAATGAACAGGTTACATGAAGATGTGTTTACAACGTATAAAATATTTTTCAATGCAAACAAAGTAGTGACAACTGAGAAAAAAATGTATTTTTACTTACAAAGGCCCAATAGTATCATGAGGAAAGAATTTAGTTTTCGTCGATTAGATCTTTTAGATGCTTACTATGATCAAGTACTTTTCTATGAGAGTCAGAGTTTACTAAAATTAAAAGAGAAGGCAATTAATATACTGGAAACAAGTATAGTCACTTCTATTATTAGAGTTATTCATTCGAATGCTCGAGACAAAAATGACTTGTTAGACTATTTAGTAAGTTATTATAAAAACCATATGGCTTTGTTTAGTAGTTTAAGAAGTAGTAAAAAGAGAAATATAACTAGGTTATTCTTCGAATATAGTCCTAAATTTGGAATTAAATTTACTTATAAATTAAAAGAGATGGTAAAAAGATAATCTGAGTGTATTTATGAAGATAGGAGTTTATTATGAATTTACAAAAAGTAAAAAACAATATCCAATATCAGAAGAGAAGATTTAATAGAATAATGTTAAAAGTTATTAGCCCAATTGAATTCATTAAGTTATATTTTAAAATTAGAAAAAAAGATCAATCTCGAATATTTATTATTGGTACACCTCTCCATGGCAATTTAGGTGATCATGCTATTGCATACGCCGAAAAGACTATTTTAGAAGGTCACTTGGGGAACTTTGAAGTAATTGATATACAATTCAACGAGGTTAATCAATCTATTAACCTACTTAAAAGATTTATTACTGAAAAAGACATAATAGTATTAAACGGTGGGGGAAATTTTGGTATTGAGTATTTTGAAGAAGAAGAACTTCGTCGTAAGTTCATCTTGAGTTTTCCAGAACAAAAAATCGTAGTCTTCCCTCAAACTATATACTTTGGTAATTCAGAAAGAGCTCAAAAAGAATTAATAAAAACTAAAACTATTTACAATGCACATCAGAATCTGGTATTAATTGCAAGAGAAGAGAAATCATTCCTATTTATGGAAAGAGAATTCAACTATAATAGAGTCTTATTAACTCCAGATATTGTATTATACTTAAATGAGAGTGAATCTAAACAAAATAGAAATGGAATTATTTTTTGTTTTCGAAAAGATGTAGAAGGTATTTTAGATTCTAATTATAAGGAGCAACTTATTAAAGATATCTCATTATTAAATAATAAGATAATTATAACTGATACTGTTGTAAATAAACTAATTGCAAAATCGAAAAGGGAAATAGAGGTTAAAAAAATTTGGAGCCAATTTAGAAATTCTCAATTAGTTATAACTGATAGATTACATGGAATGGTATTTGCAGCAATAACAGGTACACCCTGCATTGTATTTAATAACTATAACCATAAAGTAAAGGGAACTTATGAATGGATTAAGCATTTACCATATATAAGATTTGTGGAAAATAAGGATAACATTATGGGGCATGTTAATGAATTGTTGAAATTAGATCAAAGTATTTTGGAATATGATAATACATTTGCAATGAAATATTATAAAGAGATTATCGAGATTATTGATTCAGCTAAAATAAATGAAGAGGATTCCATGGGCGGAGATAAAATAGTAGAAAGAGTGAACTAGAAATGAGGTAGCGACTTGGGTAAGCAAATCAAAATCGGTGTGATGTTAACTTATCTAAGTACTTTTATTAATTTAATAACGGGGATAATAATTACACCAATTACGTTAAGGTTGTTTGGGCAGGCTGAGTATGGGTTATATTCATTAGCAATGTCCATAATGGGAATGTTATTTCTCTTTGATTTTGGTTTTTCTAATGCAATTGTAAAATATGTAACACAATTTAAAGAGCAGAACAAAGAAAAAGAACAACATAATATAAACGCTATGTTTTTGATTCTATACTCCATTATAGGAATAATTGCATTTCTTTGTGGACTTATGGTATCAATTGGTGCTGATTTCATTTTTTCTAACGGTCTTACTCCTGATGAATTATCGAGGTTTAAGATTATGCTTCTAATTGTGTCTATTAATATTGGAATATCATTTCCACTGAAATTATTCAGTGGTATAATTATTGCTCATGAAAAATTTATATTTTCTAAGTTTTTAACAGTTATTAGAACTATACTGAACCCACTAACAACTGTATTGGTACTAACTCTTGGCTATTCATCAATAGACTTACTAATAATTATTTCGATCTTAAACTTTCTATTATCACTTGTTGATATCTTCTTTTGTTTTATGAAATTGAAAATGAAAATTAAATTGTATAAATTTGATTTTACTTTATTAAAGGAAATTTCCTCATATTCCATCTGGATATTTGTGGCAAGCCTTGTAGACATGATTTATAGTAGAACTGATTTATTTATTTTGGGAGCTTTGGTGAATTCTGGTGCAGTAGCGGTTTATAATGTTGCTGAGGTCATTAATAGTATTTTTACAAAACTAACTATGGTATTAAGTGGCTTCTTTCTACCTAAGCTTGTAAGAATGGTGTCAAGCAATGTATCTAATTATGAAATTACGAATATTTTTATTAAAGTATCTCGAATTCAATTTATGCTAGCTGCATTAGTTGTTACTGGATTTGCATTAGTGGGCTATGAATTTATGTTAATCTGGGCTGGGAATGATTACGGTATGGCTTATTGGGTAGCTTTATTAGTAATTTTATCTAGGTTTATTCCCGTTATCCAGGTGTTAGCAACATCAATTTTACAAGCTAAGAATCTACATGCATTTCAGTCAAAACTATATTTAATTGTCGCTATTCTTAACCTTATAATTAGTATCCCCCTTGCAATTATGTATGGGGTTATTGGTGTAGCTATTGGTACTGTAATAGGAAAAACAATAAATACAATAATCATGAATATATATTTCACTAGAGTAGGGTTAGATATGAGAAGATATTATATAGAATTATCTAAACTATTCATTCCTATGACTTTTATAATTATTCTAGGTATAATTTTGAAAACAATTTACGAGATTACTTCTATAGTAGATATTGTTTTGTTTGCTTTCGTCCTTACTACAGCATATGGTATGTTTTTATTCAGATTTTTCATGAATGATTTTGAAAGAAATATTGTTTTAAAACCTATGAAAAAAGTTTTGAAACAAGCTAGTTAAAATAATCACCAGTGAAGTAGAATAAAGAAATAGGGAGGTATCCAAATGAAAACCGCCATCATCCACGACTGGCTAGTCGTTTACAACGGCGCTGAAAAGGTATTAGAGGAAATACTGAAGATATTCCCGGATGCGGATTTGTTTAGTACGGTAGAGTACTTAGACAAAGGGCAGCGGGATTTTATTATGAATAAAGAAGTGAAAACGACTTTCATTCAGAAGCTTCCTTTTTCTAAATCAAAGTATCGAAACTATTTGCCATTAATGCCAATTGCAATAGAGCAACTCGATTTATCCAAGTACGATTTAATTATTTCCAGTTCCTATGCAGTGGCAAAGGGCGTGATTACTGGACCAGATCAGCTCCATATTTCTTACGTTCATTCCCCAATACGATATGCATGGGATCTGCAGCATCAGTATTTGAAGGAAAGCAAGATGGATAAGGGAATAAAAGGAATTATAACGAGATATATTCTACACAAGGTTCGTAATTGGGATTACCGAACGGCCAATGGTGTAGATTTTTTTATTTCTAATTCAAACTTTATTGCACGCAGAATCTGGAAGGTGTATCACAGAGAAGCAACAACGATTTATCCTCCAGTGGATGTATCTGCTTTTTCCTTCCAAGAAGAAAAAGAGGACTTTTATATGACAGCTTCTAGGATGGTACCTTACAAGAAAATCGATACCATTGTAGAAGCTTTTTCTATGATGCCATCCAAAAAGCTTGTTGTGATTGGTGATGGACCAGACTTTAGGAAGATAAAAGCAAAGGCAGGACCAAATGTAACAATGTTAGGTTATCAGTCCTTTGATGTATTAAAGAGTCATATGCAGCGAGCCAAAGGATTCATTTTTGCAGCAGAGGAGGATTTTGGAATTACTCCACTAGAAGCACAAGCCTGTGGAACACCAGTGATAGCCTATGGTAAGGGTGGTTCATTAGAAACGGTGAAAGGATACAAAGAAACGACGAATCCCACTGGATTATTTTTTAACGAGCAAACACCGGAAGCTATTAAGGAAGCCGTTGAGAAGTTTGAAGACATGTATATTAACCCATTAAACTGTAGGGAACATGCAGAGAAATTCTCCCCAGAACGATTTAAGAAGGAGATAAAACAGTTTGTTGAAAGTAAAATCTCCATGAGAAGTAATGAATTAAGAGATGACAAACTCGTTACATCAGTCAATACGTTTTCTATAACAAATGTGCATTGGGAGAAGCGACATGTTATTTAGAAAGGATGATATAAATTGATCTTGAATTCAACGATATACCAATCTCACTTTAGTCAATCTCAAGAAGTCATTATGAAACTTGTCGAGGGTAAAAAAGTACTAGTTAACCTAAGAACTGGAAAGTACTATGATTTCGGAGAATTAGGTATGGTGATTTGGGATATGTTAGCTCAATCCGTTACGATGGATCATATTGTATATTCTTTATCTAGTGAATATGAAGTAAGCATTCATGAATGTAAAAAAAATGTAGAGTTATTTTTACAAGAATTGTTATCGGAAGGATTGGTCTTAGAAACAAATGATTATTAGTTCCTGTTAAAGGAGATTATGCATATGGATGTGAAATCTGATCTTACTAACACTTCAAAAGAATTTCGCTTGATGTTAGACCTTTTAAACTTGGAAAAAGGATCACCGGAATTATTCAATAATGAATCGTTTCTATCTTCCATTGACTGGGAAGCTTTTCTAAAATTATCACATGATCATCGGGTCTTTCCGTTACTTCATGTGGCGATACAAAAACAAAAGAACATCTCCCTTCCCACAGATGTTGTAAAAGCTCTACGTGATTCTTACGTAAAAAATACGATGAGGATGATGGAACTGACGGCTGAAGTAGAGCGGGTTTGCAAGGTTTTTCAGCAGATGAATATACAGGCACTTTTATTAAAAGGCCCAGCTCTCGCTTACCAACTATATAGAAATTTATCATCTAGAACCTCTATGGATCTAGATTTTTTAATTTCTATCGAAAACCTCGACAAGGTAACAATGATTCTTCAGGATTTAGGATATGAGATTGCCTACGAATCTCCGAGGGTACTTAAGGATTGGCGAGTGAATAATCATCATACTGAGTTCTATCATAAAGAAAAGAAGATAGAAATAGAGCTACACTGGAAACTACACTCTGGACCAAGTCACGAACCAACATTTGAAGAGATGTGGCGAGAAAAAGTTCTGATACCTATTACCTCCACTCCGATGTATACACTTGGAAATGAGCATATGTTATACCACTTAGTTACGCATGGAGCTAAGCATGGGTGGTTTCGACTTCGCTGGTTGACGGACATAGAGCAGCTTCTTTGCACACAGAACTTTGATTTAACTAAAACTATTGCAAAATATCACTATCAACACGTATTTGGTCAAACAATTCTTTTGCTTCAACTCTTATTACATATACCAATAGATTCAACTCAAAAAATTAGTCGCAAATCTCAATTACTAGCAGAAAATGCATTTCAATATATACGATATCAGATAGATATAGACCATCCACCTCAAAAATGGAAGAAAGATTGTAAGAGATACAGATACAATATAAAAACAAGCTCAGAAAAAAGAAACTATCTAATACGAAAGTTTTACGCAAATTCATGGGATGCTAAAATTCTACCTTTACCAAAGTTATTACACTTTCTCTATGTTCCTTTAAGACCATTTATTTGGCTATGGAGAATGACAAGAAAACCTAGTTAAAACTGAAAAGATATTTGCTAGTTTTTCAAAAAAATAGGTCATTAGACTACTGTAATGGTAATAGTGAAAAGATATAATAGTCCTTATAAACCATTATTATACATTAATGGTAAAAATAGAAAGTGAAAAGAGGGGGATTATGGGTAAAAAGTTACGGAACTTTCTATCCTTACCATTTTGGATCAAGAGATTGTATTTTGAAGCATACTGGAGTCTTGCTCATGCTCGTGTGATCAAATCTTTCCCATTTACTAGGGTGGTCCACAAGTTAAAGCTACAAAACTATGAGACCTCCTTTGATAAAAAGGAGGATCCTGCTATAAAAGCCATTGCAAAGGCGATCGATGTCATGCAGAAATATACCTTTTGGGAAAGTGCCTGTTTGGTTCAGGCTATTGCTGCTATGAAGATGCTCGAGCGTAGAAACATAGACAGTACTTTATATCTAGGAACATCAAAAGACAAAGAGGGGTTAATGATTGCTCATGCATGGTTAAGGAGCGGGAGTATGTACGTTACTGGGGGAGCTAACTGTGCTAACTTTACGGTTGTTAGCACGTTTGGGAAATTTGTAGAAATACATAGATATGAAGAAGGAGCTAACGTGAAAAGTTAAGAGAAAGGGGGGATATTAGTGAGTGCCATTGCTGGTATTTATAAAACACAGAACGAACCAATAACAGATCAACAGGTGGAAAGCATGATGCAAGAGTTAAGTAAGTTTCCAGCTGATGATAGGTCCGTTTTCAAAAAAAACCATGTATTCTTAGGCTGTCTTGCGCAATGGATTACCCCTGAATCGGTTGGGGAGGTACTTCCTTTTTATGATCAGGAAAGAAAGCTAAGTATCACTGCGGATGCCATTATTGACAACCGTGATGAATTACTAAATATATTACATATTTGTAAAGCTAGTAGGAGCTCTATTCCAGACAGTCAATTGATCTTATTAGCTTATTGTAAATGGGGGGAAGAAACTCCTAAATTTTTACTAGGTGATTTCTCTTTTATAATTTGGGATGAAAATGAGGAGAAACTATTTGGAGCACGAGACTTTTCTGGAAGCAGATCTCTTTATTTTTTCAACAAAAATAATGAATTTGCCTTCTGCTCCACCATTGCTCCGTTATTATCACTTCCTGGTGTTAAGAAAAAAATGAATGAAGATTGGTTAGCAGAATACTTAGCAATTACTTCTGTTGTGAATACAGTGAGTTCAACCATTACACCGTATGAAAATATACATGAAATTCCGCCATCACATAGTATAACGGTTCATCAAGGGAGCATTCGATTACATCGCTATTGCAAATTATCTTACGGCTCACCTATCCATTATAAGAATGAAGATGATTATATAGAAGCCTTTCAAGAGGTTTTTCAAAAATCAGTAGATGCCCGGTTAAGGACGCATCGAAAGCTGGGGGCTCAATTAAGTGGTGGATTAGATTCGGGAGCTGTCGTTAGCTTTGCGATGAATACGTTACGAACACGAAATAAATCATTACATACATTTAGCTATATTCCACCGAAAGATTTCAAGGATACCATATCTACAAGACAAATTGCCGATGAACGTCCTTATATTTTAGAGACAGTAAAGCATGTTGGTGGATTGAAGGATGAATACCTAGAGTTCGAAGGCAAAGATCCATATTCTATCATGGATGAGTTCATGGGAGTAATGGAAATGCCTTATAAATTCTTTGAAAATTCCTTTTGGATTAAGGGGATGTTTGAAGAAGCAAGTACAAGAGGAATTGGTGTGTTGTTAAATGGAGATCGCGGAAATATGGCGGTTTCCTGGGGAGATAGTTTGCAATATTACAAGAAGCTATTTAAACGAATGCAGTGGATTAAGTTGCTGAGTGAATTAAAGAACTACTCGCATCATGTTGGGGGCTCACACTACAAACGATTCTCCTTTGTAGCAAAAAAAGCGATGCCGATTACTAAAGAAAAAATACGTCCAAATGAATTTGCTATCCCTTCCCTTATACATCCAGCATTCGCAGCTCGCTCCCATGTATACGAGACATTGGAGAGTTTCGGAATAGATGAATCAGGCTGGTATCAAGAGTATCAAGGACTAGATATGAGAGTAAAGCATTTTGAAGATCTGTTTCACTGGAATACGACCAACACAGTAACAACGAAGTTCTCTCTAAAACATAACGTTTGCAAGCGTGATCCTACAAATGACTTGAGAGTGATTCAGTTTTGTCTCTCCTTACCTGAAGAGCAGTTTGTTCAAGGCGGCTATGATCGAGCACTAATTCGAAGAGCGACAAAGAATTATTTGCCAGATAAGGTGCGTTTAAATCAACATGTTCGAGGAGTACAGGGAACAGATTGGTTTCACAGAATAACACCTTTCTGGAAAAAAGCTTTAAAAGAGGTGCAGGGTCTTCTAAAGGACGATGGGATCATGGAATATATTGATAGTGCTGCTGTTTTGCGTGCATTCGATAACGCGAAAGAACAGAAAAGCTCCAATAAAAGTTTAGATCCCAATTATCGTTTCTTAATGAGATTTTTAATAGTAGGAAGATTTATGAAAACATTGGAGAGGGGGTGAGACAATGAAGAATGAATGGGTAAAGCCAGAATTAGAGGTACTTAGTGTGCAAGAGACAATGGCAAATTCGTTTAACAACACTACGTTGGATAATACGTATCCAGCAGGAACTCCGTTTCCAGAATTAGGTTGGAGCTAAGAAATTTTTATTTTATTTTCAAAGAGAGAGGATGCTGTCTATCATTCTCTCTTTTCTTTTTGTTGAGAATATAGTTCAACTTTGAAAAGGATTGTAGTTAGGGGGGAGTTACTTGCAAAATAATAACATATATTATGCTTTTCGTTTAACGATACATAGCGATTTTATTCTACCAGAGCTAGAAGCGAAGGAAGTAGGTGCTACACAAGTAGACCTCGAGATTCGAAGGAGGAAACTAAGAGAGATACCTTCTACTATTTTACCTACGCAAAGTTATTTTTATATAAAAGAAAATTACTGTTTATTTCAGATTCCCAACATAGCTGCGTTTCTTGTAGAAAATGGTACTAGTATTACTGTATCTCCGATGGTGGAAAACAAAGAAGATGTAATAAGACTGTATTTGCTAGGTACCTGCATGGGAATTTTACTGATTCAACGGGGGATTTTACCTTTGCATGGAAGTGCGGTTGTACTTGATGGGAAGGCTTATGCAATAGTAGGTGATTCCGGTGCAGGGAAATCGACACTTGCGTCCTCGTTTATTGAAAAAGGCTATACATTAATGACGGATGATATCATTCCTGTTGTATTTAATGAAGAAAATGAACCAATAGTAATCCCTACCTATCCACATCAAAAGCTTTGGTTACAAACGCTGGAACAATATGAGAAAGATCACAATGATTTTCAACCCATCGCATATCGAGAAACAAAGTACTCGGTACCTGTATCAGACCAGTTTTGTAAGGAACCAGTTCCACTAGCAGGACTGTTCGAGTTAGAAGCTACTGACACTAGAGAAGTAATCTTCCACTCAATCGAAAAATTAGACATATTTCAGACTTTATTTAAGCATACGTTTCGAAATTTCGTCGTGACAGAATCTGGACTTATGGATTGGCATTTTCAGACATCCATTAAGTTGGCAAGCAAGGTTACACTAACGAAAATAGAACGACCGAAAGACAGATTTACTGCCAATGAAATAAGTAATGAAATCATTCATCAGTTTTCCAAAAGAGAAAGCAATCAAGTAAATGAGAAAATGTTAGTAAATGGGAGGGGTTCGTAATGAATCAACTAATGGATATCACATTAGACAATGTTATTTGTCAGGTGGAAGGAAATATTGTAAGTGATATGAATGGCGAAAAGGTCATGTTTAGTGTGAAGAAAGGCAAGTATTATAACTTAGGAACTACTGGAGGAGAAATCTGGGATTATACAAAAGAAGAGATTTCCATTCAAGAGCTAGTTCATAAACTAGTGGAATTATATGAAGTAGGTCAACAAGAATGTGAAGAACAAACTATATCCTTTATTCAGCATCTAGTAAAAGAAGGATTACTTCAAGTGAAAAAGTAAGTAACAAAAGTGTTGATGAAGGAGGTGAAGAGCATGAAGCATCTATTCTTTTTCCTAAAGGAGATTCATGGTCATACAGGGAGTAAATTATACTATAACATTATGGCGATGATGGGCATTGGCCTTTTAGATGGTATTGGAATCCTATTACTTATTCCAATGATAAGTATGAGTGGCATTGTTTCCATGGATGTACAGGCACTACCATTTACCTCTATTTTTCAAGTGTTTGACGATATCCCAGTATCTTTTGGGTTGTTAATCATTTTATTTATCTACTTGGTCATTGCCGTTGGTCAAAATGTCTTGCAGCGACATATTACTATTCGCAATGCAGAGATCCAACAAGGTTTTTTACGATACTTACAAATATCAACCTATCATTCTTTGTTAAAAGCGAATTGGCCATTCTTCGTGAAAAAAAGAAAGTCCGATTTAATTCATTTATTAACAACCGAAATAGGAAAGACCAATGCAGGTACTCAATCATTTTTGCATTTGTTAGCTTCCTTTGTTTTTACTGTCCTTCAAATAACTCTGGCTATGATATTATCACCAACAATTACTTCTTTTGTTCTTCTATGTGGTCTTATTCTTATCTTTCTTAATCGCAAGTTCCTAAAAATGTCGATGAAATTAGGAACTTGGAATTTACAGTTAGGTCAAAGTTATCTCGCAGGTATAACGGATCAGATGAATGGAATCAAAGATATTAAGAGCAACTCTCTGGAGAATCCGAGGCTTCATTGGTATGAATCCATTACGAAGGAAATGCAGGATCAACATGTTGATTATGCAAAGTTAAAAGCAACTTCTCAGGCTTACTATAAAATGGCCTCGGCACTGTTCATTGCTGCTTTTATCTTTGTAGCAGTTCAGATGTTTGCTGCTCAAGCGGCACAGTTGATGTTAGTAATTGTAATTTTTTCTCGACTGTGGCCGAGAGTTGCGGGTATTCAAAGTTCTTTGGAGCAAGTTGCGAACACGATACCATCTTTACGAGCAGTCCAATCATTACAAAGGGAGACCGAGTTAGCGCGGGAGTTTGATCATGAAATGAAAGCAGATCCTTTCGTTGTTCACGAAGGAATTCAATGTAAAGATGCTTGGTTTCGATATGATAAGGAACAAGAAAAATATGCTTTGCGGAATATAAATGTTTTCATTCCTGCTAATAAAGTAACAGCGATTGTTGGAAAGTCAGGAGCGGGAAAAAGCACCTTCGTTGATTTACTTATGGGGTTAATTGAACCTGAGAAAGGTAGCATTATGGTAGATGGAAAGCACTTAAATGGAGACTGTATACAAGCTTTAAGAAAGACATTGAGCTATGTACCACAGGATCCTTTTCTATTTAATACAACGATTAGGGAGAATTTAGTAATTGTTGCTCCTGAAGCTACCGAAGAAGAGTTATGGGAAGCACTAGACTTTGCTTCTGCTTTATTTGTGAAAGACTTGCATGACGGCTTAGATACCATGATTGGTGATCGAGGAATTAAATTATCTGGTGGCGAGCGTCAGCGTCTCGTTTTAGCAAGGGCAATTCTTCGGAAACCTTCTATTCTCGTTTTGGATGAGGCTACTAGTTCACTTGATACGGAGAATGAGCAAAAAATCCAGCATGCCATTGAACGTTTAAAGGGATGGATGACAATCATCGTTATTGCACATCGATTATCCACTATTCGAGAAGCGGATCAGGTTCTTGTATTAGAGGACGGATTGGTGATTCAACAAGGATCGTACCAACAGCTTTCAACAGATAAAGGTGCATTTAGGCGAATGCTCTCCACACAAGAACTAGTGGGTGGGTGAAGGAAGGTTAGTAAGGACTATTCAAAATCATAAGGAAATGAGGAGGATGTTATATGAAGCTAGTACTTCTATCTGGAGGTTCTGGAAAACGTTTATGGCCACTTTCCAACGACGCAAGGTCAAAGCAATTTTTAAAGATACTTACAAAGGAGAATGGAATAAAAGAATCCATGATCCAACGTGTTTGGAGACAATTAGCAAAGAATAATTTAGACAATGATTCTGTTATTGCAACTAGCAAAAATCAAGTAGATATGATCCATAATCAAATTGGATTGGGAAATCCCATTGTAGTAGAGCCTGAAAGACGAGACACTTTTCCCGCCATTGCTTTGTCTGCTGTATATTTATATTCCGTTGAAGGATATAGCCCTGATGAATTTGTAGGTATACTTCCAGTCGATCCTTACGTAGAGGATCGATTTTTTTCTGTAGTAAAAGAGTTAGAGAACGTGTTGAGTGAGTCGAACGCAGATATAGCACTGATTGGGGTAGCACCTACCTATCCATCTTCTAAATATGGATACATTGTTCCAACATCCTCTGAAAAAGATGATTCTTACTATAAAGTGAATTCCTTTAAGGAAAAACCAGAGGAAGAAGAAGCGGCTGCATTAATAGATAATGGAGCTTTATGGAATTGTGGTGTATTTTCATTTAAATTAAGCTGCATTCTTAATATTCTTGTAGAACAAGGTTTTCCAATACAGTATGACGAGCTAGTAAAGCAATATAATAAGCTTCCACAGAATAGCTTTGATTATGAAGTGGTGGAAAAAGCGAATCATATTGTGGTCTTACCGTATGATGGCTATTGGAAGGATCTCGGTACATGGAATACGTTGACAGAAGAAATGGGAGCTCAGCTAAATGGCAAAGGAATTATTTGTAAGGAATCATCCAATTCCCACATAGTAAATGAACTAGATATTCCCGTAACGTTAATCGGGTTAGATAATGTGATCGTTGCTGCAAGCTCCGATGGAATATTAGTTTCTGATAAGCAGTCAAGTCCTAAAGTGAAAGAATATGTCAACAGCTTTGATGGAAGGCCAATGTATGAAGAGCGAAGATGGGGTTGGTATCGCGTATTAGAGCACACAAAATATAAGGAAGGAAATGAAGTGTTAACAAAGCGAATCGGTGTACATGCGGGGAAAAATCTAAGTTATCAAGTTCATTATAAGCGTAGTGAAGTATGGACGGTGATTAAAGGGGAAGGGATTTTTGTTCTAAATGACACGATTCACCACGTACGAGCAGGGGATGTTCTTCAAGTGCCACTAGCAGCAAAGCATGCATTAAAGGCTACGACAGAATTGGAAATTATTGAAGTGCAAACTGGTAGTGAGTTGATAGAGGAAGATATTTATCGTTTCGCGGTGGATTGGAGCGAAATAGAGATGATTATTATGAGCACAATGATATCTAGTAAAGCTTCTGTAATATAGCTACAAGTGTTGCTACTGATAGAAACAACACAAAATATATTTCTATTACTTATCTAAAAACAGTACAAGACAATCTTCAGTATAAAAAACTTGTTTTTGCAAACGTACGTAACAGAGGTAATAGCCTCTGAACTAGTAACCATTGGTGATGGATAGCACCGTTCATAGGGGAAGTAAAAAGAGAGAGGAAATAGAAAAAATGGGCTGGTTGGAGAATGTAAACAGATGGAATGCCTATGGTCAATTAGATTCTGATATGAAGAAGCAAATGAGCATTCTTGATAAACACGAATTAAAGAATTGCTTTTGTGAAAATATTGAATTTGGGGTCGGAGGTATGAGAGGGAAAATCGGTCCCGGTCCAAATCGAATCAATACATATAGTGTTCGAAAGGTAGCGGAAGGTTTAGCGCGTTACATTAAAACAAAAAATATATATGCATGTGTACGAGGTGTAGTAATTGCCTATGATACCCGATATAAGTCAGAGGATTTCGCGAAGGAAGTAGCTAGAACCTTAGGGGTACATGGAATACCTACCTTTATGTTTTCCAAAAATCGATCAACACCAGAGTTGTCATTTGCGGTTCGTTATTTACAAGCGTATGCAGGTGTTATGATATCTGCATCGTCTCACAGTTCTCCTGAGTATAATGGGCTAAAAGTATATGGTCCTGATGGTGGACAACTTACCTCTCCGGAAGTAGACATTCTTATGGATCAAGTAAATGAAGTAGAAGACGAATTAAAAGTAAAGGTAGTTGACATAGAAGAGCTATTGCATATTAAACTATTAACCATCCTAGATTCTGATGTAGATTTAGCTTACTTATCGGAGTTACGTAAATTAGTTCAAAATCCTCCAATGATCAAGAAAATGGCTGATGATATTTGCATCGTTTATACATCCCCAATACATGCGACTACAAATATTCTTGTGAAAAAGGCACTAGAGGAAATTGGATTTACGAATGTACACGTATTATCGGAGCATAAACACTTATTTCCAGCTTTTTTTATAGAGGGAAATCCAGATGCGTTCTCTAGTATTATGAATTATGGAAAAAAAATAAAGGCCGATGTCTTATTAGCGACAGATCCTGGGCTAGGTCGATTACGTGCGGCAATTGGAAAGAACATTCAGGGTGAGTATCATCTGTTAACAGGGAATGAATTAGGGGCATTGCTTCTGCAATACCTACTAACACAAAAATATAAACATGGAGATTTACCGAAGAATAGTGTCTTATTAAAATCAATAGTAGCGTCTGATATAGGTAGAGAAATTGCAAAGAAGTATAGCCTCCGTACAATAGATACACTTAAAGGGTTTAAATATATAGGGAAAAAAATAAAAGAACTGGAAGAATCAAAAGATACAAGTTTCCTGTTTGGTTATGAAGAAAGTTATGGTTATTTGATTAGTGACTTTGTACGTGATAAAGATGCAGTCCAAGCCAGTTTATTGCTAGCTGAGGCGGCTGCCTATTATAAATCAAAAGGGATCACCGTATACGATATGTTACTTCAGATATTTAATGAATTTGGCTATTACAAAGAATCGGTAAAAACGATAGCGATAGAGGAAAGACAAGGATTCCACCATATTCACGAGATAATATCTATTTTTCGAAAAAGAATACCATTAGAATGGGCAAATAATAAGGTAGTTATAATAGAGGATTATCATAGGAGTGAACGTGTTTTTCTGAAAGAAAACTTCTTAGAGTACATAGATCTTCCGAAAGCTACCGTGTTGAAATATATTTTTGAAGATGATTCTTGGTTCTGCCTTCGACCATCAAGTAAAGATGCAAAAATAACCATAAACTTTGGGGTTAGAGGCACCTCCTTCAAGGATAGTGGAGATCGTTTATATGCTCTACAGAAATTTTTACTGTCCATAATGGATAGTTACTATAAGGAATTGGTATAGAGTTTGTATTTGTATTTCCTTCATTAACATGAAAAGCATAGTGAATACATAAAACTGATAATTATCATGATGCAGATATAAGGGGAAATCCTTCGAGGGCGGTGGGAAAAAGTTGTGAAAGCTAATTTTCTCAGTGCCTTCGAATCTTTATACCAGGGTAGTTTTGAATGAAAGGAGTGATGAGATGCTTCTGCTTGGAGATCGTATTAGGAAGTATCGAAAAAAGGCAGGACTAACATTGACTGATCTAGCGGGTAATGCAGGAATTGCAAAATCTTATCTTAGTAATCTAGAGAGAAACCAAAGGAAAAGACCATCCGTTGACATCATCCTCAAGATTGCGAAAGAATTACAGATTCCTGTGGAATTACTTGTTCCAGATATAGTGGAAACAGAAAGTAATAAAAAAGAAGTGTCTATTTCTAATTTTAATGTGGAATACAGTAATTTAATTATTCAATTAACCAAAGTAGGAATTCCTGAAGAAGAAATTATTGAATTCATTAAATGGAAAATAGAACACGAGCAAGATATACGATAAAAGAGGGAATGGAAGGTTATGTAAGAACGGAATATTTTTCTTGTATTTCACATTTCCTGTGTATTAGCTGCCATACTGCAAGAAAGAAGAAAAAAAGCAGAAACAGTACCTTTGCATTTTCATCTTCGTTTGCAGGGTTTCTTATGTTATTATTATCACAAACTGCTTTGTTAGGAGTAGAAGATAATAATGTCATTATTTAATAGTATGCGTACTCGGTTATCAATTATTTTCATGCTTGTAGTGATTATTTTAATTACTATTGTAAGTGTGGGGATTGGTCAGCGTTCTATAAAGGAACTTGAAACAGAAGTTGGGAATTCTCTTGGTGAAGTTGCTTATATCACTGGAGAAATCTTAGATCAATATATGTGGTCAAGGTATGGAGAGGTAAATACGTTAAGCCAACTGGAAGCACTTAAAGGTCCACATAACTTTAAGGAGATTGCTAGTCTTCTTAACAATTTACAAAGCAATATTCCCTCCTTTTCCTGGATTGGCTTTACTGATAAGGACGGAGTGGTACGCGCCGCTACTGGCGATATTTTGAAAGGGATGGATATATCTGCTCGCCCAGTATATTTAGAAGCTCTTGATTCCACGTTTATAGGGGATGTTCATGAAGCGGTACTTCTTGCTGAACTATTACCGAATCCTACTGGCGAAACAATGAAGTTTGTAGATATTAGTACTCCCATTTATGACAACAATCATCATTTTATTGGGGTGCTAGCTGCTCATTTGAGTTGGGAATGGGTGAAAGAAGTAGAAGAAGCAATGATAAATACGTTAAAAAACCGAAGTGATATCGAGTTTTTTATCGTAAGTAAAGAAGATAATATTGTTTTATTAGGACCGGAGAAAATGGTGGGTCAATCTCTACAAGTAAAAAGTATATCTTCAGCAAAGGAAAATATGAATGGTTGGAATATGGAAGAGTGGGATGACGGCAATTACTATTTAACAGGCTACGTTTTAACAAATGGATATAAGAATTATCCAGGGTTGGAGTGGACAATTCTAGTTAGACAACCAACGAAAGTTGCGTATGCTCCAGCAAAACAATTACAGAAGGAAATCATTATCTATGGCTTATTATTAGCTGTATTGTTTGCAATGGTAGGATGGTTTGTTGCAGGTCAAGTTTCGAAGCCTCTGAATAAGATTACTAGAATAGCAGATAATATAAAAAATGGTGATACTGTCGATATTCCGAAATACAAGGGTATTAAGGAAATAGAAATCTTATCTGATTCTTTAAGAAATCTTGTGACTTCTTTAACAAAAACAGAAACTGATTTAGTGAAAATGGAAGATCTTGCACATCAAGATAACTTAACAAAACTTCCGAATAGAACTGCTCTTACTACATATCTAGAGCAAGCGACAACAAAGGTAACCTCTTTGACATTATTATATATAGATTTAGATGGCTTTAAACTTGTGAACGATACTTTAGGTCATGACGCGGGCGATAAGCTTCTTATCGAAGTGAGTTCCCGATTAAAACAAAGTGTTCGAAGTGATGAGATGATTGCAAGAGTTGGTGGAGATGAATTTATTATTGTATTAACGTTCTGCAACGATGCAAAAATAGTTGGTGAACGAATTATCTCAATGATAAATAAGCCAATTTCTATTGACGGTGAGATAGTCTCTGTTGGTTGTAGTATTGGCAGAGCAATATGGACACAGGATCGTAATATCGAGGATGTTATTAAACGAGCCGATCAAGCATTATATAATGCAAAACGTAATGGTAAGAATCAAATTTATTTTTCTGAGGAGTAATAGAGAGTCAGATTCAGCCCCTTGCCGAAATAGAACGATCTCCATTTCGGCGAGGGAAGAAATGACCGGATTCTGACTGATTTGCCCCTACTACAAACGATATATCTCGGTGATAAATTGTTGTAGGATTGGGGTGATTGGTCGATCTTTACGATAGATGAGAGAAAGATATCGATCCTGTTTAAAGTTTGGTATCTCTTTAGCTACTAACGTTCCACTTAGAATGTCTTGTTCTACCGCCCGCTTTGAAAGAATCGAACCACCAGATCCGAGTGTCACCATCCTACGAATTGCCTCTATGTTTGTTAACTCCATTTTTACGTTCATTTGTAATCCTCTTTTTTTTATCCAATTATTAATCATATCTCTCGTGGATCCGTGTTTATGGAGAATGAGAGGAATCTTTTCTATATCTCTTTCGGTGAGTTCTTTCTCCACATAAGGGTGTTCTCTTGGAAGAATAAAGACTACATCATCCTTAATTAGCCTCTTAATTGTTAAAACCGGATCTAGTAATTCTTGTTCCGAAACAATTCCTAAATCGAGTTCTTTCTCTTTTATCATTCTTTGTATGTAAGGAGCGGAGTGAACTTGCATAGATAAGTGAATACTAGGATGCTTCGACGTAAATTCGCTTAATACAGGTGGTAAGAAGTAATTTGCCGGTATATTACTAGCCCCTATTAACAACTCCCCTCTGGAAAACGATTGATAGTCGTTCATCACTCGTTTCGTTTCCATCACTAACCCCAATATATCTGAAGCGTAGAGCTTTAATGTCACACCTGCGGAAGTTAACTTTACTTGATCTCCCATTCTCTCATATAAAGAGACCCCCATTGATTCTTCTAGTTTTTTCAAATGAAAGGATACAGTAGGTTGCTTTAAGTTTAGTTCTTTAGCTACTTTCGTAATAGATTTTTCCTTTGCAAAACGAGAAAAAATATCTAACTGCTGTAAGTTCATGCTTCCACTCCCACCTTCATAATAGAAATAATCTATGACTATATAGATAATACATCGATAATATTGATAGAATATTAAATCCACGTTAATGTTACCTTTACAATTCCCCTATATAGTAAAAAGAGTAGAACGTAGGAAGGAAAGGGGAGTGTTCCTTGAAGATTCATCTAAAAGGGATTGAAAAGAGGTTTGGGAAATTACAGGCGTTAAAACCGATAGAATTAGAGGTATCCAGTGGGGAATTTCTTAGCTTGTTAGGACCTTCTGGATGTGGAAAAACAACGCTGCTTCGCATTATCGCGGGTCTTGAGGAAGCGGATGATGGGGAAATGGAGATAGGAAATCAACTCGTTTTTTCTAAAAAACAGAAACGAAATATCCCTCCACAAAAACGGAATATAGGAATGGTGTTTCAAGATTTTGCCCTTTGGCCACATATGACCGTGTTTGAAAATGTTGCCTATGGTCTACGTGCAAAAGGACAAAAGAAAGGTATAAAGGAAAACGTTATGGAGGCACTACAAAATGTCCAGCTTCATGAATTTGCTGACCGATTTCCACACCAAATTTCCGGAGGTCAACAGCAGCGAGTAGCGATAGCTCGAGCGATTGTTAATGACCCAGAAATTATCTTATTGGATGAACCATTAAGTGCCTTAGATGCAACACTGCGGGATGAGATGAGAATTTTGCTTCAATCATTAGTGAAGAAGTTAAATATGACGGCTATTTATGTTACTCACGATCAAAGTGAAGCAATGGCAATGTCCGACAGAATCGTGGTTATGAGCCAAGGGGAAATTTTACAGATTGGTACACCCGAAGTTATTTACCAGCAACCTATTAATTCAACCGTAGCATCTTTTGTTGGGAAAGGTAGTTTATTAGAAGGAACTTATAAAAAGCAACAAGAGCAATATTATCTAGAACTAACAGGTCAAGTGACGGTACCATTACCGATCATGGGAGTAGGAGATGCGATAGAGCTTCATAACTGGATATCCGTCATCATTCGCCCAGAAGCAGTCTCTCTTTCTACTTTATCTGGAAAAAATAGAGTGAAAGGAATCGTAGAAACTGTGAGCTTCTTAGGGGAAAGATATGAGATATCGTTTGTCATTGCGGGAACAAAAGAAACGCTTTTTGCCTATTCATCAGAAAGATTGACAATTGGACAGACAGTTTTTTTTGAAATAGTAGGAAGTAGCTTACACATCATTCAATCAATAGGAGGAGTTAAACATGAAACAGCTTAAAGGATGGATCGTTGCAATAACTTTGCTAGTGTTACTTTCAGCATGTGGTCAAAATGAACAGGAGTCGGAAGCAAGTGGAGGTACGAACGCATCCAATGATCAACAAGAAGAACAAAACGAGGATAACAATGTAAATGACGAAAATAATCAAGAAAACGAGGTTGGATTAGAAGAAACAGGGAAGTTAACGATTTATACATCAGGTCCTGGTGGTATGGCACAGGCACTAGTTGATGCTTTTGAAGAGAAGACAGGTATTCAAGTGGATGTATTCCAAGGAACAACAGGAGATGTGTTAGGGAGATTGGAAGCGGAGGAAGGGAATCCAATTGCTGATGTAGTTGTACTAGCGTCACTGCCCCCTGCAATGGATTATAAGGACCGCGGTTTAACGCTTTCTTACGAGTCGCCATTTGCAAACCAATTACATGATGGCTGGTACGATGAGGAATTTCATTTTTACGGATTTAGTGCATCAGCCTTAGGCCTTAGCTATAACACAAATTTAGTAGAAGAGCCTCCTACTGATTGGTCAGACTTAACAGATGAAAAGTATAATGGAAAGCTTGCTATTCCAGATCCGACACAATCAGGAACTGCTCGTGACTTTCTTGCTGCCTTCATTCATCAAGAAGGAGATGCGGGCTGGGAGTTTCTTGAACAATTAAAAGAAAATGGACTTCAACTAGAAGGCGCTAATAACCCTGCATTGCAAACGGTCATTACTGGTGCAAACTCTGTCGTTATGGCTGGTGTTGATTATATGGTATACAACAATATTGCCAACGGCGAGCCAGTTGACATTGTTTTCCCAAGCAGTGGAACAATGATAACTCCACGTCCTGCTTTTATTTTAGAAACGGCGAAAAATGTTTCTTCTGCACAGCAGTATATTGACTTTATATTATCCGATGAAGGTCAGAAAATTGTTGCTGATGCCTATTTAATTCCTGCTCGAGTGGATGTTGCTGCAGCGGAAGATCGTTTAGGTATGGAGCATATTGAAACACTCCAGTATGATTGGAGCTTTTTGGAGGAGAATACGCAAGACATTTTAGACCGATTCATGGAGATTATTAGGTAAGGATGGGACAGCAAACAGGGTTGTTAAGATTAAATAAATATGTTGGCATGATTGCCTTGTGTGTGTTAGTCTTCATGCCACTTTTTCTTGTTATCATGAGAAGTGTAACAACGGATGGAGCATTTGATGGGTTTGGAGCATTTGCGATTATTTTTCAGGAAAAATATCGAACGATCTTCTTGAACTCTTTGTTACTAGGTGGTGGGGTTGTAATAGGGGCATCCTTATTGGCGGCCCCCCTTGCCTTTTTTATGGCAAGGACAGAGCTGAGAAAGCACCGCTGGATTGATGTTGTCCTTATTATTCCTTTTATGACTCCACCGTATATTGGTGCGATGGGCTGGATTTTATCTATGCAACCAAATGGGTATGCGGAACAGATTGTTCCCTTTTTATCCTATGTTACTCCATCTTTTTTCTCATACTTTGGTATGGTTCTTGTTATGAGTTTACATTTATTCCCTTTTATTTATTTGATAATGCGAAATACATTACAGAACATAGGTGGGCGGTTGGAGGAAGCGGGTATCATTCATGGAGGCACGTTCCTTTATCGTCTACGTCGAATCATTATCCCATTGTTTTTCTCAGGATATTCCATGGGAGCACTTCTTGTGTTTGTGAAAACAATTGGGGAGTTTGGAACGCCTGTGACTCTTGGAAATCGAATTGGATTTTATGTATTAACATCGGAAATTCATCGGTATACAACCATATGGCCACTTGATTTTGGTACTGCAGCAGTGTTATCTACGATGCTTTTATCTGTAAGTATGTTCATTTGGTATGTACAGCAGTGGCTAGTGAATCGTCGTTATGACAAGGTTGTATCAGGGAAAGGACAAACCCAAGCATTCACTAAGTTGGGGAGGTACCAAGTTTTTGCATGGCTCTACCTCCTTCTTGTTCTCGTGTTAGCGATTGGAGTACCATATTTTTCGGTTGTTTCTACCGCGTTTTTAAATATTCAAGGAAACGGGTTGGCTTTTGATAACCTTACATTTCGGCATATGGTGGAACTTTTTACAGGGAGCGGAAGGGATGCACTTTGGAACAGTATTTGGTTAGCTGCTATTGCTGCAACCTGTAGCGCTATGATAGGAATATGGATTTCTTTCATTATCATGCGTCGGAATGGACTTGTAGAGAAGAGTATGGATTTTCTTTCTTTAGCACCGAATACAGTTCCAGGCATCGTGGTTGTGGTTGGTTTGATCTTCTTCTGGAATGCAGCTTGGAATCCTACACCAATATATAATACTTGGATGATGTTAGTAACGACCTATGTCATTCTTTATTTACCATTTACGATTCAGAATATAAAGGCAATGTATGGACAGCTGGGAGAATCACTTGTTCAAGCGGCAAAAATGAGTGGAGCAAGCTCTTTCTATATTACTCGTACGATTATGTTGCCACTTTTGTTACCAGGGATTCTAGCAGGCTGGATTATGACGTTTACGATTTCCATGAGAGAACTTGTAGGTTCTTTAATATTACGTCCTCCAAACATGCACACTTCTGCAACGTTTATCTATTCTCAGTTTGAACAGGGAACTGCTGCATTAGGGATGGCTATGGCACTCGTTTCTGTAGGCTTTACAACCATCGTTTTACTTATTGTAGAGAGAATGAAAGACCGGTCACAGCTGTATAAACAATACTAACAAAAGAGGAAAGATGTTCATGAAGGTTACATTTCTAGGTGGGGCAGGGGAATACGGTCGATCCTGCTTCCTTCTTCAGGGGGAAGACATCTCACTGCTTATCGATTGTGGTGTGATGAAAAATGCAAAGACAGTAGAAACGAAGTATCCCCTTCTGAATGAACAGATCGCAAAGAATGTAGATGCAGTTTTTATCACACATTCACACGAAGATCATTCGGCCGCAATTCCGTATTTATATGAATTAGGTTATCGTGGAAAGATTTTCACAACAGAGCCCACAAGAAAACAAATAAAGAAAGTGTTTACGTTGTGGAGGGAAACAGAAGATCAAACTGGGCAGGAACTACCATATTCAAAGCAATCAGAAAAGCTCGTTCAATTTGAAAAGCTAGACTTATGTTGTAAAAACCAATGGATTCCTTTGATGGGAAAGGAAACTATTCATTTTATGTATGGGTGTAGTGGACATACGCTTGGTTCCGTTTGGTTCTTCTTTCGATTCAATGGGAAGTACGTGTTTTTTTCGGGGGATTATTCCATGGAATCTAGTCTTCTTTCCTTTGAAAAGCCGAATATAGAAGAGAGAGTAGATCTAGCTATCCTTGATGGTGCATACGGTTCGGAGCTAAATGATCAGGACAGCTACATCATTCGTTTGCGAGAGATGGTTATGGAAGCTAATGAAAAGGGAGAAAAGGTGTTATTTCACGGACCGGTAGTAGGGAAGATGCAAGAGCTCCTGTTTTCATTATTTATGTCTTTGCAAGAGTCAGTGGTAATGACATTTACTGTAAGTGAAGACATCCTTCTTGCATTGGAAGATTATGAGAGAAATCAAGCTTGTTTAAAAAAAGAAAATTATCAATGGTTCAAAGAAAAGGTGGTTCCTAAGCTGTGGGTATCAAACGTGGAAGAGTGGCTTCAAGACGGGGAGCTTGGCATTGGATTCTTTTTGGAAAATGAAATCGTAGGTTATTCTCACTGGAAACACTCATCCCCACTAAAAATCATAACAACTGGACCTTTGAATGATAATATAAGGAAATTAGTTTGTGAAAACGATCATTTGCAATATGAAAAGTATCGATTTAAGGTTCATCCTGGGGTAGAGGAAACAAAGCATATGCTTCGCTTTCTGACTCCAAAGCAAACCGTGTTCACCCACGGTCCAACCAATCTCGCTCTGGAACTAAAAGAGGCACTGACACTAGATGAGGAGAGTACCAAAATAGTGGAAGTAAGTGAAACGGTGGGATAGAAAGGGGCGAGTTCTGATTATGCTTAATAATGGCAAGGTGAGAACCGCCCCCTGGTCCTTAGTATACAGGCGAACTTACTAGACTCCCTTAATTAGGGGAGTCTTAGTAGTTATCGTCGCATCCCCTTTCACAAATTTCACTTTCTTTTCGTCAGCATGAATTAGAAATCCCACGTTCTCGCCTTCTTTCGTAGAACTTGTAAACTCTCCATATCGATCAATCTTCGTAATGACTGTTTGGTGGGATGTACCACTCGGGGATCGTAAATTGATAGAATCGCCTACATGAAAGGATCCCCGTTCCACATCGGCTAGAATAATGATTCCCATGTTTGGAATCGTGATGTAGTCCGTACATATTGCATAGTTTTCAGGCAGATCAGGTGTTTCTTTTGTGATTAAAGAATGTACGAACTCCATTTCCTCGTCAATGAGACTTACCATGTATTTTTTGAAAGGGAGGTTGTGCGCATGTTGTTCCACAACAACGTCCTTCCGGATATTCAACAGCTGGAGCATCTGCGTTTTATACATTGCCAGGATGTCTTCGAAGTGGATGTCTAGCTGATTTTCCTTTGCTAGTGTTATGTAAAAATTGAAGTTGGAGTAATCATCTTTTGTTATCAGGGTATGATCCAGTTGTGTGAAATAGTTGTTCCAATGTTTTTTACCGGTTTCTAAATTCTTCACTTTTGTATCTCGCCACAGAAGGCAGCCTATTTTTGCGTGACAGAGGTTGCTCCCTCTTTTTGCCCCCATTTTGTAAAACTCGAGTGCCTTTTCAGCATCTTGCTGGACTCCATCTCCGTATTCGAACATTCGACCTAAATACACGAAGGCGGGGAGTACTCCTTGCTGACTTGCTTCATGGAAAAACTCTTTCGCCTTCTCATAATCTTGTGGAATTTGGCCACGTCCATAATAATAGTTGCATGCGTTGTCGAAAAGGTCGTAAGCGGCGACTGGGATTTCCTTGGTTGGATTTGCTAACTGGGGTAAGGGCTCCATCTTTACTCTTTGAATGCACTCGATGGCTTCATACGGAGCGACTTGGAAAACATTACTGTATTCTGTTTGTCGCGATTTGTGGAGCAAATCATGAATACGTTGTTCTGCACCTTCAATAGAATCCTCAAAATACTCTCTATATAGTAGGGAGTTTTTTTCATTTTCAGGAAAAAGCTCCGTAGGGTCTTGATTTGTTTTTTTTATTGTAATGCGGCCGTCTGTTGCACTATCCATCACAGCATATATGTATCCTGCACTCATTGAAATTTCCTCCCCATATCTAATTGCTAATGTAATGGTAACAAAGTAAGGTGGGCTGTGGAAAGGGAGAAGGCTTCCCCCTCCTTACATGCTACCATTTTCTGTGATTGTTAGATAAGTAGTGTATTTTGTAAGTTTATGGGCTGTAATTGTTAGATAATGAGTTCCAATTGTTAGAGAAAGGTCTTCAATTGTTAGTATTGTAAATTGACTGGAAAAACGGAGCCTGGTTTTTATGAAAAAGGGTAATTAATTCTCGTGTTTTGATAAAAGACTAGGGTGTTTACGTCCAAAATCGATCTAATATACCTAAGTTTTTGAGCTGTTTTTGTAGAAATAAAGGGAAATATGGGGAATATAGACGATACCACCAACTGTTGTATTAGCGTATAGTTGTACTATATGGTGAACGAAGTGTTCCCATTTGAAAAAGGCAAATCTATCGAAAGGTAGAGACGCAAAGTTACAGACCTAAAGGTGGCAATCGACACTGAGTTTTCAGTGTAACTGTTGTACCTATTGGTGGCTGTGCTGCTGAAGAATGGAGAAAATCTTGGGAATTTGATTGGATTTTTGCTGTTCTTCCTGATCATTATTTGAATTGGGAGGTTTTTTTATGTGGAGAGGCGTGTTATTTGAAAGTCGTTTGCGTCAAGTTTTTATGACAAGTGCATTAGCGTTGTTGCTGCTGGTGATGTTTGGTTTTGGACAAGTGTATGCAGATGAGGGTGAGCAGCCTGCGGATGATTTACTTGTAGAAGAGGTACTTGGTGTAGAACCATTAGGTGAGGTGGCAACAGAGAAACTTGATGAGGAGGTTTTGGAAGAGACGGTGGATGAAGTGGAGGGGCCATCCCTTCTACCAGGAGACTTTTTCTATTTTTTCAAAAAAGTAATAGAGCAAGTTCAGTTGGCATTTACGTTTGATAGCGTAGATGAAGCGGAATTGCTACTGGCATTTGCTTATGAACGAATTGTTGAGGCGGAGGTTTTATTTGCTCAAGGGAAAGAGGATTTAGCTAGCGAAACGCTTCAAAGGGCGATTGACCAGCAAGAGTTGGCGCTGGAAAAATATGAAGAAGTAGATGAAATAGATGTTGTTATTGAGGACGAGGTTGCAGGTACGGAGAATGAGGAGACGGATAGCGTCGAGGGTGAAAAGGTTGATCTGGTAACGGACGGTTCAGAAAATGCGGAAGTTGTGGAGGAAGATGTTTCTGATGGAGAGGAATTGGTTGATGTAACGGAGGATGAAGAGTTAGAGGAAGAGTTGACTTTGGATTCTGTTCGCGAAGTTCTTGAAGCTAAGTTTTCTGCGAATCTTCTAGCACTGCAAGCTGCATTGGAGAAGGTGCAGAACCCTCAAGCGAAGGAGTCGCTACAAAAAAATGTTGTTAAGGCACAAGCGCGATTAGAAAAGAAGATTCTTAAAAAGTTGGCAAAACTGGAAGAAGAAGCTATTGAAGTTGTAGCTGAGGATAGCGATGAAGTGGAATTAGGGGAAGATGGTAGTGAAGAGGGAGACTCTGACATCCAGTTAGTTGACGCTACAGAAGAGGATGATCCTTTAGAGGATGCCGACTCGGAACAAGGTGAGCTTGAAGTAGCGTTTGTTACTAATAGCTTACTAGATGTGGGTACGGAGGAAGAGGTTGTACAATCCACTATAACTGTTGATGAAGAAGTGGTTGTGACAGAGGATGTAAAGCAAGAAGAAGTAAGTCGTGAAGATGAAGTAGCTCGTCAACAAGAGGAAGTAGAAAAGCGTCAACTACAGGAAGCGGATAAACGTCAAGAGGAAGCAAAGATGAGACAAGAAGAGGCGAAAAAGCAACAAGAGGAAGCTAAGAAAAGACAGGAAGCAGAGAAGCTGAAGCGTGAGGAAGAAAGAGCGCAGCGGGAATTAGAACGAGAGCAAGCAAAAGCCGAGCGTGAAGAAGCGAAACAACAAAAAACAGAAGAAAAAGGGAAGAAGCCCCAAAGCAACAATGGTAAAGCGGAGAACCAGAAGCGCGGCGGTAGAGAGTAGTTATATCTGCTTTTTAAGTTGTGGGTGGTAGGACAACAGGGAATTTTCAATAAAGGGCCCTTAAACTACAAAAGAGCGCTTATATCTATGGATATAAGTGCTCTTTCATTGTGAATCTCTTCTTTCTTTACATGACATTTTTATTTACTAAGCTAAGCTGCATTGTATAGGATACATATTTATTGTGGTGCAGGGAACATTTTTCCATAAGTTTCATGGTTTCTTCCTGACAATTTGTTTGCTCTGCGTTTCTTAAATAAAGGTTTGCTTTATGGTTATGCCAAATTCGTAAAACAGAGTAATAGAATTTTTTTATCATAAGCTTTAAGCCCCCTTATTTTATGGCTGTTTTTACCATTGTAAGCGGTCACTCTCGTTTTTAGAAGTGTACAAAGTAATAGTACTTTTATATATACCCGATTTATGAAATAGGAAACACTGGGGACGGTTCTCGTGCTTCTATTTATAATAATTTTAATTAACTTAGAAATAAGGGGTACTTAGTTATTTAATATTTACTTGGAATAAAGTGAGTTTTTTCTGGGGGATTGTTGCTATAAAAGGAATGTTAATTCGAATAGATGGTGACGAGACTGTTGGCAAAAAAGCAAGCCATGCATACGCAGAGTAGGAAGAGAAATCCTGTTCGATGAAGATATTGAAATATAACTTCATCGAGGCTTCCCAATCAACAAGAAAAGAGCACTAAAGTTCCAGTGCTCTTTTCCTTTTAGCAATTTTGTTGTGTCTAGGTTGTTATAATACGTTTTCTCTAAGTTGTCTGATGTTAATTCTTTGTTGTGTTGTGTACTCTAAGTTGTCTGATGTGTGATTCTAAGCTGATCTATATTGTCTTTCTATGCTGCCTCGGTAGCTTTAGCAAATTTCCCTTTGAAAACTACTGTGTTGATATAAGGTAATACGTAGCGGTCTCCACCAAATTTACCAGCGTTGTAGCCAGCTGCTAGGATAAAGATTGTTAATAACACCATCCATGGGTTTGTAGAAACTGTTCCTGCAAACATGAAAGCAAAGTTCATCATAATTCCGAAGAATGCTGCCGCTGTTGTTAATACTCCAAGAATCAAGCCAATTCCAACTAGTAACTCTCCCCAAGCAACCATAAAGCTAAATAATCCTGCATTTGGAAGTGCGAAAGTTTCGATAAACGCGTGATATGTTGGGTAGGTGTTCATTACTGTTTCGTTAGCAACTACTCCGTTTAAATATCCAGCAGCACTAAAATCACCAGTTACTTTACCCCAACCTGCAGTCATCCAAGACCATCCAAGATAAATACGTAATAACGTTAAAGCTCCAGCAGCGTATACATTGTTTCTTAAGAAATTCATAAACATAATAAGTTCCTCCTCTATAGGGTTCGTTTTATTGGAAGACTGTCTGTGATCAATCCATATATATTAGAAATAGATAATGGCTTCTTTTGTTAAAACTCTTCTGAGTTGGTTGTGAGTGATCACTAACTATCTTCACTCATAGTATATAACGGATAGGGGTGTGATGAACGTCACACTTATGAACGATGTGTTGCAAAGCTGTGAAGGATTTGTGACTATCAGAGGAAGCAGTGGGGAAGCAGTGGGGAAGCAGTGGGGACGGTTCTCGTGCTTCTATTTATAATCACTCTAAATAGAAGCAGAGAGAACCGTCCCCACTGCTTCCCATAAATATTTCCTTTTGTTCATTTACTTTAAAAGAATTTTACATGCATCACATACTGACTTAATGTTGATGCTTTAAGTTTAGATAGTGTCGAGTTACTAGACTTGTAAGAGAGGGAGGGAAACTGTCCTGTTTATAAGGTAGTATAAAAGCTTGAATTTAGAAGGAGGAACAGAATGAGAAGCAAAACGATGAAACGAATGTTGAGCATGCTCTTAATTTTTACTTTACTTGTATCTAATTTTTCATCCGTTCTTGCAATGCAGGTAAGTGCGACTGATGGGGATGTTATCTCAGTTAGTGAAGCAATTGCAAATAACAGTGGAACAGCAACGGTGGAGGGTTATATCGTTGGAACTGTGTCGTCATCGAGTAATTTCACATTGGATCCACCATTTTCAAGTAAAACAAATCTAGCATTAGCTGATTCTCCGGAAGAAACAGATTTATCAAAAATGATTCCGGTGCAATTAACAACATCTGGAATTAATGTAAGGGCAGCATTAAACTTAGTAGATAATCCAGAAAATTATCAAGCGAAAGTTCAAATTACAGGATCATTAGAAGCATATTTTTCCATTCCAGGTCTAAAAAGCCCTTCTGCCTACCAGATCATCGAAGGTGGACAAGCTCCTGAACCAACTCCAGAGCCGGAGTTAACGACAATTGCTGAAGCTCGCGGAATGGACCTTAATAGAGATGTAATTGTCCGTGGTGTAGTAACAGCTGATAATTCGGCTATTGGGGGAACTCAATTATCAACCTACATTCAGGATGAAACAGCAGGTATTAACCTGTTTGCTTTTAGTCCTGCAGGTTTTCCCGACTTAAAAGAAGGTCAATTGGTTGAAGTCCGTGGATCATTGGCGGAGTTCAGAGGACTTCTTGAAGTACTACCAGAATCTATTGAGATACTAGAAGAAAATGTAGCATTACCAGAACCAACCACTTTAACTTTAGTAGATTTACAGAATCCAGCAATAGCAGAACCGTTAGAAGGATCCCTTGTAAAAGTATCAGGTTACGTTCAGAACGTACCTAGCTCTCCTGCTGGTGGAGGATATAATGTTTCTTTCGTAGATTCCGATTTTAATAGTACGACGCTACGAGTAATGACAGGAACCAATGCCATTGGAGAACTAGAAGTTGGGAAATGGTACGACGTTACTGCGATCCTTAGTCAATACGATTCCTATCAAATATTACCGAGAAAAGTTTCCGATATTGTTTTAGCAGAAGAGCAACCAGAACCACCAACTGCTGCTGGAGAATATACCGCAACGGTAATGTCTGTAACTGATGGTGATACCATACGTTTAACCTCTCCAGTCCTAGGAGCAGATCGTGTTCGTTTCTTAAATATTGATACACCTGAAACGGGGATGGGTTCAGCAAATGGTGCGGATGGAGACAATCAAAATGAACACGGAGATTATGCAACAGAATTTTTACAAACATTACTTCAAGCTGGAGACGAAGTTACGCTAAAAATTGGAGAAGAACCAACAGATGCGTATGGTCGTTTGTTAGCAGAGGTTATTAATGAAGACGGGATTAACACAAATCTTGAATTGGTGAAAAATGGCTATGCTGTAACGTACTTCATCTGGCCAATTGGAGATGAAGCTAATTACCAGGTTTATCAAGATGCTGTATTAGAGGCGAAAAATAATGAACTAGGTATTTGGAATCCAGCAAATCCATTAACACAATTACCATTTGAGTATCGAGCAATTCTGAACGGGGGAGATTTCCATCGATATGTAGGAAATTCTGATACGATGGAATATGTTATTCCTACAGAATGGTCTACTGTTCCTGTAGAAAAACGAATTTTCTTTGCGAACGAAGCAGAGGCGGAAGCGAATGGATATACTCCAGCGGAAGACAGTGGGGAAGAACCAACTGATCCAAGCGAAGATCTTGTTTCCATTCAATTATTAAACTTAAATGATTTACACGGAAAAATTGATCAAACTTATAATTTAACAAATGATTTTGGAATTGCAGCTGCAGGGCGCATGGATTATGTGGCAGCATATTTAAAAGAGTATGAAGCGATGAATCCAAATACTTTCATTATGCATTCAGGAGATATGATTGGTGGTAGTTCGCCAGTTGCAGCCTTATTTCAAGATGAGCCAATTGTTGAAATGATGAATGAAATTGGCTTTGATATTGGAACAGTTGGAAACCATGAATTCGACGAAGGAACAGCCGAACTTCTTCGAATGGTACATGGTGGAGACCATCCAGAAGGAAAAGGGTCAGAGGGCTATGGGGGTATGGACTTCCCGCTAGTTTGTGCTAACTGTGTATATAAAGACAGTGGTGAAACCATTTTACCTCCATATGAAATTATGGAGATTGCAGGAGAGCAAATTGGTTTTATCGGAGTAAATACAACAGCAACATTAAATATGGTTATTCCAGATGGTATTGCAGACATCACTTTTACAGATGAAACTGTGGCTGTAAACGCGGCTGCAGAAGAAATCACTTCTCAAGGTGTGGAAGCAATCGTGGTGTTAGCTCACATGGCAGCATCACAATCGGGAACAACAGCAACAGGACCGGCTGCAACGTTAGCGCAAAATGCTCATGAAGCAGTAGACATTATTTTTGCCGCACACAATCACCAAATCGTTGATGCGATGGTGAATGATATATTAATCGTACAAGCTCTTGATTACGGAAAAGCATTTGCTGCGGTAGACATAATGATTGACCCTGTAACAGGGGATATTGTGGAGAAACAAGCGGAGATTGTTTTTGTTGATCAAAGTCAAATTGATCCTGATCCAGCTGTCGGAGCAATTCTCTCTAAATACGAAGAGCTCGTAGCACCAATTTTAAATGAAGTGATCGGTCATGCTGCAATTGACATGATCGGTGATTACTCCAACGATGGAGATACACCACTTGGAAATCTATTGGCAGACGGTATGAAGTGGGCAATGGATAGTGACTTCGCTCTCATGAATGGTGGAGGAATCCGTGATAATCTAAGTGCTGGTCCTATCACGTACAATAATCTGTTTAATATTCAACCGTTTAATAATGTTCTTGTAAAACTAGAGATCACGGGAGCGGATTTAGAAACGATTCTCAATGCGCAAATCTCTCCAGGATATGGACCAGATTATAGCGTTGCAGGATTCTCTTATACTTGGGATCGTTCCACAATGAAAGTGGTTGATATCTTCCTTGAAGATGGAACACCAATTGATAAGAATGCAACGTATACCGTTACAACTAATAACTTTATGGCATCGTCCACTGGTGCCAAATATTTACCGATCAGTCAACTTGGGAAAAATATGATTATTGGTCCCGAAGATTTGGAAGCGACTGTTGCGTTCGTACGTTCTTTCGATGGGCCAATTGCATATGAATCAGAAGGACGTATTGAAGAGGTTGAAGCTGCACCACCTGTGGATCATGGAGCGGTTTCAATAGCAGAGGCACGTTCCTTGGAAAATGGGTCTGAGGTAACAGTAGAAGGTGTTGTTACATCCACTCCAGGAGTATGGGGAAGCAGAGGCTTTTATATTCAAGATGAGACTGCTGGAATTTACGTTTTCCAAAATGCACACGATGTGGAAATGGGAGATGTTGTGAGAATTACAGCAATAAGAGGTCAATTTAATAACGAAATACAATTGAGTAGTCCAACGAACATTGAAGTTTTAAGCCAAGGAGCTACATTACCTTCAGCTAATCTTTTATCACCGGCAGAATTGACGAAGAATTATGAAGGACAACTTGTGAAGCTAGAGGGAGTAACAATCTCTGAGCTAGAACAAGTAAATAATTTTGGAACCTTTGAATTCATAGCAACACTTGAGAATGAATCTGCTCTCGTTCGAGTGGATAACCGTTCAGGTTTAGCATTCTCTGGCTTTGAGTTTGAAAACGGTGATGTGGTTGATGTAGTTGGGGTTGTTGCAGAATTTAATGGAACAATGCAATTAAAGCCACGTATGGCATCTGATATTGTAGAGCATGTTACAATTTCTTATACAACGCTCGAAGCTGTTCGTGAAGGTGGAACTGGCCAGGATGTAACAGTCCGTGCAGTCGTTACAACAACTAGCGGCGGATGGGGAAGCAAAGGCTTCTATATGCAAGATGAAACTGCTGGAATTTATGTTTTCCAAGGAAGTACTGATGTGAAACCAGGGGACGTAGTTGTAGTTACTGGTAGAACTAGTTCTTACCAAGGGGAGTTCCAGCTATCTAATATAGAAACTGTTGAGGTGGTCGGTAAAGTAGTTGTGCCTGATGCAAAAGAAATTTCTATTGTGAGTGACATAGCTGATGCTCAAGGTGAATTATTGTTTGTGGATGAAGCTGAAATCATCGAAATAAAATCACCTGATAACTTTGACAATATTGAATTTATTTTGGAGAAAAATGGAGTTGAATTTACGGTTCGAATTGATAGCCAAACATCGTATAAAGGCTCTGAATTTACACACATGTACAAAGTAGGAGATATTGTTACTGTGACTGGGGTAGGTTCGTACCATTCAAACCGAAATATCTTAAAATTACGTCATTCACATGATATTGTACTAATCGAACGACCAGAAACACCTACACTACCAGAAATACCAGCAGATACTAAAGTGATCGAGGCAGATTTCAGTGATGTAGTGGAAGGTACAGATGTAGAAGTAGACTTTGTTGATGGAGAAGTAGAACGTAATGCAGTTTTCTTCACTGCATCTCAAATTGCTCAACTTATTAGTAAAAATGCTATTTTAGTTTTACAAAAAGAAGATGTGAAGATTTCTCTTCCAGTATCTCTATTCACAGGAGAAGAGGGCGTTATCTTTACAATAGAAGAGCAAACTGAGGAAGTTGTAGATGGAGCCCTAAGTAAAGTATATCGCTTTGAAATAAAACAAGGAGACACTGTATTGTCTCATTTTGAAGAACCGATTACTTTGACTTTTACATTAGCTACACCAATAACAGAAGATGCTAGTGTGGAAATTCGTTATTTTAATGGGCAAGAGTGGATTTCTGAAGACGCAAATGGACATGTGTATGGAGGAGACATTTCTGAAGATGGTCTCTTCGTAACTGGTACAACGAGGCATTTTAGCACTTTTGCAGTGTTTGAAGTGGCTGCGCCAGAACCAAGTCCAGAGCCAAATCCAGGACCAAGTCCAGAACCGAATCCAGAGCCAACAAAACCTGGAGATGATGAAGATGATCAAGATCCACCAACAGTGGTCACTCCAGAAAAACCTGAACAACCGGGTGAAGGAGGAGAAGGTAAGGACAATCCAGAGCCTCCAGTTTCCAAGGAAGACAAGGAGAAAGATGGTAAGGGTGGTAAAGGTACTGAAAAAGGGAAAAAAGATACAAACAAACATTCTGACGATAAATTACCAGAAACAGCAACCAATAGTTTTACAATGATTTTCATTGGATTTGTTGTTCTGCTACTTGGTGTATTTGTAACAATAGTTAATGTAAGAACAAGAATCATAAAGTAAATAATCGGAAGCACGGGGACGGTTCTCGTGCTTCTTTTTATAATTACTCTAGAAGGAAGCAGTGGGGACGGTTCGCGTGCTTCTAATTATAATCATTCTAAAAAGAAGCAGAGAGAACCGTCCCCACTGCTTCTAAGTTTTGCTTTGTTTTATAAATGGTTCTAATTCCTCCACTGGTATTGGTTTACTATATAGAAACCCCTGGAGTAGGTGGCAGCTATGTTTTTGTAGAAATTGAGCTTGTTCTTCGGTTTCTATTCCTTCAGCAATAACTTGTAACTTTAAACTATGTGCAAGGTTAATAATTGTTTTAACGATTGCTTGGCTTTTAGTATCTTTAAATATGTTATGAATAAAAGAGCGGTCTATTTTAATTGTATCGATTGGAAAGTCTTTTATATAGCTTAAAGAAGAAAAGCCTGTTCCGAAATCATCAAGCGATAATTTTACTCCTAATTGATTAAGCTGTAATAGTGTACTCAATGCTTTATTTTTGTCTTTCATCATCGTACTTTCTGTGATTTCCAATTCCAAACATGAAGGAGGAAGAGAATTGCTTGTTAATACCTTAGAGACAAGACTAACTAAGTCTCTTTGGTAAAATTGCTTTGCAGACAAATTCACCTTGACAGTGATTAGGAAACCGAATATTTCGTTCCACTTTTTAATTTGTTTACATGCTTCTCGTAAGACCCATTCATCGATAAAAACAATGAAACCGCTTTCTTCTGCGATGGGAATAAACTCATTAGGTGATACAAGCCCATTTCTAGGATGCTGCCAACGTATAAGTGCCTCCACACCAAATAAGGTGTTCGTCTTTGTATTAATTTGTGGCTGAAAATATAATGTAAATTCATTTTGCTTTAGTGCTTTTTGTAAATCCAATTCCATTTCTCTTTTTATGGTCAATTGATCCTGTAATTCTTGATGAAAAAAAGTATAGGAATTCTTCCCGTTGATTTTGGTTGAAAACATTGCGATAGCCGCATTTTTTACTAAAGTATCGGCAGTAACTCCTTGGTTAGGATACATACTAATGCCTATACTTGAAGTTACATGACATTCAATCCCTTCAATAATAAACGGTTTAGAAATGGCAGTTAGTATCTTCATTGCTAGCTTTTTCAAGTAAGATTCATCCGTTTCAACTGGTGGCATGATCATAAATTCATCGCCAGAAACACGTGCGACAACCGTTTCCTTATCTACACATAATTTTAGCCGCATCGAGACTTCACGAATAATTTTATCTCCATTCGAATGATTTAACCAGTCGTTGATGTGCTTAAAGTTGTCTAAGTCTAAGCAGTATATACCGAATGTAGTATTTCGCTGTACTTGTATTATTCGTTGTGTAAGCAGCTGGGTGAAATATCTTCTATTTGGTAAGTCTGTTAGAGGATCGTGAAAAGCCATATGAATAATTTTCTCGTCGGATATTTTTTTATCTGTTATATCCATATTCATTCCTAAAATAGCTTCTTTTCCTTTATACATAATCTTTGTTGAGTTTGCTTGTACATCTACTGTTTTCCCATCTAAGCGAAGTAATTTTGTTTCGTATGGTTGCAATGAAACACGATTATCCAAGATAGTTTTGGTTCTAGTATCCACAAGATGACGAAGTTCTGGTGGGATAAAGTCAGAAGATGGTCGACCTATAATTTCTTTCGGATCGTTAGCCCCTATCATTTCTGCACCAAATTGGTTAATATACGCTAATGTATCGTCCATTTTTACAAAAATGGAAATAGGAGCTAAATCCACTAAAGTACGATAACGTTGCTCACTTTCCTGTAATGCTTTTTTAATCTGTTCTTCTTTTGTAATATTTTTTGCAACGAGAAGTGCACCGAGTGTTTCATCACTTTTTCCACGAATTTGCTTGCCATTCGTTTTGATTAATGTAATGTCATTTGCTGAGTTCTTAATAGGATATGTTTCCTTGTCTACATGTTGTCCTTGCAATGTTTTATTCAAAAGACCGATTGATAGATCATTGTCATTCTCTCCGATTATGTCACGATATGCTTGATTCATGAACGTGACTTTCCCATTGCGATCACAAGCGATAACGCCATCTTCCATGCTATCGAGAATAGAGGTTAACGTTGATTCTCTCAATGCCAGATCGTGGAGCGTTTGTTTCAGTCTTTTATTTATTGATAATATGATATATAGAAACGGGGAGAATAACAGTGCGAAATGTTTCTACCCCAAATTGAGAATGGTCACATTACTCAGGTAAAAGGTAGACAATTCCCCTTCGGGGAGTTGAAGGGTTATATTGAAGAGTCAAATGAAGGAGTAACGTCCCGAAGGGCTCTCTCTTAGTCGAATAGCACTTAATTTAGTAAGAATGCTAGTGTTATAAGCTCGGTGAAAAGGCGTGAGAATTTACCGTAACAGTTCGGCTGACGAAAACCTACCTGCGAAGGTGGTGTAAATCATGATGCTTGTGTTGAATAAATATGGTGAGAATGCATTAAATCCCACAAAAATAAGGGTTTTGCTGACAAACTTCTGAAGGTACGGGTCTATACCTCCAATACATAGAAATGTGTATATCACCAAATGTGAGGTTAGCTGTGGATGAGTAAGACTTGCTAATATGAAAATCCATGATATGTTACAGGCGTATGAATGCTAACAGGCTTATAGGAAGCACCTAAGTTTATTTCATAATAGATATAACTCAACGTTGTAAGCTGATGACGTGGAGGGCTTACTCCCTGAGAAACGGTAACAAGGAAAAACATAGTGATATTAGCTATGAAATAACTTGTTTTTATATTAGTGAAAGTGGTGGCACAGTACCTATGAAATGTCTAATCCACACGGAGGGATAGCCACTAGACTAATGAAGTTTCATTTAATCATGTAAGACGACTCTTTATCGAATAATAAGGTTCTTGTAAGACTAATAGAGGTTTACCACCCAAGGGTGGCACCGACTTATTAAAACGGAAGACGCTGAGATACAGTTGTTTCAAATGTATCTATGACTAAATTAAATGGATTAGTTGGAACGCCGTATGAGGTGAAAGTCTCATGTACGGTGTGAACAGGGGGAAAAGGGGGAGATAACTTCAAACCTTTACCTATCTATATAAAGAATAAAGCCTATTTGTAAAAGACTTGAGAGTAGGCCATTGTATTGAAGTAACTCGTGTGCAATAGAATGTAAATAAAGAATAAGGGAAACGATAAGAACGAAATAGATAGATAATACTAATACTTTATTTATAGAAATAGCTCTAAGTTTGCTATACATGTAAGTCGCCACCACTTTGCAAAAAAATATCGGAATTTGTGTTAATATGTCTTAATTCTAACACAAATCTTGTATATAGGAACAGGTACTATTAAGTATTGTGTTATTGTTTTGTTATTATTCTTTGTCATTCGTTAGGAGAAATACGATATGCTTAATAAACTTTTTGAAAAAAACAAAGAAGATTTTGTAACATTTATTGATTGTTTTAGAGATGCAATTTTTGTAATGCGAGTAATGAATAATTCATTTTACTATGTAATGATGAATCAAGCGGGAATGCAGTTGGCAGGATTGTCCAAAAGTGATCTGAATAAAGAAATAAGTAGTGCAATACCTGGAGAAATTGCCAGTTTTTTAAAAGAGAGATATATGGAGGTAACCCAGAGGAAAACGCAGATTCAATATGAAGACGACAGCATGAATGGCTTCGTTGGAGAAACAATGCTTACTCCGATTTTTGCTGAAAGCGGAGAGGTTGATTATATTATCGCTGTTACAAGAGATATAACCGAGCGTAAAAAAGAATTAGTGAAACTAAAAGTAAACGAACAAAGGTATGAATCTCTAGTACAGCTGAATTCGGATGCGATATTTTCCTTGGATTTAGAGGGGAATTTTCTTACCCTTAATAAGGCTGGAGAAGTAATTTCAGGATACAAAGTAGAGGAGCTATTGTTTAAGACATTTCTTGATATTATCGCCGAAAAAGATAAAGACAAGTCAATAGCACGCTTCAAAGGGGCGATCAGAGGGGAACAGCAAAAGTATGAACTGACTATTATCCATAAAGAGGGCCCCCATGTACAATGCTTAGTAAAAAACATTCCGATTTTTGTTGATAATGATGTTGTTGGGATTTATGGTATTGCCCGAGATATTACCGTTGAAAAAAGAATGTATGAAGCGATTAAAGAGAGTGAAGAGCGCTATAGTGATTTAGTAAATCAATCACCTGATCCTATTTTTATTCATCAGGATGGTTTTATTCAATATTGTAATACAGCAGCTGTTCGATTATTAGAGGCTAGTGGATTAGAACAACTATTTGGAAAATCCATATATGATTTTTCTACAATTTCTTATAAGAAAAAAGTACGTGAGAGGAACGAACAGTTGTTAAAGGAAAAGAAGGTTGTGAAGGACGAGGAGCAAATTATTACGATTAATGGAAAATCAATCGATGTGGAAGTAACTACGATATTGATACACTACAAAGGAAAGCAAGCGATTCATTCCATTGTAAGAGATATAACGGAGCGAAAGCAGTTAGAAAAGGATTTAAAAAGAAGTGAAGAGCTCTATCGACTTATTGCAGAAAACTCTACAGATATTATCCAACTACTAACAACTGAAGGGAAAGTTGTTTACGCATCCCCATCTCACAAGAGGGTTTTGCGTATTAATCCAAGTGATTTTTTGGATAAGCATTTAAAGCAGTTCGTTTATCATGAGGATGAACAGAAATTGATAGATTCCTTTAACAGAATTAAAAATGTGCAAACCATTCGTTCGGAAGAGGCACGTTTTTACCATGCTTACCGGAACACTGTGTGGCTAAGATATGATATGATTCCTATTTTTGATACAGATAATAAGATCGAGAGTATTCTATTTGTTGGAGAAGATATTACAGCTAGGAAAAAATATGAGGAAAAGATACATTATATGGCCTATCATGATGCTCTAACGGAACTTCCCAATAGAAGTATGTTCTCCAATCGGTTAAAAAAAGCAATGGTACATGCAAGAAAAAATGGAACACAGGTAGCAATTATGTATTTAGATTGTGATAATTTTAAACCAATTAATGATGAATTAGGTCACGATGCAGGGGATGTTTTTCTGAAATCCTTTGCTTTCCGGTTGAAAAACTGTTTGAGGGAAACAGATTTAATTGCAAGAATAGGTGGAGATGAATTTAATGTTTTATTAGAACATATCGAGTCAGAGGCAGAGGTAACATCAGTAGCACAACGCATATTAGAAGAAGCTGAAAAGCCCTGGGAATATAGCGGTGTAACTTACTATGTCACTTGTAGTATAGGAATAGCGATGTATCCAAAGGACGGAGAAGAAATAGATACTTTAATTAAAGTAGCAGATGAAGCGTTGTACGATGCTAAGAAAAGAGGAAAAAACATGTTCAGCAAGCGATGAGTTAGCATGGGGGAAGCATTGGGGACGGTTCTCTTTGCTTCTTTTTATAGTCATTCTAAACAGAAGCAGGAAGAACCGTCCCCACTGCTTCCTGCGAAAAAGCACCTTCTCAAGGGGGAGAAAAGGTGCTCTTTCTTTTTGTTGTTTATTACCTATGATGCTTACGCTGTAGCTTTAACAAATTTTCCTTTGAAAACTACTGTGTTGATATAAGGTAATACGTAGCGGTCTCCACCAAATTTACCAGCGTTGTAGCCAGCAGCTAGGATGAAAATTGTTAAAAGAATCATCCAAGGGTTAGTAGATACAGTTCCTGCAAACATGAAAGCAAAGTTCATCATAATTCCGAAGAATGCTGCCGCTGTTGTTAATACTCCAAGAATCAAACCAATTCCAACTAGTAACTCGCCCCAAGCAACCATGAAGCTAAATACTCCTGCGTTTGGGAGTGCGAAAGTTTCGATAAACGCGTGATATGTTGGGTAAGTGTTCATTACTGTTTCGTTAGCAACTACTCCGTTTAAATATCCAGCAGCACTAAAATCACCAGTTACTTTGCCCCAACCTGCAGTCATCCAAGACCATCCAAGATAGATACGTAATAACGTTAAAGCTCCAGCAGCGTATACATTGTTTCTTAAGAAATTCATAAACATAATAAGTTCCTCCTCGTAGGGTTTGATTTATTGGAAGATTGTCTGTAATCAATCATCAGTAAATTAATAAGTTATATAATAGCTTCTGTGATGCGGAACAAACTCTTTTGGGTTTGTTATGTGTGTGAGTGATCACTAACTATCTTCACTCATAGTATATAATGAAAAAGTATGTGAAACTCATCACATATGTGAACGTTCTGTTGCAAAGATGTGAAGGAATTGTGACTTCAGATCCCATTTGACTGAAATTACATGATTTATGTATGAGTTCACATGATTTCTTGTTCAAATTAAATGATTTTATTATCCAAATACATGATTTTCCCCCTCAATTTGAAGATTAGCTAACCTATCGGAAAATACTCATTCGATTTTCTTAGAGAAGTTACTTAGCTAGACTTAGCTAGCTATTCTCGGACCTAATAAATGGAATTACTACAAATTTCTAGATACAAGGTTCGGATAATCGAATAATTTCACTTGAATTAGCCACCAATATACTGACTATTGTTTATCTTCGAACAAAATATTGGTACACTATTAGATGAAACACAAACACAATATAGGAGGAATATGGACATGACATTTACTTTACAGTTAGGTGAGCAAGCTCCGAGTTTTTCTCTTCCAGCAACGGATGGGAAGACGTACTCCTTGGAGAATTTTTCTGATGCAGAAACGTTAGTTGTGTTTTTCACATGCAATCATTGTCCGTTTGTAACAGGTTCCGATGAAGTTACGCGGCAAACAGTAGAGAAATTCGCGGACAAAGGGGTTCAGTTTGTTGGCATTAATTCAAACAGCAAAAATACATACGAACATGATTCGTTTGAGCATATGGTAGAACGAATGGCGGAGCAAAAGTTTCCGTGGACGTATGTAAGAGATGAGTCTCAAGAAGTTGCGAAGGCGTATGGTGCGTTACGTACTCCACATTTTTATGTATTTGATAAGGATCGTAAGCTTGTGTACACAGGGCGTGGAGTGGATAACCCTCGAGATGCAAGTAAGATTACAGTGAACGATTTAGAAAGCGCTTTATCGGAGCATGTTGCTGGTAAAAAGATCAGTGTTCCACTAACGAATCCTATTGGATGCAATGTGAAGTGGGATGGCCAGGATGAGCATTGGATGCCTGCAGCAGCGTGTGATTTAGTTTAAAAATAGTGCTAGTTTAATAGAAGTAGTACTGCCAAGTTGTGATAACTTGGCAGTTTTTGGTGCGCCCAGCATGGGG